>MPMW01000158.1 GCA_002238705.1 Acidobacteria bacterium bin61 | reverse complement strand
CGGTTCCCCACGGGTTCCGGTCCAGCTTCCGGGATTGGGCGGCGGAATGCTCCGACGCCCCGCGCGAGGTGTGCGAGCTGGCGCTGGCCCATGTGAACTCGGACCGGGTGGAGGCCGCCTACCGGCGCACCGACCTGTTCGAGCGGCGACGGGAACTCATGGAAGAGTGGTCGGCGTTCCTGGATCGAGGGTGAGATTCCTCCAGGCGAGAAACCGGATATGCCCCGGCACGGTTCGTAAACCTGAGGTCGTGTGTATAGACTGTGTCTCAGAGCGGAAGCTGAGAGACGCCCCGGCGGGCGGCTCCGGCCTTCGCTCGCGAAAGGCGACATCATGAGCGACGGCGACACTCCCACGCCACGGCGCCCCCCTGTCACCCTGGAGACGCTCCTCCTTGTTGCCCTAGTTGGCGCGGTGATCGGTGTGTACGTTCAGATGGGAAGTGTGCGCGTTGAAATGGTGGAGCGTGTTGCAACGGTGGAGCGTCGGCTTCTCGAGGAGTTCGCGAAGATCAATGAGCGCCTCGCCAGCCTGGAAACCAAGATCGACATTCAGCAGGCTCCGGCTCCGTCCGGTAACGGAGGCCCGTAAGGGCGGCAGTTTCGGGCTGTACGCGCGAATTTGGGTTCCCTCGTAAGAGGAGAGACGATGGGCGACGACGCTAGCCCGGCTCCTCGGCGTCCTATCACGCTGGAGGCCCTCCTCTTGGTGGCCCTGGTTACGGCCGTCTTCGGCGTCTACTGGCAAATGGGGAGTCTCCGGGCGGATATGCTCGACCGGTTCCTGGTAGTGGAGCAGCGCTTGGGAGAAGTCGGCGAACGCTTGGCCGCGTTGGAGGCCAAGATCGACATTCAGCAGGCTCCGGCTCAGTCTGGCGACGGAGGCCAGTAAGGGCGGCAATCAGCCTGTAGCGACTCCGACACACATCGGACTAGCGGCCCGGACCGTAGTCTCGGTCCCGGGTCGGTCCGCGCTGTCGCATCAGCTCCAGAGCTCGCGCAACGTCTCGGCGAGCGTCCTGTAGGCCCGGGCCAAGCCGGTCACTTGCCCGTCGAGCCGCTCGACCCACTGCTGCAAGTTTGCGGTTTCGGCGTCCTGCCGCTCGGTTCGCTGCCGCGAGACATCGTTCTCCGCGCTCAGCCGCTCGACTTGCTGCTGCAAGGCCTCGATCTGCTCGGCTTGCCGCCGCTGCTCGTTGGCGTCCTGCCGCCGTTCCGTCCTGAACTGCGCGGACAACCTCTTCAAGGCCACCGCGAACTGTCTCTCTAACTCGGTCATATAGCTCCCTCACTCGCTCGACAGCTTCAAGGCAGGCCGCCCGCCCACCGTCCAGGGCGGATGGTCCAGCGTCCCGTCCGGCAGCACCACGAAGCGCTCCCCGTCGATCTCCCGCAGCGTCACGCCCCAGGTCGTGTCCTCGATCTCGGCCAGCGTCTCGCGGGCCGTGTCGATCCGTACCTCCAGCACCGCCAGGGTCTCGATCCGGCTCTGGATGCCCACCGACAGCCAGTGCATCAGCCCCCCGGCTCCCCCCGCTGATCCCGAGGAAGAGGGTCAGGCCGACCACCAGGGGCCGCAGCCAGCCGTTCAGCAGAAGCGCGCGCGTCCGCGCGGTCGCTGCCGCCGTATCGGCCTCGATGGTACGCAGCGCGTCGGTCGCGACGGCGCGCGACCTCTCGCCAAGCCGCCGCCGCTCGCTCGCCGTCGTTTCCTCGATCTGCCGGCGCTCGGTCTCCATCCGGCTCCGCAGCCGGGCGCTCAAGTCGTTTCGGGTCGAAGTCCTGCTCCTGGAGCGCTCCTTCAGCCGCCACCGCGTCCCGCTTGTCCGGATCGCGGGCGGTCAGGTAGTGCTTGCCCTGGCGGGGCGCCTCGAAACCGGCCTCCTCCAGGGCGGCGACCACGTCGGCGCGGCTCCGCACCGCGCCGTGCTCGACGCGCTGCACGCAGGTAGTCGCGGATCAACTCGCGCGGGCCGGCTTCGTGCTCGAGGCCGGCCCGCAGCTTCGTCGCCTCCAGGTGGGCGCGATGGCCGGGCTGGTGCGCCCGGGCGCGCGCCGGGGCGTCCGGACGGCTCCAGCCGTGCTGGTGGTTGAAGGCGCCGCGCAGCGCGTCGAAAGTCTTCTGCCACCCGGGGGGGCGATGTTCAGGCTGCGGCCCGTCTCCAGCTCGCAGCGCGCGGTGAGGACGTGCACGTGGACCCCGGTTCCGTGCTCGCGGTGCAGGACCGCCGTCCAGGCGGATGGCGGGAGCGAAGCGATGTTGGAGCCGAGCGGCGGGCGCCACCCGGACGGCTGCGCCTTCAATGCCCGCCGCCGTACACAGGAAGAACCCCGGGGCCGGATGGCCCCGGGGTTCCCGTTTGATTCAGTGAATCAGTTCAGACGCAGAGGTTGAACTACTCCACTTCGCACTTCCGGAAGTCGCCGATGTTGGTAGCGCTCAACACCACAGCGGCAGTCTGATCGTCGTCCCGTCGTGTCTGGGTCCTCTCGCCACTGGAATCCCAGTTGCAGGAGATCGTGAAGCTGCGCTTGGCGGTGCAACCGAAGGTTCCGCTGGCGAAGTCTCCGGGTCTGCTGTCGGTCGGTGATTATTGCGCCGATTTCCGGGTGGGTCTTGATGCGGGAAATCACCCTTTGGACGGCTTCAAGGAACGCGACGCCCAATCCTTGACTCTGGTCTTCGTACCATCGGACAGCCTCGCCGAGTTCCTCGCTGGCGGGTCCGCCGACACGGACGTTCACCGATTGAGAATCTCGCGCTCAATCCTGTCCCGCACGTCTGCCCAGCCCTCGAGCTTCACCGTTCCCGCTTCGATCGCGGTGACCCTTCGCTCGATCTCCGCCGCCCATGCTGCATCGGCATTCGGATCGGTGGGTCCGTCCAGACTGCCCAGCAGTTCCGCGGCCAACTGAGCGCGGGAAGGAACGTCAAGGCGCAAGGCCTCAGCCAAGACGGCCTGGGCTTCGCGGGTCATGGCCCCATTCCAGGAGTCTGTCCCGTAGGAAAAACAAGAAGACAACAGTTCCACCCAGGTGCGTAAAAACTCAACACGAAGGCAACAATCGGCCACGGGGAGGTTCGTTTGCGAGTGAAAACGACTGTTTTTTCCACCATGACGTTCGGAAATCCTCCTACGGGACAGGCTCCCAGGGCGGGATGGCCGCAGCGTGAAACGCTGCCCACCCTTGAGCGCATTGATCTCGAAGACGAAGCGTGTCACGCCCCGTCAAGGATCGACTGCAGAACCTCGGGAGTCAGGCCGCGCCGCCGCTGAACAATGTCGTTTCCAGCGTGGCGAGTTCGGCTCGAAGATCAGCGCCCGTAACCAGTCCGTCCTGGCCTCCGCGCTAGAGACACGCGGGCCAATGGCAGATCCAGAAACGCGTTTCCGTCGCTGTGGGAACGCTCGCCGCCGGCCATGCGTGGCCGGGCGCCGCCGGCGGCTTCGCCCCCATCCCGGCCGGGATCACCGATACGCCTCCGAACGATGCACCACCCGCTGGATCTCCACAATGTTGCCCAAGGACTCATAAACGAACAGCACCCGCCAGTCACCCACACGGATGCGCAACGTATCGCCCGCACCCTTCAGGCGGACCGCCCTCACGGGAGGCTCTTCGATGTAGCGTTTGATCCTTCCGAGCACGCGGAGACGTGTCGGCGCATCCAGTCGTTTGAGATCGCGAAGCGCCCGCGTGGTGAATTGGAGCGTGGGCCTCAAACGCCCAGTTCCCGCTCCACTTCGTCCAGGGTGTGCGTCCGCCCGGCCGCGGAGTCCTCGCGTGCCTCCTGGAGCATCCGCTGACCGACCTCGTTCAGTTCCTCGTTGTCCTCTTCTGCCGCCAGAACGTGGGTCAGGAACGGATCGCGCTTGGCTGCCAGCTCCGTGACCATACGGAGCGCCACCGGGACGATGGCCTCCGGCAACTTGGAAATGAGCCGCTCCAACTCCGCTCGAGGGTCAGCGTCCATGGGCTGGAGGCTACCACGCCATATGGCGGGAGAACTCAGCCCGATATGGGACCGAGGTTGATACTTCGCCACGTTTCCAAACCGGTGAAGGGGCAAAAGCGCCTCAGGCCGTTACTTCGCGCCCCGGGGTCTTCTGTTAGTGCGGCTGTCTCCAGTCGGCCCGCCATCTTGATTGACGCCAACCAATCGGTTCCACGGCTTGCGATAGCCGGGATAGCTGACCGGCTGGCCGACAGGGACCGCCTACCCAGCAAGCCGCATTCCTCCGCCCGCGGTTCCGGCAAGGAACGCAGCCCACTGCTCCATGAGCGCCCGCCGTCGCTCGAACAGATCCGTCCGCCGGTAGGCCGCCTCGATGCTGTTCGTGTTCACGTGCGCCGCCGCGAAATCGAACCGGAACGCCCCGGTCCGTCTAGCCCCGGAAACCCGTAACGGGCGACCGATTCAGCAGATGGGGCTCCGAGACTCCGGGTTGCTTCGACATCAAGTCGATGCGGCGCCGAGGAGCTTCAGCGGCCCGGACCGTGGTCTCGGTCGCGCCTGCGGTCGCGCCGCCGCATCACCTCCATCGCTCGCGCAACGTCGCGGCGAGCGTCCCGTAGTCCCGGGCCAAGCCTGTCACTTGCCCGTCGAGCCGCTCGAACCACCGCCGCCAGCTTGCGGTTTCGGCGTCCAGGCGTAGCGGTCCGGCTCCAGGCTCGCCCAGGCCGTCTTCTCGAACTCGTCGAGGACGGCCCCGATCTGCGCGTCGGCCGGCCGGGCGTCCGGCGCCCAGGTGATCACGAGCGACCGGTACTTGTGCTCGAAGTCCAGCGAGTTCGCGACGGCGGCCAGGCTAGGCTCGATACCGGA
>MPMW01000157.1 GCA_002238705.1 Acidobacteria bacterium bin61 | reverse complement strand
CGGGATGAGATCGCCGTGGCCGACGTTTCCGGGAAGGCCCGGGGCTGCGCGCAGTCGATCGTGACCCGGCTCGCCGGCGAGGCGTACCGGCGTCCGGTCACGGACGACGATCTTGCAGGGCCGATGGCCTTTTACGAACGCGCCGCGGCGGAGGACGGATTCGAGATCGGGGTTCGGACCGCGCTCCAGTCGATCCTCGCCAGCCCATCCTTCATCTTCCGTCTCGAGCAGGCGCCGCTGGAGGTCCAGCCCGGTGAGGCCTACCCGATCGCGGACGTGGACCTCGCGTCGCGGCTCTCGTTCTTCCTCTGGGCGGCCAGCCCGGATGAAGAACTCGTGACGCTGGCCGCGGAGGGACGGCTCTCGGATCCGGCGGTTCTCGAATCGCAGGTAAGGCGGATGCTGGCGGACCCGCGGGCCGAGGCCCTGTCGACGCGTTTCGCCTCGCAGTGGCTGCGGCTCCAGGATGCGGAGGACAACCAGCCCGAGCCCTACCTCTATCCGGACTTCACCGGCCAGCTCCGCGAGGACCTGGTCCGTGAGACACAACTGTTCTTCGACCACCTCGTGCGCGAGGACGGGAGCCTGCTCGAACTCTTCACGGCGGACTACACCTTCCTGAACGAGCGCCTCGCGGCGCACTACGGGATTCCCGGGGTTTCGGGGCCGGAGTTCCGGCGCGTGAGCTACCCGGACGACAGCCGGCGCGGCGTGCTGGGGCACGGGAGCGTGCTGCTGTCCACCTCGATGTCCGCGCGCACGTCGCCGGTTCTGCGCGGGAAGTGGGTGATGGAGGTGCTGATGGGTACGCCGCCTCCGCCCCCACCGCCCAACACCCCCGCCTTCGACGACACCGAATCGGCCCGGGACGGGCGGCTGCTCACCACGCGCGAACGGCTCGAGATGCATCGGGCGAATCCGGCGTGCCGCTCGTGCCACCGGTTCATGGACCCGATTGGACTCGCGCTCGACAACTACGACGTGACGGGGCGGGTTCGGGTTCGCGAGAACGGCGTCGCGCTCGACACGCGGGGGATCTTCTACGACGGGACCGATGTGAGCACGCCTGCCGAACTCGTGGACATCCTCATGAAGCGGCCGGTGCCCCTGGTCCGGAACTTCACGGAGCACCTGCTCGCCTACGCGATCGGACGCCGCGCGGAGTACTTCGACGGGCCCGGGATCCGGGCCATCGCCCGCGAGGCGGAGGCGGACGACTACCGAATGTCCTCGTTCATCCTCGGCGTCGTGAACAGCGACCCGTTCCGGATGGCGCGTCCCGCTCCGGCCCCGAACGAGGCGACCGAATCAGAAGACAGGACAAGAAGCGGAGGGCCCTCATGAACTTGATCACCGGCAAACATCTCTCGCGCCGCACCTTCATGCAGGGGGCCGGCGCCAGCGTGGCGCTCCCCCTGCTCGACGCAATGGTTCCCGCCGGCCGGGCCGCGGCCGCCCCGTTGAAGGCGGCGCGATTTGCGCGGCTCGTCTGCATCGAGGAATCGATGGGCGTGGCCGGCTCGAGCGACTGGGGCGACTCCCGCCACCTCTTCGCGCCCCAGGCGACCGGACGCGGCTTCGAGCTGGTCGCGGACAGCCAACTCAAACCGCTGGAGACGTTCCGTGAGTACATGACGATCGTGAGCAACACCGACTGCCGGTCGGCGGAGGCGTTCCGGGCGGAGGAGATCGGCGGCGACCACGACCGAACGACGGCGGTGTTCCTGACCCAGGCGCATCCGAAGCAGACGCAGGGTTCCGACATGTTCATCGGCACTTCGATCGACCAGCTCCATGCGCAGCGCTACGGGCGAGAGACAGTGCTCCCGTCGCTCGAGCTCTGCATCGAGGGCATCGATCGCGGCGGCGGCTGCGCCTACAACTACCACTGCGCGTACACGACCTCGCTCGCGTGGGCCTCACCCAACCAGCCGCTTCCGGCGATCCGCGAACCGCGCGTCGTGTTCGAGCGGCTGTTCGGCGCCGGGGACACCGCCGAAGACCGGGCGGCGCGGCGCCGCACGGACCGCAGCATGATCGACTGGATCGCGACCGAGGTCACCCGGCTCAGGAAGACTCTGGGCGCGGCGGACCAGGTAGCGCTGGACGAGTACGTCGAGCACATCCGCGAGATCGAACGGAGGATCCAGCTCGTCGAGGCGCGCAATACCAGCGGGGAGGAACGGGAGATGCCGGAGGCCCCCTCCGGGGTTCCGGATTCCTTCGAGGAGCACATGCAGTTGATGTTCGACCTGCAACTGCTCGCGCTGCAGACCGACCTCACGCGCGTCATCACCTTCAAGACGGGCTTCGATCAGTCGAACCGGACGTTCCCCGAGAGCGGGACGACGAAGTCCGTCCACGGGGCCTCGCACCACGGCAACGTCCCCGAGGACATCATGGACTTCAACCGGATCAACCGGTACCGGCTCGGCCAGCTCGCCTACTTCCTCGAGAAGATGCGCGACACGGTGGAAGGCGACGCGTCGCTCCTCGACAAGACGGCGATCGTCTGGGGCTCGGCGATGGCGGACGGGAACCTCCACAACCACCGGCGGGCGCCGCTGCTCGTCCTGGGCAGGGCGAACGGCGCGCTTCCGGGCGGCCTCCATCTGCGGGCTCCGGAGGGGACCCCGATGGCAAACGCCTTCGTGAGCCTGATGCGGAAGATCGGACACCCGGAGATGGCCACTCTCGGCGACAGCGACGGCGTGTTCCCGCTCGACCTCCCGGACGAAGCGGCCACCGGCGGCGGGATCTCGGCATGAGGCGCGCCGCGGTGTTTCTGCTTGTCGCGGCGATCCTTCCCGCGGGCCTGGCGGCTCAGGACACGTCGCCCGGCACGGAGGGGCGGCTGCTAGCGGCCGCCCGCAACGGGAACGTCGAAGTCGTGCGGTCCCTCCTGCGGGAGGGGGTGGACGTGGGCGCGGCGCGGGGCGACGGGTTGACCGCGCTGCACCTGGCGGCCGAGGGCGGGCACCTCACCGTGGCCGACGCCCTGATCGCGGCTGGCGCCGCGGTCGACGCCGGCACCCGCATCGGTCGCTATACGCCGCTTCATATCGCCGCGCGGGCTGGGCGGGGCGCCATCGTCCTTCGCCTGCTCGAAGCCGGGGCAGACCCGAATGCCCGGACGACGAACAGCGGCGTGACCGCGCTGCATCTCGCCGCCGGCGCTACCGGTGGCGGGCCGGCCGTGGCCGCGCTGCTCGATCACGGCGCGGATCCGAACGCCCGGGAGGGGTCGGCGGGGCAGACGCCCCTGTTCTTCGCGGCAGCCGCAAACCGGGCCGCCGCCGTGACCGCGTTGCTCGCCGCCGGCGCCGACCCCGGCATCACGACCGCCGCGGTCGATGTCCTGCCCACTCTGGCGCAGGACCGGGAAGCCAACCGCCGCTTCCGCGCCATGATCGGCGCGCCGCCCCAAACGCTCGGACCGTTCGGCTACCGGGCGGACCCGGAAGCCGAGCCACTGGGGGAGCCCAGCCCGGCCCAGGTTCAGGCGGCCGTCCGCGCGCAGCGCGACTTTCTCCGCTCCGGCCATGACGTCGGTGACGTAAGCCCGCACTCGCTCGGCCGCGTGGGGCCCGACTACCCGGGCGGTCCCGACCTCGTGCGCCCGCCCTACCGCGAGGTCCTCGTCGGCCGGACCGGGGGACTGACCGCGCTATTGCACGCCGCCCGCGATGGCCACATCGAAGCCACCACGGCCCTCCTCGACGGCGGTGCGGACCTGGATCAGGTGAGCGCGGACGGCACCAGCCCACTCCTGATGGCGGCGCTCAACGGCCAGTTCGACCTGGCGCTCGTCCTCATCGAGCACGGGGCGAATCCGGATCTTGCCGCTTCGACGGACGGCGCCACGCCGCTCTTCGCCGTCCTCCAGACCCAGTGGGCACCCAAGTCCAACTATCCGCAGCCGCGCGCGCAGGACTTGCAGGACTCCGGGCACATGGCCGTGCTCCGCGCGCTGCTCGAAGCCGGGGCCGATCCCAATCCCCGCCTCAATACGCACCTTTGGTACTGGGAGTACGGTCTCACCAAGTTGGGCATCGACCTCACTGGGGCGACGCCGTTCTGGCGGGCCGCCTTCGCCCAGGATCTCGAGGCGATGCGACTGCTCGTCGCGCACGGAGCGGATCCGCACATTCCCACCCGCTGGCCCGAGGTCGGGATGCGGGAGCGCCGGCAGCAGGACGGCCGCCAGCAGGAGGACTCCGCGCTGCCCTGGATCCCGGAGGGGGCGCCGAACGCCTGGCCGATCCACGCCGCGGCGGGGGGCGGATATCTGGGACTGGGCGCGTTCAGCGTTCGAAACCGGCCCGCTCAGTTCATTCCCGCCGTGAAGTACCTGATCGAGGAACTGGGTGCGGACGTGAACCACCAAGACTCCTGGCTCTACACCCCGATGCACTACGCGGCTTCCCGCGGCGACAACGAACTCATCGAGTACCTCGTGTCGCAGGGCGGGAACGTCACCGCGATCACCCGCCTCGGACAGTCGACCGCCGACATGGCGCGCGGAGGCCGGGCCGGGTTCTTCACCCGCGTCCCGTACCCGGAGACGGTCGAGTTGCTGACGAATCTCGGCGCGACGCTCGAGTGTCTCCACACGCACTTCCTGGACACCGGGGACTTCTGCCCCGCCGGGCGCCCCGCGCCGCGCCGCTCGAGGCCCCCCACCCGCACTTCCGGGCCCCGGGGGCCTCCTCCCCCGCCGCAGGCGCGGGCGACCCATGGGCGCCGGCCGCGACGGATGCCGAGGAAAAGCAGTCCGATTCCGGGAAGCCAAGGTCGCGCTGATCCGCGCCCACTGACCGGCGCCGAGCCCCGAGCGGCAAATTGGGGCGCCGGCCGGCCGGTTTGAAGGGCGGCGCCTCCTACCGCGGATCCGTCGTT
>MPMW01000156.1 GCA_002238705.1 Acidobacteria bacterium bin61 | reverse complement strand
GTTCGGGCATCACATGGGAAACACGAAATGGGTGAGAACGAGAGGGCTTCCGTCGTTCCCAAGGGGACAGTATAGCACGATAACCCGTTGTTATATGGCACCATTACGGGACTGTAAGGCACTCTACGGGACACTTTGGAACCGATAGACTGCGGAGCGAAGCGAAGCGAAACGCACGTTGCCACCAAAGAAGAAGGGCGTGCCGAGTGCAGGCGCCATCCGGGAGGAGCAGCGATGTGCGGTTTCGCTCCGCTGGCGCGGAGCGATGCCGGCCAGAGGCCGGCGCTCCGAGGCGACACGTCGTCCAGTCGGTCGGGGTCCCCGCAGCTCGCGGTACCCGCGCTGAATCAACGGGTTGCAAGAATCCTCGGTCGGCCGCCCGGCGGGAGTATGAGAAATCCGGGTTAGCCCCGGATCGAACCGCGAAAGAAGCTGGGAAGGCCGTCATCCTCTCCGGATTCGGCCTGGTCGGGTTCCTCAGCGTCCCCGGGTTCGGTGGATTCGGGGTCCTCGTCGGGCGTGGTGACGTCGCTCTCCCCACCTTCCGCCGCTGCCTGCTCCTCCACCAGGACCTCCGGCTCCCCCTCCGTCCCGGAGACTTCATCGAAGGCGTCAGGCGGAGCGGACTCTCCAGACACCTCTGCTGGAGGCTCGTCCTCTCGCTCCGGCGGGGAAGCCTCCGCAGCCGGGAGCGGGTCGCCCGGCTCTTCCGAGACCTCTCGGGCGCCCTCGCCTTCAGCCTCCACCGGATCTTCTCCGGCGTCCGGGAGCTCCGCCGTTTCCACCTCGGGCTCCGGACTCGGAGGAACCGGTTTCTCGGCCGCGGGCGGAGCAGCCAACTCAGCAGGCGGCACCTCGCCGGCGCCACTCCGCGAAGGGCGCGCGAAGCTGCGGAACGCGCGGTCGTAGCGCGCCATCACCAGGTCCCAATCGTACCGCGACTCCAGAAACTCACGGCCGGCCGTGCCCATCCGGGGGAAGAGGGACGAATCCCGCAGGCCGAGTTCGAGGATGAGTTCGAACTCGTCGTAGTTCTGGTAGTAGAGGCCGCCACCCGAAGCGCGACAGTCCTCGGCGAGCTCCGTCGCCGAAGCGTTGACCAGAATCGGGATACCCAGGGAAAAAGGCTCCGCCGCCGTCGTGGAAAACGCGGCGAGCCGTTCCGGGATCACCGCCAGCATGGCGCCGCCGACCGCGTCCAGGCGTACGCGCGTGCTGGCTGGGTCAACGACACGGATGGCCGGGTGTTTTGGGATGGGCATCGCCGCTGGCCCTATCAACACGAGCTCCAGGGCCGACTGCGGGTGACGGTCCTTGAAGGTGGAGAAGAACCTCAGCAGTTCCTCGATACCGCGGCCAGGCTCGAGCGGCCCGCCGGAAGCCAGGTAGGGCCCGGTCAGCCCGGTCTGCCGCCGGAACACGGCAGGGTCCGCGCCGCGCGGCAATAACAGCGTGCCCGCGACGGTCTCCCGCATGCGCCGGTGCACCTGATAGCGCTTCAGGACCAGGATCTCTTCGGCTTCGCTCCCGAATACGAACGCGGCGGGGTGCCGATAGATCTCCGAGTCTGCAGCGGTATCCGTCTCCGTGTCGGCAAACGGCAGCAGGACCGTGCGTCCCGGGTCGACCTTCGCCGCCTCCAGACAGACGGCCGAAGCCCCGAACAGCACGATCAGGTCGTACTCGCCCGTCCGGTCCCGTAGATGCGCGAGCAGTTCGGGGGAGGTGAGGGACACCGCGCCGGCTCGACCCTGAGGTTCCGACCCCGGCCGGGCTTCCGCGGGAAAGCGCACCACCCGCACTCCCTCGTCCTGGATGTCTCCGGTGCGAAACGCATTGTCGGACGCCCCGGCCGCCGTGGTCGTAACGACGGTGGTTCGCCAGCCGCCGGGTGACCGACCCGCCAACTCCGCAGCGAGCAACTCCGGCGCGGTGGCGTCTCCCGCCCCAAAGCGCGGAGTCACGAAGACCAGCCGCACCTCACTTCTCTCCCGAGGGCGCACCGTTCCCGGTTCGACGTCCTCCGCCTCGATTGGGGCGGGACCCCTGCCGCGGGCCCTGGCGGTTCGACTGTCCTCCCGTCTGGCGGGATCCCTGACCGGAGCCCTGCCGTTCCCGGCGACCGCCGCCGTCGCGGTCCGAGCGGGCACCATCGGTTCGCCGCCGGTCGCCTCGCCCCCGGTCGGACCGGCCGCCCCGGTTGTCGGATCGGCCACCCCGATTATCGGATCGGCCGCGCCCCGACCCGCCGCTTCTCTGCCCTGCTTCGGAGCTCGCACCTCCGGAGCTGAACGAGAAATCGGCATGGACACCCAGCCGGCGCAGTTCGTTCTTGATCACGTTGATCTCGAGTCGCGCCAGTTCGAGGTCCCTGTTCGTGGCCCAGAGGAGCCGGCGGTGGTACTCATTGATCTCGGCTTGCCGGGCAACCTGATCCACGGTGGGTTGAAAGTTCACCAGCAGCCGGGTGAGCGGTGTGAAGAACCAGCGCAGCAACCGCATCGGACCGAACGGCGAACTGCGAAACGCCGTGCTGGAAAGTTGAACGTTCCAGCGGGACGTGTCACGGGAACGGATCCGCTCGGCGAAATCCTCGGTGAAGCCGCGCGATCCGAGCGGCATCAGCATCCGCTTCTTCACATCGGCCTTGAACTCCCGCTCGCTCTTCGTTCCTTCCTCCGCCCGCTCCCGGGCAACGCGGCGGATGTCCGCCATGATCTTCTCGACATCCGGCTTGGGAACGGACGGGCCCTTCTGGGGTGTTCCCTTCCCGGTTGGTTCGTTGGCTATCGAAATCGCCATTTGTCTCCTTCGCGCCCGCCCGCGGGGCGGGACTTTGTTGGGCGCGGAGGGATCAGGGGATTCGGCGGCTTCTCGTCCCCCGCCGGGAGCCGGTGGGGGAAGTCTCGGGCACAACTCTCCCGAGAGCGATTTGGCGTCGCAGGTGTGCCGTCACCCGAATCCGATCCCTTCCGCGAGCGCGTCGCCGGAGGGGCAACGCGCGCCAAGAGCCGGAGCGCGCGAGGAGGCCTCGTCAGGTGGGTCCTTGAGAGGAAACGCCGGTAGGAACCGGCCGTCTCCCGACCTGCGTGAAGGCCTCCCGCGCCTCCCTCAGAAGCTCGCGACCGCGGAGTCTTCCGCCTCGAAGGTCTCGAATACGGTGACCAGCTTCGTGATCGAAAGCAGATCCTGCATGCGGGCCGTCAGGTTGAGCAGCTTGACGCTGCCGCCAGCCTGCACCATGCGCGTGTGGCAGCGGACCAACTCGCCGAGCCCGGCGCTGTCCACGTAGGGGACATCGGCCAGATTCAGCACGAGCTGGCGGGTTCCTCCCGCGATCAGGCTGCGCACAGTGTGCCTGAGGACATCGTCGCCTTCACCGAGCTGAATCTTTCCGTTCAGATCCAGTACGGTGACACCGCCTACGCTACGTTCCGTGATTTCCATTTGCTTCCTCCCTCTCCCGGGGCTTCGTGGTTTCCGCAATCCCCACTTCTGGAGACGCAACGAGGCGGGTGCGCAGGAGTCGCGAACCGGCCAAAGGCTGCTCTTGGAGCGGAAACCTTGTTGACGCTCGCTCCGATATCCGAATCACCCACATCGGGGAGCCCGGACATAAAGAACCGGAGCCTCGCTTTAGGCTGCGTATCCTAGCGCCAAAGGCAAAGCAGCCTGTGCCCTCGAGCGCGCGGCGGCCGCGGATCGTCTTTCCCGAGTCGGAGGACTCGCGTGTCGTTGAGGCGGTTCATTCGCTGCGAGACGACCCGGACCTGGAGCCCCTGCTGGTTGGGCGCCCAACCTCGCGGCCGCCGGCGTCGTCCGGCGCGGATGCCGTCCGGACCGTGCATCCTCAAGGCGCCGCTCTCGAGCGGGCGGCTGAACGGCTCTGGACGCGGCGCCGGGACCGCGGGATGAATCCCACCGAAGCTCTTCAGGCCGCCGGGGACCCGCTCGTGTTTGCCAACCTGCTCGTCGCCGGTGGAGAGGCCGAAGGATCGGTGGCGGGCGCCGCCACGACCACCGCCGAGGTGATCCGCGCCGGACTGCTCGGCGTCGGAATCAGGCCGGGGATCTCTCGGGTTTCGGGGGCCTTCGTGATGGAGTTTCCGGACGGCCGCGCGCCGCTCCTGTTCGCGGACGGCGCGGTGATTCCCCGGCCCGCCCTCGAAGAGCTCGTGGAAATCGCGCTTCTTTCCGCGGAGACGGCCCGCGACCTGCTCGGAATGGAACCCCGGCTGGCGTTCCTTTCGTTTTCGACCAGGGGCAGCGCCGACCATCCGGACGCGCACCGCATGGCGGAGGCGGCGGCGCGAGTGCGAGAACTCCGCCCCGGCCTGGCGGTAGACGGGGAGCTCCAGGCGGACGCGGCCCTCGTACCGCCCGTCGGCGAAAGCAAGGCGCCGGGGAGCGCGGTAGCGGGACGGGCGAACGTGCTCATCTTCCCCGATCTGGCTTCCGGAAACATTGCCTACAAGCTGGTGGAGCGCCTCGCCGGGGCGTCCGCTACCGGGCCGATCCTCCAGGGGCTCGCTGCCCCCGTGAACGACCTTTCCAGAGGTGCGAGCGTCCCGGACATCGTCCGGCTCGCCCGGCTGACGGCGCGGGCCGCACGGAATCGGGCATCCCGATAGCGGCGCGCCGGCGTTCTCTCGAGGGGTGCACGACACATTTGTGAGATAGGGCTCACCGAGCGGCGCGGCGCTCCCAGAAGTCGTCGAAGCGATTGGACCGGATGGCGCATCGGAGGGCGATGACGGCGTTGGCTCCGTCGACGGTCCAGTGCATGCCGCTGTTCTTGAGTCGTTCGGCGATGACGGACTTGCAACCGGCTTCGAGCACGCCGGTGGAGACACACAGTCCCTGGGCGCGGAAGTCGGGGTAGCGCATCTTCTCGCGGTTGTTGGTGAAGTAGTCGAGGGTCCTTTGGGCCTCGGGGCAGGAGTCGGCGTGCTCCTGGAGAGCGGCGAGGAGTTGGTCGAAGCGGCCCTG
>MPMW01000155.1 GCA_002238705.1 Acidobacteria bacterium bin61 | reverse complement strand
CGCCTTCGCGGAAGCTTGGCGAGACGGCTACCAACCCGCCATGAACCGCGTGCGCCAGGGAGAACTTCCCTGGACGAACATGGACGAGCTGCACCGGATGAACCTGGACGACACGCTGGACCGCTTCGCCATTCGGGGTCTCAGCGAAACCGAGAAACATGATTTCAACCGCGTCTGGCACCGGCTCGACCCGTGGTCCGATTCGGTCGAGGGCCTCGCGCGGCTGAAGGCGAAATTGACGATCACCACGCTGTCGAACGGAAACGTGGCGCTGCTCGTGAACATGGCCAGGCATGCCGGACTCCCCTGGGACCTCGTGCTCTCCTCGGAGCTGATCGGACACTACAAGCCTGACCGCGAGGTCTATCTGAAGGCGGCCGGCCTGCTCGGGCTGGCGCCCGGTGAGGTCATGATGGTCGCGGCGCACAAATACGACCTGAGGGCGGCGGCCGAAGCGGGTTTGCGCACGGGCTTCGTGCCCCGGCCGAACGAGTGGCCGGGCCGCCGGATCGACCTGTCCTGCGAGGACGCGTTCGACGTCAACGCGAGCGACTTCCTCGACCTCGCCGCGCAACTCGGCGCGTAGGGCTGTCCGGCCGCGCGCGACGACACGATGCGGGGCCGCTCAGGACCGGACGATGTCGCCGGCCCATAGCCGGCGGAGGAACTCGAGGCACGGCAGGACGGTGACCCTGCCGAACTGGGCGGGGCGCTCCCCCAGGTACACCCCGAAGCACCGCAGCCGGTCCTGCCCCAGCTCCCGTTCCAGGTGACGGCAGCCCCGGCCGGAGCGGGGGGCCCGGAAGGACGGTGACCCTGCCGAACTGGGCGGGCCGCTCCCCCAGGTACACCCCGAAGCACCGCAGCCGGTCCTGCCCCAGCTCCCGTTCCAGGTGACGGAACCCCCGTCCGAAGCGGCGGTCCCAGCGCCGTGAACTCTTGATCTCGACTGCCACGAATCCGTTTCCGGTTTCGCAGAGGAGATCCACCTCGGCGCCCGAGTAGTTGCGCCAGTAGAACAGCGGATAGTGAAGGTTGCAGTACTGGACGTACGTCCGGAGTTCGCGCCACACCAGCGTCTCCAGCAGCGGGCCCGCTTCTTCGGGCGTCGGCGGATAGGGGAGCCGGCCGGAACTCGCCCGGGCCACCCCGGAATCGAAGAAGAAGAACTTGCTCCCCCGCATCTGGCGGTTGCCGAGTTTGCTCCGCCAAGCGCGGAGCCAATCGCCGAGCAGCGTATCGGTGAGGATTTCGAAGTATCCGTCCACTGTTCGGCGGCTGATGCCGACGTCGCGGGCGATGCCCGCGGCGTTCGTGACCTGGCCGTTCTGGCGGGCCGCGATCTCGAGAAACCGGGCGAAGCCTCCGAGATTGCGGGTGAGCGCCTCCGCCTTGACCTCCTCCATGAGATATGTCTCGACGTACGAGCGCAGGAAAGCGACCGGATCCACGCTGGTGATGGCCTGCGGGAGCATTCCGAAACGCAGCCGTTCGGGGAGATCCATCTCGAACGCCAGTTCCCGAGAGACGAGGGGCGGCATCGAGACGGTGATCGCCCGGCCGGCCAGGAGGTTCGCGCCCCCGCGGCGCAGCTTTCGGGCGCTCGACCCCGAGAGAACGAACCGCAGGCGGCGTTCCTCGATGAGCCGGTGCACTGAATCCAGCACGGCTGGAGCCTTCTGCACCTCGTCGAGAACGGCCCAGGAGCCGGAAGGCAGGCCCTGGAGTTCGTGCCAGAGCGCCACCGGTTCAGCCAACAGCCGCAACGCTTCTCCGGTGTCCAGCAGATCGTAGCGAGGCGCGTTCGGGAAGCGCTCCCGGATCCAGGTGGACTTGCCGGTGCCCCGCGGCCCGAACAGGAAGAAGGATTCGCGCGGCGATTCCAGGAGACGTGGGTATATCAATGCCGATATTCCGCGAAGAATGCGATATTACATCACATATTTACAGACCGTGCCGTCGCGGCGGTGACGGTTCCACGTTGCGCGCCGCGGCCGCCCACGGGGTTCACGCCGACCGCGGCGCCCATCCGGGACACCAGGGTCTGTCCCGCCGCCCGCCTGCGGCGGGCTGTGCCGGCTGAAGCCGGCGTTCCAAGCCCATGCGCCACGCGGGAAGTGGCGATTCGCGACCCTCGGGCTCTACCGGGAAGGAATGAGCAGCAGTTCCGTCTGGAACGGGATCAGCTCTTCGAGCCCCTCGCTGCCCACCACCGCGATCTCCTCGTAGCGGGCCGACCACTTCTTTCCCTCCCATTCGGGGATGGGCACCCCGACGTGGAACTCCATGGCGACGAACTCGCCTTCAACCAGCGCGAAGCGAACGCGGTCGCCGTAGGCGAACGGCATATCCGGAGCGACCCGGGCGCCGATGTCGTGCAGGTCGTTGCCGAGCGAGTGCCCGTAGAGCGCGATCTCGTGCTCGGGCCCCACGTTCCCCACGCTCGGGTCGGTCCGGGTGTCCCGGACGTAGCCGTCGCGCAGCGCCTCTTCGATGATCGCCTCGTAGACCTCGTGCCCGATGGCGCCCGGAACCATCTTGCTCGCGTAGAGACGCGAGGTCTGGATCACCTCCGCCCAGGCGTCCCGGATGCTCTGGGGCGGTTCGGTCTCGCCCGGCGCCAGGACGTAGGCGGTCCGCTTCATGTCGCTCTCGAACTGGAGGTAGAAGAGCCCCGCGTCCACCGCCACGATGTCGCCGGGCTCGATGGCGATGTCCGGGTCGTGGCGCGGCAGCAGGTCACCCTCCCGCACCACCCGCACGGTCTGGAAGCTGCCCATGCCCAGTTCCATGGCCTTGTCCTCGAACCACCCGGCCATCTCGAGCGCGGTGGTTTCGCCGGGGATGACGTGGGACCCCGTCAGGCCCTCCGTCTCCCAGCGCGCGGTCCACTCGGTGAGCTGCCGGTAGAGGTCCCGCTCGAGCGGGGTGCGCAGGTTGCGGAAGTCCCGGATCAGGAGTTCCGCGGACACCAGGCGATCGGCGTATGGGCTCCCGATGGCCTCCACCAGCACGTCCCGGAAGGCTACGGTCAGCCCGTCCGCCTCCGGGAGCGTCCTCGAGGTGTTGATCCCGATGCGCTCAGGGTCCCGGCTGTGGACGGCTTCCCGGAGGTGCGGGGTGATCCCCTCCTCGCTGTAGCCGTAATAGACCTTCTCGTCGTAGACCTGCTCGATCACCGAGTCCCCCGGCTGCACGTGCGAGCCGAGATAGATCTTCTCCGGCTCCGCGCCTCCGGAGTCGAAGAAGATGTAGGCGGAGCGCACCCCGGCGAAACCGCCGCCGATCTCCTCGTGAAGCGGGTCCGGATGGTTCTCGCGGTCGAGGACGATCCACATGTCGATGCCGTGCGCCCGCATCGCCGGCAGCAGCGCGGTGCGGAGTTTCTCCTCGACGATGGCCGTCTTGATCCGGGCCCGTTCGAGGGCCCCGGGCACGCCGTAACCCGACGCGTCCGGAGAGTCCGGGGGCGGGGCCGGCGCGGGGGTGCAGCCGGCGGCCAGCAGGCCGGTAAGAAGGATGCTGGACAGAAGGAAGACGGTCGAGCGCACGGAGTTCACCTCGCAAAAGAGTGCCGGGACGGCGCCGGCGAGACGCCGCCCCGGCCGGGGGTATCAGATCAGACGATCAGAAGCGCAGCTTGGCGCCGAGCCGGAAGATCCGCGGCGGCACGAACGCCAGCACGCGCCCGAAGGCGCCGCCCGAAAGGCTCTGGGTATTCGTGATCGTGTTGATGTTGAGCGCGTTGAACACGTCGAACTGGAGGGAAATGACGCCCATGTCACCAAGCCCCAGGTCGTAGGCGGCCCTCAGGTCCAGCACGTTGGCCGCGTCCCAGTTCTCCCCGTTCCGCTCACCCGCGAAGGCCCGCACGTTGCCCTGGTTGAGACTGCGGCCCAGCGCGGCCTGGGAGTTGACGGTCCGGGTGAAGTTGTTCCCGCTGATGTACTGGTAGAACCCGCTGAGCGTCAGCCCGAAGTCGGCCTGGTAGGTGCCGAGCAGCTTCATGAGATACGGCGTCGAGTTCGCGACCCGGGTGCCGTCCACCAGCTCCGGATTGTTGAGCGGGAACTGCGGCTGTCGGCCCAGGCGCCCGCGATCGTCGGGAATGGCGCGGTCCAGGTTGTCGAACGAGCCGGGACCGTAGTTCTCCGACTGCTGGCCGATGGTGATCGACCCCATGAACTGCCAGTTGGACGCCAGGCGGCGGTGGAGGTTGAACTCGAAGCCGCGATACTCGTGTTCGAAACCCGGGCGGGTGGTGAGGAAGTCGGGCGAGAGGCCGGTCTTCGAGGCGTCGAGTTCGTAGAAGGTGACCCCGCCGCCGTCGTCCCCGGTCCCGAGCGCGCCGTCCGGGCCCGGGTCGGTTCCGGTGACCGCGGTGTAGTCGGCATTCGAGATGCCGGTATTCGTGATCTGGGTGATGTCGCGGTCCCGCCGCCACATGATGGTGGCGCTCGCCGAGACGTTCGCCGCCACCTCGCGGGTCAGGCCCACCGTGAACTCGTCGGTGTAGGTCGGATCGAGGTTCCCGTCGATCGTCACCGGGTTCGCGCCGGCGTCGAACACGCTGAGCACCGCGCCCGCCTCATCCGAGCTGAAGTTCCGGTCGCCGTTCAGGTCGTTCCAGACGTGCTTCCGGTTCCGGTCGCCGGCCACGCTGGCGAGCTGCACCCGGTCGAGCCAGAGGACCCAGTAGTAGCGCCCGTAGCTGGCCTTGAAGAGGGTCCGGGCGTCATTCGTCAGGTCGAACACCATCCCGAGGCGGGGTGAGATCGTGTTCCAGATGATGAGGTTCCCGGTGCCCGCCTGCGAGACGGGGTCCAGAAAGCGGCTGGGGGGGGCCGGGGGCTCGGCGGGGGGGTGGGGGAGAAGGCGGGGGGGGGGCGGCGCGGTCGCGGCGGGGGGGGGCCCCCCCTGCCAGTCCCAGCGGGCGCCGAGGTTGAGACGCAGTTGGTTGTTCACCGCCCAGGAGTCCTGGAGGAAGGCGGAACGCTG
>MPMW01000006.1 GCA_002238705.1 Acidobacteria bacterium bin61 | reverse complement strand
GTCGGTGAATGCAGGGCCGGTGCGCGTAGGGGGTGAGGTGCGGGAAGCGACTCGTACCGTGTATGTTGAGCCGGTCTATCCGGAAATCGCCAGGCGAGCGGGCGTCTCAGGAGCGGTGATTCTCGAGGCCGTCATCGATCCGAACGGCAACGTGACGAACGTCAACGTGCTTCGCTCGATTCCGCTGCTCGACGAGGCGGCGATGGGTGCCGTGCGGCAGTGGAAGTACGAGCCCACACTACTCAATGGAGTTCCGGTCCCCATAGTCATGACGGTGACGGTGATCTTTGGCCGCACCTAAGGGCGGGGGCGGGATTGCCCGCAGGACGTGTTGTGTGAATGTCGCTCGCGGAGATGGTGGTTCCGAAGGCGTGGGATGCCGGAGGGAGGTCTTTCCGCGGGGACCGATGGGACCGCGATAGGGGATCTTGGCTCGACAGGACCAGTTGCCGCGGGGATTCCGATAGAGGTCGAAATCCTGGCGATCCGCGGGCAGTTCGAGCCCAGTCTGCTCGTAGACCCACGCCGCGACCCGCCCAAGCGAGGCGGCAAGAAAGTCCTGCCCCAGATGCTCTGGATTCCGGAGCGTGAAGTCGAGGTCCTCGGAGAAGCGGTACGTCTCGAAGAAGCACTTCTTCAGGCACGTCCCGCCCTTGAAGATCCAGTCGTCCGCAAGCTCCCCCTGGTTGTAGATGCCCGCCAGCAAACAGCCCAGCACTTAGTCCTTCTCGACGACCTGCGGCAGGAGCGAGGTCGCGGTGGCGGCTTCCAGGATTTCGCGGCGGCCGATCACGTTCCTCTCCGTGAAGCCCAGCTCTCCGGCACCCGCAGTTTCCAGCGAGTGATGAGGCGCGGGCACTCCAGCGCAGGGTCGAGCTTCGCGTTCCCTGCTGTCAGGCGCCTGCGGCAGGATTCCAGCAGTTCCGGGCCTGTATCAGCGCGTTCGGCGAGAAAGCCCAGGCGTTTGAAGACCGCGCCGTTGCCGAGCCGCACGGCGTAGCGGATCAGGAGGTCTTCGTCGCGGCCGGCCGATTTGAAGTAGACGGAAAGACAGTCCGCCACATGCTGGATTCCACCACCGAGTTCCGGATCAGCGACCATGTCCACGATTGTCCGGTGCACGTCCGCCACAGCGACCCGGGTTCTGCCACGCCAAACGCTCGTGGTGCCGAAGATCTTCTCCGGGCGGATGTGCGTAAGGCTGAACTGGGCGCCGTGGCGTCGCTGGCTCTTGTGCCGCACGGTTTGCGCCGTCATGACCACGATGTCGCGGAAGATCTGCTCGGTGAGATCCCAGTGCTCGGCGGCGGTGCGGCCCGTGATGTAGGCCGGATCGAAGAGCGGCGGTACCAGGATCCACGGGTCCTCCAGCACACGGATGCTGCCGAGCGTGGTAAGTGAGGCCGGGAGATAGACGCCGCGGGCCGCACGCCGCAGCCATGCCTGCTTCACCCATCGTGAGAGCAGCTTTGCCGCTTCGGCGCGCGACACGTCGAGGGCATTCACGACGTCGTCTATCCGCACGACATCGCCGGCTTCGTTGAGGACGGCGCTGAGGCGACGACGCGACGCGGGAACGGCGGGATCCGATGTGGTGCTGGTTCTCATGGTCGGTGCCTCACGGGCACTGCGTGTTGGGGTGGCGGTGACACCTGCATTCCGTCGCGACTTCAGGTGTCGAAAACTATACTCTATTGTTGTTTATACGCATAAGTCGTGATATCAAGACATTTAGAAATACTTCTGAATGAGCCCCGTCCAGCTCGACACAACAGCCAATTGCCTCGACCACCCGAATGCGGGCGGGCCGATCAAGCCGCGCCAGGTCGCGAAGGGCGCGATGCTGCGCGTTCCCTCAGACGCCCAGCTCTCTCTTCACCTCGTCCGAGGTGTGGGTTCGACCGGCCAGGTGATCCGCGATCCCTTCTTCGACCGCTCGCACCGCCTCATCACTCAGCTCGTCCCCGTCCAGAGGCAGTCCCGCCAAGGGTCTGCGCTCGAGACTGTCTTGCCCGGCCAAGAATTCCAGCATCCGCACCGCACCGGCGGTGTGGCTATCCGGGAGTTGATCTATCAGATCGTGGAGCTTTTCCCTGGCTGGCGCTTTCATGGGCCTAACCTAGCGCATGAAACCCGGCCGGGCCCGATGGTCCCGGCAAGGAGCAGAACCGCAACTGCCAACCCCGTCTACCGCGCGGCCGATCCTGGCCGGTGGCTTCAGGTGATGGCGCCATGGGCTGCCGGGGAAGGCCGAGAGAGCCGAACATCGACGAACTTGCAGTTGGGCCAATGCAAGGTCGAGGAACCGTTGACATGGGCCGCGGTGGCTGAGCTAGACTAGGAATCTAATCCCCCCCGGGCCGCCCTTGGCGCCCCGGGGGTCTTCATTTGTGCGGATGCCACCGGCGAGAGCGGTCGTCTTCATCGACGGCAACAACTGGTTTCACGGGCTGAGGAAGATCGGGGTGGATGCCTACGATCTGGACTACCGCAAGGTCGCGAGAGAACTCCTGAAGGGCCGGTCTCTGGTGGAGATCCGGTTTTACATCGGGAAGGTCACGGGGGATCGGGACCGAATAGAAAGGCAGCGAAGCAAGGTGGCCCTCTTGGAGGCGCAAGGAGTGCGAGTCACTTGGGGTCGAATTCAGAGGAACCTGATCCCTCCGAAAAGGAACCCGGCCCTCATGAGGCTGCGGACGATTCTGGCTGAGGAGGGCTCACGGGTCCCGTCCGATATCCGGGAACAACTCCAAGAGTTGGGCAACATGCCGGTGCCTGACTACGTTGAGAAGAAAGTGGACGTAGCAATCGCGGTGGACCTCGTAAGGATGGCCTACAAGGACGAGTACGACGTGGCCTATCTCCTGTCGGCGGACGCGGACTACGTGACGGCCGTGCAGGAGACACAGCGGCTCGGTAAGGCGGTGTTTGGTGTGAAGGCGGCGGGAGAACGCTCGGATGAACTGGGAAGAGTGGTACGAATGATCCCCGTCCGGCGGGAACAGTTCGACCAGCTACTCATGGACACTGACTGAGCCAACAGCTCCTTTCGCGGTGTGGGGCCTCCCAGCGGCCCCTGGAGGCCGGTCACAATTGGCGGTCCTGCAGGAGAGTCTTGCGACCGGCCACGCGCCGGGCACCGTGTCACCTGATCGGTCGGCATGGCTGCCGGGGCCTTCAACATGGACCGGACGCGAACCTGGTCCTCTCACCGCGGGAGCGTGAGAGAGGCACCGCAGAGAACAACCAGGCGGTGGACCGCCTGAAACAATACGCCGCCGCATGCGACTCTCCTGGAACGAGATCCGCGCCCGCGCCGCGTCCTTCGCGCGGAAGTGGGCGGACGCGGGATACGAGAAAGGCGAGACCCAGAGCTTCTACAACGAGTTCTTCCGGATCTTCGGGGTCCGCAGGGAGTCGGTTGCCCGCTACGAGGAGCGGGTGCAGCGGCTCGACGACACGAGCGGATTCATAGACCTCTTCTGGCCGGGAGTCCTGATCGTCGAGCAGAAGAGCGCGGGCCGGGACCTGACGACAGCCTACGAACAGGCGGGCGGCTACTTCGACGCGCTGACCGAAAGCGAGCGGCCCCGCTACATCCTGGTCAGCGACTTCCAACACTTCGAACTCCACGACCTTCTCCAGCGGGACGAGGTGTCCTTTCGCCTCGACGAGTTGCCGACTATGTCGAGAAGTTCGGTTTTGTCCTCGGGGTTGCCAGCCGAACCTTCCGGGATCAGGACCCGGCGAACATCGAGGCCGCCGAACTGGTCGGGAAGCTCCACGACTCGCTCCGGGACGCCGGCTATCCGGCTCACGACCTCGAACGGTTCCTCGTCCGGATCGTCTTCTGCCTGTTCGCCGACGACACGGGGGTCTTCGAGCCCCGGGACATCCTGCTCGACTTTCTGGAGACGAGGACCCGGGAGGACGGTACGGACCTCGGACCACTGCTAGCCCAACTCTTCCAGATTCTGGACACCCCCGAAGGCCAGCGACTCGCGACTCTCGACCAGGATCTCGCCCGTTTTCCCTACATAGACGGGGATCTCTTCGCCGACGCCATCCGGATTCCAGCGTTCACCGCAACGATGCGGGAGCAACTTCTCGCCGCCTGCCGGTTCAACTGGTCGAGCATCTCACCGGCGGTCTTCGGTTCGCTCTTCCAGTCGGTGATGGACCCAAAGCGACGTCGGGCACAGGGGGCGCACTACACCACCGAGCAGAACATCCTCAAGGTCATCGAACCGCTCTTCCTCGACGATCTCTGGGAGGAGTTCGGCATCGTTCTCCGCAGAGGAGCGAAACTCCGAACGCCATCCGCCTTCCAAGTCGCGGTGTGAAGGCCGCGCGCCCCGCCCGGTCTCCTTCACCTCGTTCACGAGGGCGCGCCCTTGCCCGGTGGGACCCTCGACGCCCGGAAATCGGGGATCAGGCGGTTTCAGTCGATGTCGTCAGTTCGCCGCTGAGCCGGTCCGCCCGGAAGTCGAAGAAGGGGGCGAGACGGCGCTGCCAGGGCGTCACGCGCGCCCACTCCGACTGCGGATAACCCATGGACCGCATCACGTCGTTGTGCGAGAGGACGTTCAGCACGCGAAGAATCGGCGGTTCGCGCTCCTCGATCTCCAGTCGCGCCGCGGTCAACTCCCGGAGCGTTTCTGGCGACGGCTCCGCAAGGGTCATTCGTCGTTCCAGCGCCACGAACTCCCGCGCGAGATTCCCGTGCTCCGAAATCCGGCGCGCGGTGCCGAACACCAGATCCAGGAGTCCGGCCAGCGTGATGAGCAGCGCGATGGCCATGACGACGGCCTTGTCCGCGTCATTCAGCAAGGTCACTAGGGCCGATGTGCCGGAGGCCGCCGTGACGAAGGAGACGAATCGGTTGCACGCCAGGAAGAACCGCTGCCGCCGCTCGTGATATCTGACCGACTTGCGGACGGCGAACAGGAGATCGTGCCAGTGCTGGTCCAGCGACTGGGGCATGCGCCTATTGTGACGCATGGATCGAGTCTCAGTCTTCACCCTTCTCGGGCGTGGGCCTCGGCGGTGGCGGCGGAATCTCGTCCCGGACCGGCCGCTGAACGTCTATCTCGCGATTGGAGATCTGCTGCTCAATTCCTGATTCCGTGAACGTTCCAGGGGCCCTCCCTGACCCTGTCTTCTCGGGCCGCTCGTGATTCCGTTCACGCCGGACCGGAGTCCGTTTCGGTTGTTCGCCCATGGCGGTTCCTCCTTCGGGCCGTTCCCGTCGGCCTTAGCGGAAACAAGAATGGGCGCCGGCGCCACGCGGCGCCGACGCCCAAGGTTGGAGCGGGAGAGCGCGGACTAGTAGTCCATGCCGCCCATGCCCGGAGGACCTCCGGGACCGGCGGACTTGTCCTCCTTCTCCGGGATCTCGGAGACGAGCGCCTCGGTGGTGAGCAGCAGGCCCGCGATGGACGCTGCGTTCTGCAGCCCGTAACGAACCACCTTGGTCGGGTCGATGACACCGGCCTCGATCAGGTTGGTGTACTCGTCGGTGGCCGCGTTGAAGCCGTGGGCTCCCGAGGTTTCCTTGACCTTGTTCACCACGATCGAGCCCTCGTGGCCGGCGTTCTGGGCGATCCAGCGCAGCGGCTCCTCGATGGCGCGGGAGATGATCCGCACGCCCACCTGCTCGTCGTGGGTGAGGTCCTTGCTCTCGGCCAGTTCGTCGAGGGCCGCGCTGGCGCGGATCAGGGCGATGCCGCCGCCGGGGACGATGCCCTCTTCGGCCGCCGCCTTGGTCGCGTGCATGGCGTCTTCGACGCGGGCCTTCTTCTCCTTCATCTCGGTCTCGGTGGCAGCACCGACCTTGATGAGGGCCACCCCGCCGACCAGCTTCGCGAGCCGCTCCTGGAGCTTCTCGCGGTCGTAGTCCGAGGTGGTGTCCTCGATCTGGGCGCGGATCTGCTGGATCCGGCCCGCGATGGCGTCCGTGGTCCCGGCGCCCTCGACGATCGTGGTGTCTTCCTTGGAGATGATGACCTTCTTGGCCCGGCCCAGGTCGCCCATCTCGATGTTCTCGAGCTTGATGCCGAGATCCTCGAAGATGGCCTTCCCGCCGGTCAGGATGGCGATGTCTTCCATCATCGCCTTCCGCCGGTCGCCGAAGCCCGGGGCCTTCACCGCGGCCGCCTTCAGGGTGCCGCGGAGCTTGTTGACCACCAGCGTCGCGAGCGCTTCGCCCTCGACGTCCTCGGCGATCACCATCACCGGCTTGCTTGCCTGGGCGACCTTCTCGAGCACGGGGAGCATGTCCTTCATGCTGGAGATCTTCTTCTCGTGGACGAGCACGAGGCAGTCCTCGAGAACCACTTCCATTCGGTCGGAGTCGGTCACGAAGTACGGCGAGAGGTAACCCCGGTCGAACTGCATGCCCTCGACGATGTCGAGTTCGGTGTCGAGCGTCCGGCTCTCCTCGACCTGGATCACGCCGTCCTTGCCGACCTTCGCCATTGCGTCGGCAATGATCTGGCCGATCTCCTGGTCGCCGTTCGCGGAGATGGTGCCCACCTGGGCGATCATGTCTCCGCTGACACCCTTGGACGAGCCCTGGATCTCACCCACGACCTTGCTCACGGCCTTGTCGATGCCGCGCTTCAGTTCCATCGGGTTGGAGCCGGCGGTGACGTTCCGGAGGCCCTCCCGGTAGATGGACTGGGCCAGGACCGTGGCCGTGGTGGTGCCGTCACCGGCCACGTCCGAGGTCTTGGAAGCGACTTCGCGCACCATCTTGGCGCCGAGGTTCTCCACCGGATCTTCGAGGTCCACTTCCTTGGCGACGGTGACGCCGTCCTTGGTGACGACCGGGGATCCGAATTTCTTCTCGAGGACGACGTTGCGTCCCTTGGGGCCGAGGGTGACCCGGACCGCGGCGGCGAGTTTGTTCACGCCGCGCATCACGGCCTGCCGGGCTTCCTCGTCGTAGACGATTTTCTTGGCCATTGCTGTTGCTACTCCTTCTTGCAGTAGGGGCCGTCTACTCGACGATGCCCAGAATCTCGTCCTCGCGGACGATGATGTAGTCCTCGCCGTCGAGCTTGACCTCGGAGCCGGAGTACTTGCCGATCAGGACGGTCTGGCCCGGCTTCACCTCGGGAGCCTGGCGGCCGCCGTCCTTCAGAACCTTCCCGGCGCCGACCTCGACGACCTCGGCCGTCATCGGCTTTTCCTTGGCGGTGTCCGGAACGATGATGGAGCCGATCTTCTCCTCGGCCGCCTCGAGACGGCGAAGCAGTACGTTCTCCCTCAGAGGCTTGAACTTCATCGGAACTGATCTCCTCTTTCTGGATGGACGCCACACGGCGTCCGTGACTTGGTTGCGATTTGCCCGGCCGGCCGGGCTTGGGGCCTCGGGCCGTTTCTTGCCGGCCTGCCGGTTGGCTGGCCGGAAGCGCTGGTCAAGAGCGCCGGACAGCCGGAACGATACGCGCGGACGCTGTTCCTGTCAAGTACTTTTTAGCCGCAGCTTGCCACATAAATCTGAGTCAAACCAACTCTGATTCTGTGTCAGGCAGAATCCGCAGCCCGGACCACGACTTCGAAGCCCGCCACGCCGGCGGCGATTCGCAGTTCCCTCCGGAGGGCTGGTGATCCGGCTTCGAACGGAGTGCCGGCCTCTTCCAGCGCCCGGCTATCGGCGTCGAGGTCGGCAGTTTCGAACATCAGGCTCCGGAGGCCTGGTTGGCCGGCCTGGAAACGGAGTACGCAGTTGTTCCGAAATCCGACCCGGGCGCTGGCGCCATCCATCTCGAATCCCACGTCGAACAGTTCCTCGAACCGCCGTCCCGCGGCCTCGGGGTCCGCGGCCCCCGCGACCACTTCGGCGAGGTGCGTTACCGAGAGTGTGGGGCTGACCCGTTCCGGCGGCGGATCGGGCCAGTTCCAGCTCGAGGCGTGCGGCTGGATCAGCTCCACGGTGAACCCGCAGGCGTCTTCGGGGTAGACGAAAGCCTCGAAGCCGTCGGCGGCGTGGAAGATCCGGTCCTCGAAGATCGGAGCCGACTCCTTCACCCGGGCGACGGCCCCCTCGATGTCGTCGGTCTCGACCGCGATGTGCTCGAGGCCCTCGCCTTGGCGGCGGAGGTACTGGCAGACGCGCGCTTCCGGATTCCAGTTGTGGACCACGTGGAGCCAGCACTCGTTGCCGAGCAGCTTCCGGGAATCGAGCTGGAAGCCCCGTCCCTGGTCGGTGCGCAGCTCGGCGGGCTCGAGCCCGACCTGGCGGAGGCGTTCGGCCGCCGAGGCGTGGCTCCGGTGGGCCGTACCGATGTGCTGGAGACGGAGGATCACGGGCTACTAACTGCTTGAGTCCACTCCGAGGTGGTGCAGGACGAACGCCCAGCGGTCCGCTTCCAGCTCCACCCGCATGGAGACCGGCATTCCGCTTCCGTGTCCGGCGCTCTTCTGAATCCGGATGAAGACCGGGTTCGGCCCATCGCCGTGGACCTCCTGGATGCGGGCGGCGTACTTGAACGAATGCCCCGGCGCCACCCGGTCGTCGTGGTCCGCGGTGGTCACGAGCGTCGGCGGGAAGTCCTCGCTCGGCGCGACGTTGTGGTACGGCGAGTAGGCCCGCAGCACCTCGAACATCTCCGGGTCGTCGGGGCTTCCGTAATCCGAGGTCCAGGCCCACCCGATCGTGAATTTATGGAACCGGAGCATGTCCATCACCCCGACCGCGGGGAGCGCCGCCCCGAAGAGCTCGGGCTGCTGGTTCAGCACCGCTCCGATGAGCAGCCCGCCGTTCGAGCCGCCGGCGATGGCGAGGCGGGACGGCTGGGTGACCGAGTCGTGGATCAGGAACTCGGCGGCGGCGATGAAGTCGTCGAAGACGTTTTGCTTGTTCTCCAGCATTCCCGCCCGGTGCCAGCTCTCGCCGTACTCGCCGCCGCCCCGCAGGTTGACCTGTACGTAGACCCCGCCGCGTTCGAGGAACACGAGATTCGACGGATTGAAGCTCGGGGGCAGGCTGATGTTGAACCCGCCATAGCCGTAGAGCAGGGTGGGGTTGTCGCCGTCCCGCATCATGTCCTTCCGGTGTGTCAGGAACATGGGGATCTGGGTACCGTCCATGGACGCGAAGAACACCTGGTTCGTCTCGTACTGGTCAAAGTCGAACGGAACCTCCGGCGTCCAGTGCGGCTCGGTTTCGCCGGAGGCGAGGTGGTAGCGGTAGACCGACGGCGGGAAGAGGAACGAGGAGAAGGTGAAGTGGAGGATGTCGTCCTTACGGGTCCCGCTCAGTTGTCCGACCGAGCCGATCCCGGGTAGCGGCACGTCCCGTTCGAAGGCGCCGTCCATGGTGTGGACGGCGAGGCGGCTCTTGGCGTCGTCGAGATAGTCCAGGATGAAACGGTCTCCGACGATGCGCGCGGTGAGAAGGGTGTCCTCGCTCTCGGGCACGATCTCCAGCCAGTTCGCGGGATCCGGTCGCTGGATGTTGATGGCGACCACGCGGTAGCGCGGCGCGTCGTTGTCGGTCAGGAAATAGAAACGCGGTCCGTCGTTTCCGAGGAAGCCGTAGTAAGCATCGAATTCGTCCAGAACGGGGACGATCTCCCCGTCGAAGCTGGGGCTTTCGGCCCGCCCCAGGTCCAGGATGTGGATGCCGTTCCGCTGGTCGACGCCCTCGCTGATCGAGAACACCGCGTAGCGGCCGTCGTCGGAAACCTGCGCGCCCGCCAGGCGGTTCGGAAACTCGGGACGTGAGTAGATCAGCGTGTCGGCGTCCTGGGCGGTGCCGAGCGCGTGGTACCAGACGGTCATGTTCTGGTTGATGCCGCCCTGCGCGGCGTCGGGGTCCGGCTCGGGGTAGCGGCTGTAGAAGAAGCCCCCGTTGTCATGGGTCCAGGAAGCCTCCGAGTACTTGATCCAGCGCAGGTGGTCGTCGAGCTTCTCGCCGCTCCCCACGTCCATCACGTGGAACTCCCGCCAGTCGGAGCCCGCTTCCGCGAGCCCGTAGGCGAGGAGCGCGCCGTCTTCGGTGAACGCCGTCATGCCCACGCTGGTCGTGCCGTCCTCGGAGAGTTCGTTCGGATCGAGCAGCACTTCCCAGCCGGTCGGGTCCTCGCCCGGTGATTCGATCCGGTAGAGGATGTCCTGGTCCTGGAGCCCGTCGTTCGCCCGCACGAACCACTGCTCGCCGAAGCGGAAGGGCGCGCTCCGGCGGGCGTGATCCTGGAGTTCGAGAAGGCGGCCACGGATCGCTTCCCGTCCGGGAAGCGAGCGCAGGTGTTCGAAGGTGACCTCGTTCTGGGCGTCCACCCACTCGAGCACTTCGGGCGCCTGGTCGTCCTCGAGCCAGCGGTAGGGGTCTTCGATGTTGGCCCCGTGAAGTTCCTCGGAGAAGTCGTCCTTCCGCGTGTCCGGGTAGTCGTAGCCGCCGCCGCAGGCTACGAGAGCAGGGAGGAGAGCGGCCAGCAGCAGGGCGGAGCCGCCGGTACGGCCGGGCCGGTCAGGGGTGCAGCATCTGGAATCGTTCATGCCTCTTCGCCCGCCTTGTGGCCGGCAAGGGTAACCCGGCCCGGAGTCGGGCTGGTGTCCGGGACTTCCGGCCGCCGTCGCCCGCCTCTGGCGCCTGGCGGCGACGGTCTCCGGATTTGTTCATTCTCCCGCGACGGTGTCCGACCCGTCGAGACATTGACTACTGCGTTTATGCAGTAATCTATGACGACTTTGACGCAATACCGCGCCCGGCGGCTCGACCAGAGCCTTCCGGGACTCCTCGCCCTCCACCCGGCGCTGATGATCGTGGGCCCCCGGGGCGTCGGCAAGACGACGACAGCGGCCCGCCACGCCGCGTCGGTCGTTCGTCTTGACGATGCCAGGCAGGCCCGCGCCTTCGAGGCGGACGCCGACGCGGCGCTCGAAGGCCTTTCCGAACCCGTTCTCCTGGATGAGTGGCAGGCGGTTCCGGGCGTCCTCGCCGCGGTCAAACGCGCCGTGGACATGGAGCCCCGGCGCGGCCGCTTCCTGCTCACGGGTTCGGTCACCGCCGAGGTGGATCCCGCGACCTGGCCGGGGGTGGGGCGCGTGATCCGGGTTCCCATGCATCCGCTCACGGTGGCGGAACGGCAGGGGCGCCGAACCGAACCGTTCCTGGAGCGGGTTGCCGCGGGCGAACCCTTGCCGGCCGCCCCGGAAGCGCCGGGTCTCCGTGATCTGATCCGGATCGCCGTCGCCGGAGGGTTTCCGGAGCCCCTGTTCGGTGCGGGGAGCGCCGGAGGGCCGCAGTGGTACCGGAGCTACGCGGACCACATCGCCATCCGCGGGGCTCCGGGCGTGGAACGCCGTTTCGACGCCGGGCGCCTGCGGAACTTCCTGGACGCCTGCGCGCTGGGATCGATGAGGGGAGTCTCCTTCCAGACTCTCCACGAAGCTGCCGGCGTGAACGGGCGGACCGGTGCGGACTACTGGCGCCATCTCGAACGTCTGGGCATGGTGTGGGAAATCCCCGCCTGGGCCTCGAACCGCCTGAAGCGACTGGTGCGCCGCCCGAAGCGGTCCGTCGCGGACTGTGGTTTCTGGGCGGCCCTGCTGGACGCCGATCCAGAGTCGGTAGTGGAGGACGGAGACCTGCTCGGTCCCGCGCTCGAGATCTTCGTGGCCGCCCAGCTTCGTGCCGAAACGGGAGCCCCGGAAGGGAAATACGCGCTGCACCACCTCCGGGAGGCGCAGGGGCGGCGTGAGGTGGACCTCGTGGCGGTGGGGCCCCGGGGCCGGACCATCGGGATCGAAGTAAAGGCGACCGCCGCGCCGGTGTTCCGGGACGGGCGCCACCTGGCGTGGCTTCGGGACCAGCTCGGCGAGCGTTTCCTGGCCGGGGTGGTCCTCCACACCGGACAGGCGAGCTACCCCCTCGGCGAGCGGGTCCGGGCGGCGCCCATCTCGACGCTCTGGGCGTGAGTGCCCGGCGGAGCGCCCCGCTGGTCGGACGCCGAAGGGCAGTCCAAGGGACTGGCAGCTAGATTATCCAGATGACCACCCGCGGGCCCGAGCCGGGCAAGGCGCCTTCTTCCTGTGACTTCGGCGCTCAGGAAGCGGTCTGGACCATCGCCGAGGCGAAGTCGCGGCTGTCCGAGGTGCTGCGTCGCGCCAGCGACGTGGGACCGCAGCAGATCGGCGTGCAGCAGCCCTATGTCGTCGTGCCTCTCGATCAGTGGCTCGCGCGCCTCGAACCCGATCGCAGCTTCGGGGAGTGGCTGCTCGAGAACGCCCCTCGCGGTTGCGAGTTCGAGCTGGCGAGCCGCGAGGACGGCGACCGGGAGATTCCGTTCGCGGATCCTTCGGAGTCCTGATCGCCAGCCGCTACCGGTTACCGGCGCCTGCCGGCGGGTTGTCGTCCACCCAGAAGCGGTCCGGCGCCGGCCGCTCCACGGGCCACATCTGGGCCATGGTGGCGGCGTCGAACAACTCCCCGTTCCGCATCACGAAGCGGACCGAGGTCGTGTTCCGGATGTCGGCGAGGGGATCGGCGTCCAGGATCTGGATGTCGGCCAGTTTCCCGGTCTCGAGTGTCCCCAGGTCCTCGGCGAGCCCGATGGCCTCCGCCCCGAAGAAGGTGGCGGCGATCAGGGTTTCGTGCTCGGTGAGGCCGCCCGACTGGAGCGCCCAGATCTCCCAGTGGGCCCCGAGGCCCTGGAGCTGGCCGTGGCTTCCCAGCGCGCAGCGCCCGCCGGCCCGCATCACCTTGGTGCAGCCCTCCGAGATGCCGGAATGGACGTACTCCTCGGGCAGGAACCATTGGCCCCGGCGGCGGACCATGTTGTCGAGGATGGCGGCCGGGATGAAGCGGGCGAGCTTCTCGTCTCCCACCACGTCGGTGTTCTGGAAGTAGTAGTTCTCGCTCCACGGACCGCCGTAGGCGACCAGGATGGTCGGCGTGTAGTAGGTCTCGGTCCGCGCCACGTATTGGGCCACGTCGTCGTAGATCGGCACGATGGGCAGGCTGTGCTCGTGGCCCGAATAGCCGTCGGCCATCTGGGTCAGGTTCAGCTTCAGGTCGAGCGCGCCTTCGGTGGTGGGGATGAGTTTGTGCTTCATCGAAGCCATCGCGACCCACTGCCGGACGATGCGGTCCCCGACCACGTACTGCTTGATGGTGATCGCGTCGTAGGCCTCGGCGTAGCGCTTCAGGAAGTCATCCGCCGCGTCCGCGTCGTACACCCCGGAGCGGGAGAAGATCCCGGGACCGGTCGCGTAGATCCGCGGCGCCAGGATGCGCCCGATCTCCTGGAGATCCCGGTACGCGAAAACATCCGCGGTGGAGGTCTGGGGATCGCGGGTGGTGGTGACTCCGTAGGCCAGGTTGGCAAGGTGCTGGAAAACCTGGCGCTGATGGACGCCGCGCGGCGCCCACATGTGGGCGTGCGCGTCCACGTAGCCCGGCATCACCGTCTTGCCGGAGACGTCGAGCACCCGCACGCCCTCGGCGGCGTCGAGTTCGGGCCCAACCGCGGTGATCCGGTTGTCCTCGACGAGGACGTCCCCACCGCGGATGATCTCCTCGCCGTTCATCGTGAGCACCTGCGCGGCGTCCTTCAGCAGGATCCGGCCGCTGGGACGCGCTCGCGATTCGGTGACCACCGCCTCGAAGGCGTCGGGCGTGAGGTCCTGTTCTCCGCCGACCGCGGCCGCGTCCTGGCGGTAGATGCGGTTTCCGAGTGACCAGACCACCGCGTCGCCCGAGGCGGACCAGGCGAGATGGTCGCCGCCCTCGGGCGCCACTTCCCGGACCGGGACCGGTGTCTCGCCGCCGCCGACCTTGATCTCCAGAGTGTTCTTCCCGAAGGTCGGGACCTCGACCAGGTAGTGGCGGTTCTGCAGTTCGAAAAACGCCCGGGCGCCGTCGGAAGACAGCATGATCTGGCTCGCGGGCGGCGGATTGGCGCCGGCGCCGCGGCCGGTGACCTTGAGGTGCGTCTTCCGGTCGGTGCCGTCGAGCCGGAGCGAGTAGAGCCCGGCGCTCGACCCGGTCAGATAGACGCGGTCCGATTCGCTCGTGAAGTGGGGAAAGCGGCCACCTTCGGCGGGGCCGATCACGCTCGCGTCACCCCCGGCGGCCGGCACGAGCAGTAGTTCGGAGAGTTCCGCGGCCCGCATGCCGCCGATCTCGTCTTCATCGGCGTAGAGGTCGGTCTTGCCCCAGCCGGCGCGGAGAAAGGAGTAAAGGTGTTCCTTCACCGGGGCCCGCCGGATCACGATGGCGTCGCCCGCCGGGTTCCATGCCGGCTCCGCGTAGAAGGCGGGATCCGCGGTCAGCGCCGTGCCGGAGCCGCCGGCGGCGCCGACGGTCTTCAGGTGTCCGCCGCTGCTCGACCAGGTCACGTAGGCAATGGCGCTCCCGTCAGGGGACCACGCGGGCATGAATTCGTCTTCGTCGGAGTCGGTGAGCCGGGTTGGCGTTCCGCCGCCCAGGTCCATCCGGTAGAGACGGCTGAAGGCCGAGAAGACCACCGCGCTGGCGTCCGGCGCAACCCGCGGCCAGCGGACGATCCGGGCGGTGACGGTGGGACCGTCGTCCACGCGCCGGGGGAAATGGAGCCGGGGCGCTACCTCGGCCTCCACCTGCGCCTCGAAGGGGATCGCCGTCATGGCGCCGGTCTCGAAATCGATCCGCCGGAAGCCCCCGTCCACGGTGGCGATCAGCGCCGATCCGTCTGGCGTGAAGGCGTAGCCGGGCATCGTGTCGCGGCTGGCGCGCGATTCCTGGTCGTCGCGGGTGACCCCGTTCACGAGCCAGCGTTCCTCCCCGGTGGTGAGGTCGCGGACCCGGAGCGCCGTCTGGGTGCGGTGCCGCGTCGCGTAGACCAGATGCTGGCCGTCCGGATGCAGCAGCGGGCGCATGGCGCTTCCCGGCGCGCTGGTGATGGTGGTCTCCTCGCCGGTCTTCCGGTCGAAGCGGACGACCTGCCAGATCGGGAACTGCGCGTTGTAGTTGAACGTGCCGCGCCGCTCGGCGAAATAGACGTAGCGGCCGTCCACGGAGGCCACCGCGCCGAGCCGGTTCGGCGGCTGCGCTCCCGGGACCCCCGGCGTGGGCTCGGGAGGCTTGTCGCCGAGACGGACTCCGGTTCCGCCGTCCCGGTGGATCAGGAAGACCGCGGCCGTGCGCTCCGGAGGCCGGGACCTGGATACCAGGAGGTACTGCCCGTCCGCGGTCCAGCTCGGCGAGACCATGAGTTGCGGCCGATCTCGGGTCGGGCCGTCCTTGGTGACCGCCCGCGGCTCACTCCCGTCGGCGTTCGCGATCCAGAGGTTCTCGACCCCGCTGCGATCGCTCAGGAACGCGATCTCGCTCCCGTCGGGCGAGAAGACCGGCTGGCTCTCGAAGGAGAGTCCTCCCATGATCCGGGTGGCGGTTCCACCCGAAACCGGCAGCGTGTAGAGGTCCCCGAGCAACTCGAAGACGATCGTCTGACCGTCCGGAGAGATGTCGAGGGACATCCAGGTCCCCTCCGTGACGGTGAAGGACAGGGTGTCGCTGGCGGCGAGCGGCAGACCCTCGTCCTTCTCCTCGGCGTCCGCATCGTCCTGCCGGGCGGCGCCGGCCGGCGCCAGCAGAAGGAGGCCCGCAAGGACAAACAGCAAGGACAACAAACGAAATCGCACGCGCACTACCTCCGAACGGGGTTCGAGCCCGCCGATTCTATTGGCGGCGTCGCATTGGCCACCGGCATTGTGAGCAGCGACGTCTACGGGGTGCGCGCGATATCGAGCGGGTGATCTACTGGCTCTTGGGCATCGGCTCGGTCGCCGTATCCCCGACTTGGTTGCGCTCGAGGACACCGATGTCCACGACGCTCTCCAGATTCACGATTACCTCATCGGAAGCCGCCTCGTATGCCCCTCCATCCGAGGCCGTGACATAGATGGGCGCTGCCAGCGAAAAGAAGCGATCCGCAGGATCGGTGGAGTAGGACCCCATCCAGCCCTCGATGACCCGCCCGTCCCTCATGCTGACCGCCACGAATCGGGTTGAGAGATCTGTGTCGCTGCTCCCGAGCACCTCGTGTAGCACCGTACTGCCAGGATCGATCACGGGTTTCTTGCGATGAAACCAATTTGCGAATGATCCGGCTCCGATTGCGGCGAGGATCGGCTCCGCCACGAGCAGAGTGGCGAGACCCACGGGGTTCTCAGCCAAGTCGGCATGAAATGATGTCTGGTCCAACAGCCACTCGCCGAAATCGAAGGGCCACTCCAACCAGGAACCCAATAGGAACAGCATGAGCGAAGTAACCAAGGTTGCGGCAGTGCCGATTCCGGATGCCTCGGCGACGGCGAGCGCGCCTGGTCGGGCGGTGCGAGGAATCCTTCGTTCAGACGTCCAAAGCCATGCGAGTCCGGGCAGTAGAACGATCCCGACGAGAAGCGTGCTCGCCAAGGCGCCCCAAGCCACGGACGGCTAGTTCTGCTGCTGCCTGGGTGGCGAAGGAGGTGGTGCGGGACGGGGGGAGGGGTTGGGCCTCGTTGCGGGTGACGGTGGACGAGGGGTATTCCGCGGAACGCGGGGCAGGGTTACGACGCCTTCCTTGATGCCGACCCGGCGTTCGACGCGGGAGCGCAACTGTTCCAACGCCTTTGCTAAACCAAACACTTGCAACGGCCCTCGTGATCGGTCACGCACCTAGTCTACAGCGAGGCGTGGGTTTCGGATATTCGGTGTCACGGTTCACAGTCGGCGTCTGCCGTTCCTCAGCCTGCTGTGGTCACCGCACCGCGGCTCGCGGAGGAGACCGTGCGGGCGTACTTGGCGAGCGCGCCGACCCGGAACTCGGACTCGGGCAGCGTCGCGACCCGGGGCTCGGCGTCCGGTATGGCGACATCCAGAGTCCTCGAGTCCAGATCGATCGTGATCCGGTCGCCGTCCTGAACGAGGCCGATGGGACCGCCCGCGGCAGCCTCGGGCGCTATGTGGCCGATCATGAAGCCGTGCGTGGCGCCGCTGAAGCGGCCGTCCGTGATGAGCGCCACGCTGTCGCCGAGGCCGCGCCCGATAACCGCCGCGGTGACGCCGAGCATCTCGCGCATTCCGGGGCCGCCCCTCGGTCCTTCATAGCGGATGACGATGACGTCGCCCGGTTGGATCCGGCCCTCCTGAACCGCCGCGAAGGCGGCCTCTTCCGAGTCGAAGACCCGCGCCGGGCCCTCGTGGTGCGTCTTGGTGTGCCCGGCGAGCTTGAGGACGCAGCCCTCGGGCGCCAGGGTGCCGGTGAGGATGGCCAGCCCTCCTCTCTCCTTGACGGGCCGTTCCGCGGGCCGGATGACTTCCTGACCCGCGCGTTCGGCGGCCGCGCCGGCAAGTTCGAAGAGCGAACCACCCGAAACCGTCGGGGTATCGGTTACGAGCTCCAGCTCGCGGAGCCGGCTGGCCAGCAGGCGCATGCCGCCGGCCGCTTCCATGTCCGGCGCGGTGAACCGCCCTCCTGGTTTCAGGTCCGTAAGGACAGGGGTCCTGGCCCCGATCTCGTCCAGGTCCGCGAGCGTGAGTTCGCTTCCCGCCTCGTGGGCGATGGCGAGCAGGTGGAGCACCGCGTTCGTGGAGCCGGCGGTCGCCGAGACCGAGGCGTAAGCGTTCCGGAGGGCCTCCCGCGAGAGGAATTCCCGGGCGGTGCGCCCTTCGCGAAGCAGCTCCATCACCCGCCTCCCGACGCGGCGCGCGACTTGCGGCTTCCGCGGGTCGGTGGCCGGAATCTCGTTGCCCACCATGGGCGAGATCCCGAGGAACGCGGTGGCCACCGACATGGTGTTGGCGGTGAACTGGCCCCCGCAGGCCCCGGCGCCCGGACAGGCGGCGCCCTCGAGCTCGTAGAGGTCCTCGTCGCTCATCTTGCCGACGGCGTGGGCCCCGACCGCTTCGAAGACGTCCTGAATCGTTACGTCCTTTCCGCGAAAGCGCCCCGGGGCGATGGAGCCGCCGTAGAGCATCAACGAGGGCAGATTCAGCCGGGCGAGCGCCATGACGGTCCCCGGGATGGTCTTGTCGCACCCCGAAATGGCCACGACTCCGTCGAGCAGGTGGCCGCGCGCCACCAGTTCGATGGAGTCCGCGACCACTTCGCGGGAAACGAGCGAGGCGCGCATTCCGGACGAACCCATCGCGATTCCGTCGGTGACCACGATGGTGTTGAACTCGAGCGGGGTGCCTCCGGCATCCCGGACCCCGATCTTGACCTGCTCGGCCAGCTCGCGCAGGTGGGAATTGCAGGGAGTGATCTCCGTCCAGGTGTTGGCGATGCCGATGAGCGGCCGGGAAAGCGCCTCGTCGGTGAGCCCGACGGCTTTCCACATGGCGCGGGCCGGAGCACGGCTCGGGCCGCTCTTGATTTCGTCGCTTCGCATGGGACTCTCCTGAGATCGGACCGCGTGGGGCCCGGTGGGGCCGCTACTCTCTCACGAACCTCAGGCCCCTACCGGAAGAACCGGGCCTCCCCGGCCAGTTTTCCCGGCGGGGGCCTCGGCGCCCATCCGGATTCCACCACCGGCCGTTATGTCTGACCGCGCGCGTTTTCTGATCTTTGGCGCGGGAGCGATCGGAAGCGTCTTCGCCGTACGACTCGCGGCGCGCCATCCGGTGGCCGTGGTGGCCCGGGGAGAGCGTCTCGCCCAGATCCTCAGGAACGGTATCCACGTCGAGGGAGCAACCACGGGAGTCATTCGGCCCCCGGCTGCGCCGGTCGCCTCCGAACTGTCGGGTTTTCGGCCGCACTTCGTGCTGGTCACCGTGAAGGCGCACGCAACCGCCGCGGCAGCCCGGGCTCTGGCTCCGCTCGGAACCGGTCCGATCCGTGTCTCCCTGCAGAACGGTCTCGGCAACGAGGAAGCGCTCGCTGCCGGCGGCTACCCGGTGGTCGGCGCAGTCTCGAACAGCGGTGCGACCCTTCTCGAATCCGGACGGGTTCTCCACGCCGGGTTCGGGGAGGTAATCCTGAGCGCCTTCCGGAGCGTGGCCGAAGAAGCGGTGGCGGAACTCGGCGCCGCTCTGTCGGAGGCCGGATTTCCCGCACAGCAGGTCTCCGATATCCAAAAGCCGCTGTGGGACAAGACGATCCTGAACGCCGCCCTCAATCCGGTGTCGGGGCTCCTCGGCCTTCGGACCGGGCAGCTCCTCCGCGATCCGGGTAGTGAACAGCTCCTCCGGTTGCTGGTTCGCGAAGCCGTGGCGGTGGCCCGGGCTGAAGGAATCTCCACCTCGGAAGCGGAGATCTGGGCGACGGTCGAGCGCATCGCGGCCTCGACCGCGGGAAACAAGACCAGCATGCTGCAGGACCTCGAACGCGGCGTCCGTACCGAAATCGATGCGATGAACGGCGCCATCGTCACCCGAGGCGCGAAACGGGGAATCGAAACCCCCTGGAATCAGCTGATGCTCCGGCTGATCCGGAGCCGCGAACTCGGCTGACTACGGCTGGGGGCCTCCGGCAGTCAGACGTCGCCGGACGCGTCCCGATCGCGCGGCCCGTGCCATGCCACCTGCCCGAGGATGTGATCGTCGCCGGACAAGGGCCGCTCTCCATCCGTCGCGCTGTCCGAAACCACCAACCAGCGATCCCGGTAGCGAAGCCGCCGGACCACCGGGCCGGCGTCGGTAGCGAGGGCGAAGAGTTCCTGGTCGACGGGAGCCGTGTGCCCCGGGTCGAAGGCGACGAAATCCCCGTCGCCAACGGTCATGTCCAGGGAGTCGCCCGCTGCCCGCATGCAGATGAGGCGATCCGGCCGCGCCCAGGACGGAAGCACCTCCCGCGCCACTCCCACCGTCAGCTCCGGGTAATCCCTGAATATGGCCCCTCGGCCGGAGTCGCGGACCTGAGCTCCGGACACGAAGGGGATCATCACCAGGCGATCCTCGACCGGTGCGATCTCCGGGGGTCCGGCGGCCGCGGGGCTCGTTGCCGGGTCCCACCCGGCCACCACCTGCAACAGGGACTGTGCGGCCGCTGCCACCCGGTCTGCCAGGTCCTTCACGATGGCGACTCCATCCCGAAGCGCTGTCGCACCGGGCTCGCTGTCTTGTCCCGGGAATGCCGCCGCCGACAGGTTCGCCAGCGCTCGGACGGAAGCCGGGGCGCCATCCGGAAAGGATGACGCCACTGGATCACCCGTGCCGGGACCGATGGTGAGCCGGACGCCGAGCACCGCCGTCATGGACTGCAGGGTGGTTACGCGGACCGCCCGCCCGTCGAGCAGACTCCGGATTTGACCCACCGGGATACCGGTTCTCGCTGCGAGAGGCCTGAGCCCCTCTGCTTCCACCAACCCTCGCAATGCGCTTCTTAATCTCTCTATTCCGTTGAGTGTCACATCCGTCACGTTACACCAAATCGCAGTCGCGTGTCGGGATCGGAGCCCGGTTCGTCACCCACTCGATGCAAGGTCGAACCGCGGCTCCGTTTGGATGTTAGCAGTGACACGATTCATCCGTTTCGCTTGCTGCGAACGTGCCCGCTGTGGCATGCTCTCGTGCCATGGATGACACGGCAAGGCAGCTCGTGAAGCTATGCGGGCTCTTCGCCGAATACACGGGTCGCAGCGTTTCCACGGTGTCGCGTTACGCCACCGGAAGCGGAGAGACGGTGGCGCGTCTGTGCCGCGGAAGGACCATCACGACCCGCCGGGCAGAACGCGCGTTCCGGTTTCTTTCCGAGAACTGGCCGGAACCCGCGGAATGGCCTGAGGGGATTCCGCGTCCGGCCCCGATCGAGGCGGCCGAATCCGGCGCCGGAAGGGTCCATTAGGCGCAGGACGTTCGATCCGCGTTGCGGGCGGCTCCACTCCGTTGGGCGAAAGGGAACGCCGCCGGGAACGCCGGGACCTTGCCCATTCCCTGCGGCCGGCGGGAGCAGGCGTGACCATCGAAGGGCCGGGGTGCGCTTCGGCCACGGGGTGGAATCACCGGCGCGGAGGTGGCCCCGCGCTGCCCGCTACGGTGTTCCTCTTTCTACCGGCCGGCCGGGATCGGCGCACCACTCGGACCACGAACCCGTATAGACCGCCACGTTGGCGATGCCGGCGAGTTCGAGGGCCAGCGCATTGTGCGCCGCGCTCACGCCGGAACCGCAGTAGCACACGATCGGGCGGCCTTTCCGCGGGTTGGTGACGGCCTCGAAGATTTCGCGCAGGTCCTCCGGCGAGCGGAATCGGCCGCCGGCGCCGAGGTTTTCCTTCCAGAAATGGTTCTGCGCTCCCGGTATGCGCCCGGCGATCGGGTCGATGGGTTCTTGTTCGCCGCGCCAGCGAATCGGCTCGCGGGCGTCCACCAGGAGGTGAGCGCCGCCGTCGAGACCGGCTTCGACTTCGGCAACGCCTACCGCCATCCCGGCCACCGGTCTCGGGATGAACCGCCGGGGAGCGCGTGTCTGTTCTCCCGGAGTCAGCGATCCTCCGGCCCGGACCCAGGCCTCGGTTCCGCCGTCCAGGACGGCGGCCTCGGCATGTCCGAGATAGCGGAGCATCCACCACAGACGGGACGCAAACAGTCCCGCAGCCTGGTCGTAGGCGACGACGACGCTGTCCGGCCCGATCCCGAGACGGCCGAAGACCTCCGCCAGGCGTTCAGCCGCCGGTAACGGATGACGCCCGTTCGCCCCGGTCTTCGGCGCGGAGAGGTCCCGTTCCAGGTCGGCGAATACCGCTCCCGGGAGGTGGCCCTCCAGGTATCGGGCCCGACCCCAGGTCCAGTCCATGAGGTTGGCGCGGACATCCACGAGGACGAGCCTGGAGTTGCCGGCCGCGAGCTGCTCCCGGAGCCAGGCGGCGGAGACGATCGATTCCGGGACTCCGTTCATCGGGGAGAGCGTACCGGCTGACTCTGCGGCGCCGGCGGCTACGCTGCCACCGCCGGAGCGCGGCCTGTCAACGGCCCGATGCGGTGCGGTGGGTGGGAGCGCCGGCGAGCCAGGTGGAATCCACCCGGAGATCGAGAATCGAACGGTCCGGCGGATCGGGAACCGCACCGCTCAACACGACGAAATCCGCCCACTTGCCAACCTGGATCGAGCCGATTTCGTCATCCCATCCGGACGCGGCCGCCGGTCCCAGGGTATAGGCGGTCAGCGCCTCCTGCCACGAGACCCGCTGCTCCGGATGCCACCCGCCCGCTGGTCCGCCGGAAGGCTTTTGCCGTACGGTCGCAGCGTAGAGCTGGCGTAGCGGATCGAGAGGGGCGGTGGCCCAGTCGCTGCCGAAGACCAGCGTTGCGCCCGCGTCCCGCGCCGCCCCCCAGGCGAAGGACCAGGCCGCCCGGACCTCTCCCAGACGGTCGGTGTTGTAAACGTCAATCCCCGTGATGCAGTGGTGCGGGTTGAAGGAGGCGAGTACCCCGAGTTCCCGGAACCGCGGCGCGTCTTCCGGATCCAGCACCTCGATGTGCTCGATGCGGTCCGCGAGTTCCGGCCGGGGGCCACGCTCGGCAGCGGCCTCGAAGGCGTCGAGCGACGCGCGCACCGCAAGGTCTCCGATCGCGTGGACCGCTACCGGAAACCCGACTTCGTGGAAACGGGTTACGGACGCGGCGAGATCGTCGAACTCCGTGACCATGAACCCGGATTTGTCCGGAGCGTCGGCGTAGGGGGCGAGCAGGGCGGCCGTACGCGCGGAGAGCACGCCGTCGGCGACCAGCTTCGCGTATCCGACCTCGAAGGTGGGCCCGCGCGCCGCCGCGACCGCCGCGAGGTCGCGCCGCGCGTCGTCGCGCGCCGCCGCCAGTTCTTCGGCCCGATCCGCACTTCCGAAGGCGCCGTACCAGACCCGGAGCGGCAACTGTCCGCCGGCGGCGAACTCGAGGTACGCCGGAATCCGCTCGGGTCCCGCCATCGTGTGGACTCCCGTGAGGCCGAGCTTCGCGGCATTTTGGAAGGTCTGGCGCATGATCTCCCGCTCCTCCCCGGCGCTGAGGGGCGGGACGTGTTCCTCGACCAGCCCTCCGGCGGTCTCGAGGAGGATTCCGGTCGGTGCGCCCGATGCGTAACGCAGGATGCGCCCGCCCGGGGGATCCGGTGTCTCGGCGTCAACCCCGGCGAGCTCGAGCGCGAGGCTGTTGGCCCAGGCGGTGTGCCCGTCGATGTCGGAGAGCACCACCGGGTTGTCGGGGGTTACCGGGTCGAGTTCCTCGACGGAAGGAAACTCCCCGCCGGAAAGGGTGTGATCCCAACGTCCGCCCACGATCCACGCCCCGGGGCCGAGTTCGGCTGCCCGCGCCGCGATCCGGCGCGTCCATTCATCCCGGTCCGCAATTCCGGTGAGGTCCACCCCGCGCACCAGGGAGAGCCCGGACTCCAGGTGTACGTGTCCGTCGATGAGGCCCGGAATGACCGCGCGGCCGTCGAGTTCGATGACTTCCGTGGCCTCGCCGATCCAACGCCCGGTTTCCCGCAAGCTTCCCACGAAGACGAAACGGCCGTCCCGCACCGCCAGGGCTTCCACTACCGGGCTTTCGGCGTCCACGGTGTGGATTGCGCCCCCGCGCACCACGAGATCCGCCGGTCCCCCTTCGGGTGGTCCCGGACACGCTGCGGCGAACGCCGAGAAGGCCAGAAGGAGCGCCGCGCGGCCGGGAAGGGAAGTCGTCATGGCCCCATTGTCCACGCCTTCGCCAGCGGCGCCTCGAAGACTAGGAGATCGTAGGAGGTTACGGGACGGCTGAAGGTCGCGAGGGAACACGCGACGACGAGGCCCGCGGAGAACGCCGCCGAGCATCCTTCGCAACGGGTTGTTCGCCACGCCCTCGACGCTCCTCTTCCGTACCTTCTCCGTTCCGGTCGCGGCAACTGTCCGCGCCGTGACCTGCCGGAGTGCATGGCGCGGCGGCGCCGCCCGGCGCCGATCCCGTGGCCACCCGCGCGAGGATGCCGGGCGTGTTCCGACTCCGGCGATGCCTGCCGGTTTCGGCTCAGTCGGACCCGCGGGCGCCCAACGAGTCGCGCAGCGCGGGGGAGTTGGCGATGAGCTCCCCGAGTTCGGTCATGGCGTTTTCGATCGCGATCTCGACGGCCGCGCCAAGCGCTTCGGAGCCGTTGCTGCAGGTGATGCCGCTCTCGGTCTGGACCGCGTTGCCGAACACGACTTCGCGCACCAGCAGGCCGTCGCCGGTAAATGCCGAGACCGAGAGCGTGAGTTCGGCGCCCGCTTCGAAGCTCAGGAACGCCCCGCTCGTGAGACCCACGTTGAACGTGTCCGCGCGGACGACGATGACCGCGTCCAGGCCGCGCGCCTCCATCGCCTGCCGGTCAAGCGGGATCCGGGTCGGCACGACTTCCCGCACCAACTGCTCCAGGGTTCCGATGACCGACAGCTCCAGCGCTTCGCGCGCGTCCACCGGATAGCTGACTTCGTCGCACAGGGAGTCTCCATCCACCGGGTCGGGCGTCATCCTGACCTGCCGGAAGAGTTGGTCGCCGTCCACGAAGACCGCCGCGGCCGCCGGCAGCGGCGCCTCGAACGCGAACGCCTGATACGAGGGCGCCGGGCGCACCAGCACGGCCTGTGAACAGGCCGCGAGAACCAGTGCCGAAGCGCCGGCGGTCGCGAGCACGACGCGCCGGGAAACACCAAAGGTCGTCATCTCGCTCCGCTCCTGGTTGCGGCGAGCCGCGCGATCCGGTCACAGAGTGCCGGAAAGCTGATTCCCATGACCGCCGCGGATTGGGGCAGCAGGCTGCGGGTCGTCATTCCGGGGAGGGTATTCGCCTCGAGCACGGAGGGTTCGCCATTCGCGTCAAGGCGGAAGTCCACCCGGGAAAAGTCCCTGAGGCCGAGCGCCCGATGGGTCTCCACCGTCAGTTCGCGTAGCTCTCCTGCGAGTGACTCCGGGATGTCCGCGGGGAAGAGCTCCTCGGCGATGCCCGGGGTGTACTTCGCCTGGTAGTCGAAGAGTCCGGAGCCGGTCACGATCTCTCCCACGCCGAGGGGTTCGAGACCGATGCCGTCGGGTGCGCCGACGACTCCGACGGTGAATTCGCGTCCGGGGAGCATTTCCTCGACGAGAACGCAACGATCGTGCCACCGCGCTTCGGCGACGGCCGAGCAGACGTCGTCGAAGCCGTGCGCGATCCGGAGCCCGACCGACGAACCCACCCGGGAGGGCTTGACGACAACCGGGGCGCCCAGGGATTCGATCCCGTTCCGCAGGTCCTCGGGTGTCTGGAACTCCAGCATCTCGAAGCGCGGGGTGGGGATTCCGGCGCCCTGGAGCACGCGCTTGGCCGATGCCTTTTCCATGGCCAGCGCGCTCGCGAGCACGCCGCTTCCGGTGTATGGAAGTCCGCCAAGTTCGAGAACCGCCTGCAGCAGGCCTCCCTCGCCGTCGAGACCGTGGAGTACCAGGAACGCGAGATCAGCGCCGCTGACTGCCTTCAGCCGCAGGAGGCCCGGCACATCTTCGCGTTCGCGAGCCTGCGCCAGCTCCTCATCTCCGGGCGGCTTGCGGCCCACGCGAAGCGCCAGGAACTGTCCTTCCTGCTCGGGCCCCAGGGCGCCGTGGACCGTGTCCACCGCGGTCACCTCGTGCCCCGCCACCCGCAGGGCTCGGAGCACCTCACCGGCGCCGGCCAGCGCCACATCGCGCTCTGGGGTGGAGCCGCCCGTGATCAGCGCGATACGCAGGCGCCTGGCTGTCCGGTCGCTCACAGGGTCATCGCGAGCCGGACCGACTCGGGGGCCGGCTCCCGCCGGGAGAAGAGACTGGCGATCAGCAGGACTCCGAAGCCCGCCGCCATCGCCGGCACTGCCGAAGGGACTGCCAGTCCGGGCAGCAGGCCCTCAACCGCGGCCAGGGAACCGAGTCCCGCCACCATGGAAAGGGTCGCGGCGCGAGCCGTGACCCGCTGCCAGCAGAGCCCCAGCAGGAGCGTTGGGGCGAGGGCCGCGGCGAACGCACCGAACCCGAGCGTTCCGAGCAGGGCGATGAGGCTCCCCTCCGCGAGGTGCCACGCGGCGACTCCGAGCGCCGCGAGCCCCACGGCCAGCGCCGCGATGCGGGCGGCGGCCAGGCTCGAGAACCGTTCCCGCCCCAACGCCCGCGGGAGATCGCGGCAGAGGGCGGCCGCTCCCAGGTTCAGGAAGGCGTCGCTCGTGGACATGATGGCGGCGAGTACCGCTGCGGCGACGAGCCCGGCCAGGACCTCGGGGGTCCCGGGCAGGCTCAGGACCGCGAGGGCGGCCTCGTCGGGGTGGCCGGACACGTTCCCCGGGCCGCCGAGGAGGAACATGGCGCCGGTCCCGAGGCCGATCCAGACGAGAATGCTCATTCCCTGGGCGGCGCCGATCACCGCTGGCAGATAGCGGAGCGCCTCCGGGCTCTTGAGCATCAGGAACTTGTGGAGCATATGGGGTTGTCCGAGGGTGCCGATCGAGAAGAGCAGCAGGAACCCGAACCCCGCCGCCGGCTCCAGGACTCCGAGAGGTTCGAGGAATCGGGTGCCGCCAGGATCCGTCGCGGCAAGGTTCTCCAGGGCGCCGGCCGGACCCCCGATCCGGGTCATGACCCAGAAGAACGCCGCTACCGCGGCGGCCACCATGAAGCTCCCCTGGAGCACGTCGGTGTTCACCGAGGCCACCATTCCCCCGGCGAGCGAATAGGCGAGCACCACTCCCAGGCCGAGTACCAGGCAGGTGGCGAGTCCGACCTCCGGAAAGGCAAAGCGGGCGGCCCGGGCGAGCGCCGAGAGCTGGACTCCCAGGTAGATGACGCTCCCGATCAGTATGGCGACCGCGGCCACCGCCGCCGGCGCCCGGGCCCCGAAGCGGAAGGCGATGGACTCCGGCAGGGTCTGGGCGCCGCTGGCCTCGGCGATCAAGGCGAGCCGCCGTCCCGTGGTCCGGCAGAGGAGCGCCGCGGTGAACCCGGCCGGAACCACGATGAACAGCGAACCGAGCCCCACCTGGGCGGTCAGCCCCGGCCCCCCGAGGAACACGAAACCGCTGAACGCCGATGCGGCGACCGCGAGCCCCGCGCGAACGGCGCCGAGTCGCCGCCCGGCGACGAAAAAGTCGGATGCATCCCGGGTCTTCCGGACCGCGGCGAGTCCGATCGCCAGGGTCAGCAGAAGCAGGAGCGCCGGGATCAAGGGCCTTCCTGCGAGCGGGAGCGGAGTCGTTCCAGGTCCGCCGGGTCGGGGGGTGCGAACGACGCTGCGAAACCGAGGCTCGTCACGACCAGGGGTATGAGCCAGACCCCGAGCAACAGTCCCCAGAGGGACCGCGGCAAGCCAAAGAAACCAGGACCTTCGAAGAGCCCCGCCGCCAGCAGCGCACCGGCTGCCAGCGACAGCGCGAAACTGGCGCTCGCGGCCTGGTGGAGACGGTTCCAGCGCTTCGGCGAGCCGGATGCGCGGCGGCCCGCGGACCCCATGCCCCACGTCGCGATGACGGCGGCGCTCACCGCGGCGGCGGCGAGCACCCCCGAGGATCCGCCGGGTATCAGGAGCGCCGCCGCAGCGACCACTACCAACGGCCCCGCGAGGACTCGGGACGTGCCTCCGATCCCTTTGGCTAGCATTTCCTTCCCTGGCAGGTTTTTCATGGTAGCCCGATTCCTCCTCGCCGCCGGCGCCCTCGCCGCGCTTTTCGCCACAGCCTGCGAGGCTCCCCCGGAGCCTCCGCCACCACCCGGTCCCGATGAGGTGGCCGGTTGGAAGATGGTGGATCTGAGCCACGAGTACGGCGAGAACACGCTCTACTGGCCGACCGATACGAAGGGGTTTCAGCTCGACACCCTGGCCGAGGGAATGACCCCGGCCGGTTTCTTCTACGCCATGAAGGAGTTCGCCACCGCCGAACACGGCGGGACACACCTCGATGCGCCGTACCACTTCTACGAGGGCGCCGATCTGGTCGGAGAGATTCCGCTCACCCGGCTAATTGCCCCCGGGGTGGTCGTGGACGTGAGTGCACAGGCCGAGGCGAACCCCGACTACCGGGCGAGCGCCGGGGACATCCGGAACTGGGAAACGGAACACGGCGAGATTCCGCCGGGCACGGCGGTTCTATTCCGGACCGGCTGGGCGGCGCGTTGGCCGGACGCACTGTCCTATCTCGGCGATGACGAGCCCGGGAGCGCCGACAACCTGCACTTCCCGGGACTGACCGAGGACGCGATGCGGCTCCTGGTGGAGCGGGAGGCGGGCCTCGTGGGCATTGACACCGCGAGCGTGGACTACGGACCCTCCACCGATTTCATCGTGCACCAGGTCGGAGGGGCGGCCGGCATCCCCAATCTCGAGAACGTCGGGGACCTGTCCGAGCTTCCACCGACCGGTTTCCTGCTGATCGCGCTGCCGATGAAGATCGAGGCCGGCACCGGAGCCCCGGTGAGGATCGTCGCGCTGATTCCGCCAGCCTGACCCGGTACCCGAGAGTGCGCCCCGCCCGCGATCCGGCCGGCTGTACGGGCAGCGGTAGCTGACCGGCCGACTTCCCACGTCACCATGTCCCTGGGTTCGAGGACGCGGCGCCTGCTCGCCCTGATTGTCGAATCGCTACGGGGTTCCGACCGCGACCTGACCTCGGGCCCGCTCACCCCCGCGGTGTTCGTGCTCGCCGTGCCGATGGCGCTCGAGATGGTCGGGGAGTCGATCTTTGCCGTGGTCGATGCGTTCTTCATCGCCCGCCTCGGGGCTCCGGCGCTCGCCTCCGCGGGGATCACGGAGACCGCAATCGGTCTGGTCTACGCGATCGCCATCGGTTTTTCGTTTGCGGTCACCGCGGTGGTGTCACGCCGCTGCGGAGAAGGAGACCGGCGGGGAGCGGCGCGCGCGGGAGTCCAGGCCATCGGGCTCGGACTCGCGGTGTCGGTCGCCCTCGGGGCGCTCGGAGTGATCTTCGCGCCCCGGGTGCTGGGCCTCATGGGGGCGGATGCCGAGACGGTCGCCGTCGGCGCCACCCATGCCCGGATCATGTACGCCGGGATGGCCACGATCATCCTGCTGTTCCTGAACAACGCAATCCTGCGGGGGGCGGGGGACGCCCAGGCGGCCATGCGGGCGCTCTGGCTCTCGAACGGGATCAACATCGTGCTGGATCCCTGTCTGATCTTCGGACTGGGGCCGTTTCCGGAACTCGGGCTTCCGGGGGCCGCCGTGGCCACGACGATCGGCCGGGGGACCGGCGTCCTGTACCAGTTCTGGACCCTCACCCGTGGGCTGCGGATTCGGATCCGGCGCGAGGACATCCGGACCCAGTGGGGAGTGCTCAGGAACCTCTGCCGGGTATCCGTCGGCGGGATCGCCCAGATGCTCGCGGACATGCTGCCGTGGATCCTGCTCATCCGCATCATTGCGAGCTTCGGCACCATCGCGGTTGCCGGCTGGGTCATCGCCATCCGGGTGGCGCTCTTCGTCATCCTCCCGTGTTGGGGCCTCTCGAATGCCGCCTCGACGCTCGTCGGCCAGAACCTCGGGGCCGGGAAGCCCGACCGCGCCGAACGCGCGGTATGGATCACGAGCGGCTGGAACATGGCGTTCATGGGTCTGGTCACGGGGGTGTTCGTGGTGTTCGCCCCGGAAATCGCCCTGATCTTCACGGACGACCCGGAGGTGCTCCAGATCGCCGCTACCGCGCTCCGGGTCGTCAGCTATGGCTACATCTTCTACGCGTTGGGCATGGTGACCCGGCAGGCCTTCAACGGCGCCGGGGATACCCGTACTCCGACCTGGATCGATCTGTTCTGTTTCTGGCTCTTCGAGATCCCGGCCGCCTGGCTGCTGTCCCGCACCGCCCTCGGGGTGGACGGAGTGTTCTGGGCGGTGGCGCTCGCCTATTCCCTTTCGGCGGTGGTCAGCACGCTGGTCTTCCGCCGGGGCGGCTGGAAGACGACGGCGGTCTGACGGGGAATGGTCGGGAATCCCATCTGGAGCACCGGTTTCGGATGTTTCTTTTCGGCGGAGTCAACCGGATGGCAAACAGGGCGACTCAATCATTTCCGTTCTCTGAATCGTTCTTGGATGAATCCAAGGTTTCTTCGCACGAGAACTAATTGCTATTGGATAGTAAGAGGCTGATCTAATCGCAATTCCATCCGAGAAATCGTTCTTGGATGAATTCGAGGCTCTTTGCACGAGAACTAATTGCTATTGGATAGTAAGAGGCTGATCTAATCGCGATTCCATCCGGGAAATCGTTTTCCCACGGAACCGGAGATTCTCCGGCGAACGCGCGAATTAGCGATTCTCCGGATCGAGCCACCCATGCCCCGCTCCACGAAAACTGGCAAACGTCTCCTCGGCCATGCCTGGCTGCACTCGGAGTTCGGTCTCCGGGTGCCTCCGGCGGCCACGGAAAGCCATCTCGTCGCCGGCGCTCGCCGCACTGAAACCGACGGCGTGAGGACGTTCGAGTCCTATCCCCGGCCCTACGCCACCGACGGATCGGTCGTTTCCCACATCCGTTTCGCGCTCCGCCACGAGCCTCTCGACCTCGGAGTCCTCACGGCTGCCTTCCGGGAGGTCAGACCGGAAACTATGGAGGACTGGGTCCGGACTGAACCCACGGGCATCTTCAGCAGGCGCGCCTGGTTCCTGTACGAAACCCTGCTGGGACAGACTCTGGACGTTGAGAACGCTCGGCTCGGCAACTACGTGGACGCCCTCGATCCGGGGAAGCACTTCGTTGCCGTACCGCGCCGGTCACGCCGGCACCGAGTCCGCGACAACCTGCTCGGAGGTCCCGGCCTCTGTCCGACTGTTCGGCGGACCCGCCAACTGGTCGAGGCGATGGAACAGGGGCTGGACGAGGAAGCGCGAAAGCTCGTCGCGCGATACGACCCCTCGGTCCTCGTTCGCGCCGTCAACTATCTCTACACGAAGGAAACGCGCTCTTCCTTCGCCATCGAGGGCGAGACGCCGAACCCAACCCGCACCGAGCGCTTCGTCGCTGCCCTGCGGACCGCACGCGACCGAGACCCGACCGACAAGGCCACGCTCCTCGACCTGCAGGCCGGCATCGTGGATCCTCGCTATGCGGCGACCGACTGGCGCAGGATGCAGATCTTCGTCGGCTCGACGGTCGGCGGCTACCGCGACGAGGTGCACTTCATCGGTCCGCGCTCCGAGGACGTTCCGGATCTCATGGAGGGCTGGATGGATCTCTCCCGGCGACTCTCCAGCAGCAAGACGGACCCGGTGGTCGCGGCGGCCGTTTCGGCGTTCGCGTTCGTTTTCGTCCATCCCTTCCAGGATGGCAACGGCCGTGTCCACCGCTGGCTCGTCCACCAGGCCCTCGCAAGCCGCGGTTACGGTCCGGCGGGAGCAGTCCTTCCGGTTTCGGCTGCGATCCTGCGCGACCGGCGGGGCTACGACGCGGTGCTTGAGAGCTTCTCCCGGCCCCGTCTGGCGCTCACTCCGTGGGAGTGGACACCAGAACGGGAAATCCGGGTGGAGGACGACACCACCGACCTGTACCGCTTCTTTGACGCTACTCCCTTCGCGGAGTATCTGTACGACCGTGTCGCTGACACCATCCGCCACGATCTTCCCGACGAATTGGGCTTTGTCGCGGTCTTCAACCGCGCCACCGCAACCGTGCGGGAGATCGTGGATATGCCGGACCGTCGTCTCTCCCTCTTCGTCCGGCTGGTGATGCAGAACCAGGGACGACTTTCGGCGGCAAAGCGCAAGCTGTTCGCGGAACTCAGCGACGTGGAGGTCGCGGCGATGGAGCGCGCGGTGGCGGCGGCGCGCGACGAGGAAGCCGGTGAGGGCGCACGCTTCCCCTCGGTGGTCGGCTGACTCAGCCGGATTCCGCCGCCCCGCTCAGCCCGATGAGGAACGCGTAGATCTCGGCGATTTCCTCGAGGCCGCGGTATCGCCCGGAACGGCCGCCGTGACCCGCGTCCAGATTGGTGCGGAGGAGGATCAGCCGCTGCGGATGGGTGTTCCGCTCGCGGAGGCGCTGGACCCATTTCGTGGGCTCCCAGAACTGCACCTGGGAATCGTGGAGTCCGCTGGTGACCAGCAGGTGGGGGAGGGGGGCCTCGGGCACGTTTTCGTAGGGGGCGTAGCTGGCGAGCAGTTCGAAGAAATCCTTCCGGTTGGGATCGCCCCACTCGTCGTATTCCGCGGTGGTGAGCGGGATGTCCGGGTCGAGCATGGTGTTCAGGACGTCCACGAAGGGAACCATGGCGACGATGCCGGCAAAGAGCTCCGGCGCCTCGTTCAGGACGGCGCCCATCAGGAGACCCCCGGCGCTGCCTCCCATGGCGTACGTCCGCTCAGGGTTCGAGAGCTTGCGCCTCTGCAGATGAGCGGCGCAGGCGATGAAGTCGTGGAAGGTGTTGGTTTTCTTGTCCTGCCGGCCGGCCTCGTACCAGGCGCGCCCCAGTTCCTGCCCGCCGCGGATGTGGGCGATGGCGAAGGAGAAGCCCCGGTCGAGGAGACTGAACCGGGCCCGCGAAAAGGCGGGGTCCATCGAGATCCCGTAGGCGCCGTATCCGTAGAGCAGGAGGGGCGACGTTGACGACGGGGGATGGTCCCGGTGATGGACCAGCGAAATCGGAATCCGGGTCCCGTCTTTCGCCCGTGCGGAGAGACGGCGCGTGCGGTAGTCCCGGGAGCGAAACCCGGGGACCTTTTCCCGCTTCAGGGTGCGGCGCCGGCCGGTCGCGAGCGAAACGGCGAGGGTGGTGGCGGGCGTCTTCGGAGTACTCACCACGACCCGCAGTTCGGCCGCTTCCGGCTCCGGGTTGTTCTCCTCGTCGAGCGCCCGCACCGGCCCCGGAAGCGGTACCTGCCGGGTCGCCCCGCTTCCCCAATCCAGCAGACGAAGCTCCTGGCGCCCTTCCCGGCGTTCGAATAGCGCCAGGTGGGTCTCGAAGAGCTCGAAGCCTTCGAGCTGGACACCGTCCCGGGCCGGGACGAGATCCTCCCAGGCCGCTTCTTCGGCCGGGTCGGCTTCGGTGGCGGTGATGAGTCGGAAATCGGGCGCGCTGCGGTTCGTGCGGATCAGGAAACGGCCCCGGAAGTGGTCGAGTTCGAACTCGTGGGGTCCACCCCTCGGAATCAGCCGGCGGGGCGGCGCCTCCGGCTCACGGCTCGGGATCGCCCAGGCCTCCGCCCGGTCCGTCTGCTCGCAGTAGAGCAGCACGAACTCCCGCGACCGGCTCTCGTGGGCCGCCACCCAGAAGGTTTCGTCCTCCTCCTCGTACACCAGGGCGTCCTGCTCCACGGGTTGTCCGAGGCGATGGAGCATCACCCTCGACCACCGCAGGGTCTCGGGGTCGGGGCGGGTGTAGAAGACGGCGTCCCCGGCAGCGGCCCAGACGACGTTCGGCGCGGCGCCCGGGATCCGGTCCGCCAGCACTTCTCCGGACCGGGTGTCGAGAAAGCGGAGTTCGTAGAGGCGCCGCCCCACCGTGTCGGTCGCGAAGGCCAGGATCTCGTGGTTGGGTGAGATTTCCAGGGCGCCCAGCGAGAAATAGCCGTCGGCGGCGTCCCCGTGCGCCTCGCGCGCCAGGTGATTGCCGTCGAGCAGGAGCTCCTCCCGGCCCGTCCGGCGGCCCTTCGATCCGGTCCGGCGGCGGCAGAACACCGGGTACTCCTCGCCACGGCGATAGCGCGAGAAATAGAGAAAGGGGCCGTGCCGCACCGGCGGCGATGCGGTGTCGGGGACGATCCGGGCCTTCATCTCGGCGAGCACGGTGTCGCGGAGGTCGGACCACGGCGCGAGGCACCGTTCGGTCCAGGCGTTTTCCGCCCTCAGATGGCGGAGCACCTCGGGGTCCTCCCGGTCGCGGATCCAGGCCCAGGGATCCGTCCAGCGCCGGCCGAACTTCTCGTAGGAGCGCGGGCGGCGGGGAGCGCGGGGAGGCCCCGGGACGGAATCACCGCTGGACGTCATGCGCCGGGAAGGCTAGCCGGGGGACGCGGAAGCAGAGTTCCAGACTCCACGAAGTCGCCGGATAAGCATATAAATCTGACTTCTATCATGCGCCTGCAAGCACAAACATATAGAATCTCCGTATGCGGACCACGCTCGATCTCCCCGTAGAACTGCTCAATGAAGCTCAGCGGCTGCTCGGCTTCAAGTCGAAGACCGATACGGTCGTGCAGTCCCTCCGCGAAGTCATCCGACAGAAGCGGATCGAAGAACTCAGGGAACTGCTCGGAACCGTCACCCTCGATGTGGATGTTCCGAGATCACGCCGTCGTCCGCGCCGATGATCTGCGCCGACACTTCGGTGTGGGTCAATGCGCTCCGTGACCGCGACTCGGCAGAGGGTCGGTTGCTGGACCGACTGCTGGACGAAGACGAGATCGCCCTGCCTGTTCCGGTACGCATCGAGCTCCTGAGCGGGGTGTCACGCGACCAGGAGCCCCGCTTGCGACGGGCGCTGTCCGGTCTGCCCGTGCTGTCGCCGACCGGGGCAACCTGGGAGCGCATGGATCGCTGGGTTCGAGTCGCCGCGGCCCGGGGGCATCGTTTCGGGGTCGGCGACCTGCTGATCGCCGCCATCGCGGCGGAACACGGGACGCTCTTGTGGTCTCTCGACAGCGATGTCGCACGGATGGAGCGTCTGGGCTTCATCGCGCGGTACGGCGCCGAACGTCAAGCGGACGCGTGGTCCGACGGAGGCGATCCGCCGGGCTGACGATCCGGCGGGTTGGCTTCCGCCTCCGCCCGTTACGGGTTCAGCACCAGCCGGTGTTCCGTCACCGACTCGACCTTCGCCCGCGTGTAGGCGAGGGGGAAGTACTGGTGCCGGACCCAGAGCTCGAAGAGGTCACGGTAGTGGGGGCTCATCGGATCGCCGGATTGCCCCGGAGCGCTCGTCGCGACGGAGTTGTCCCAGTTCGACGGATCCAGGATGACGCGGAAGCTGCCGCCGGAACGCTGGTTGTCGCTGCCACTGGTGTTGTTCACCGTGGATTCGTAGCCGCCCCGCGGGTAGGGGCCCACCTCGAGGAGCTGCCGGGTTTCCTCGTTTACGGCCTGCGCCATGTAGTTCGTGATGTGAACGTACTTCATGGCGTCCTGGCCGTAGTGCCAGTTCGCCATGTCGGCGCCGAGGCGGTCGGTGACGTCCTGGACCCCGTCGGCGAACGCCTGCACGAGCAGCGCGTCCCGGGCCGCGATCGGGTCGTCCCCGAATTGGCCGAGGGGCGCCATCAGGTGGTCGAACATGCGCTTCTTGTTCACCCCCCGGACCAGGCCGCGGGCGGCCTCGGGAATGAAGAGTTCGCGCATCGCCTCCGAAACCCGCCGCTCGAAGTGCAGGTAGATCGTTGCGGCCACCGACTTCTTGTCCATCACGAAGTCCCAGTCGGCCAGCGCGGCCTTCGCCGGGCTCTCCGGCGGCTCCGCCTGCATGAGCAAGGGGACGAGGTTGCGGGCGACGACGCTGAGTTCGTCGTGCTGGTAGGCCATCATGTCCTGGACGGTGTGGCGCCGGCCGTTCCGCATCAGCTCGTCCACCCGCAGGCCGCGCATTTCGTCACCCCAGGTGAAGTGCAGGGCCTCGGGGTGGGGATAGTGGGAGGCCACGGCGGGAGCCATCAGGTTGTTCGCGGTGCCCCAGAAACCCTTTTCGGGGTTCTTGACCGAGGGGAGCGCCTTGATCGGCAGGTAACCCTGCCACTCGTAGCGTCCGTCCCCGGGGACGGGGACGAGGCCGCTCCAGTTGGCATTCCGGATCGGCGAGACCCCCACCGCCTGGTAGCCGATGTTGCCGTCCACGTCCCCCCAGATCATGTTCTCGGCGGGGATGCCGCTGTAGTTGCAGGCCTCGACGAATTCCTCCCAGGTCTGGGCCTGGTCCATCCGGAGACTGGCGAGATAGGGGGAGTTGCCGATCTCGAGCCAGGCGGCCCGCAGCGCGTAGGCCTTGTTGTTCTCGGTGTCTTCGTAGACCACGGGGCCGTGCCGGGTGTACTTGAGCGTCGCTTCGTGGTCGGCCGCTCCCTTGACCTCGATCATCTCGGTGCGGACGGACATGGACTCCCATTCGCCGAGGTAGCGATACTGGTTCGGGTTGTCGGGATTCGTGTCGTAGACCATCAGGTCCTCGTTGTCCTGTCCGAAGACGGTCAGGCCCCAGCCGCCCTTCTCGTTGTGCCCGATGGAGAGGCCGGGAAGGACCGGTTCGCCGCCGCCGATGACGTCCCAACCCGGCGCCTTCAGATGCACGAAGTAGCGGAGCGAGGGAGCCACGATGGTGCGGTGGGGGTCATTCACGATCAGGGGAAGGCCCGTCCAGGTGCGCTCTCCGTGCGCCACCCAGTTGTTCGAGCCGATGTGCTCGCCGAGATCCACCATGTTCAGTTCCGAGGGGATTTCCTTGAGCAGCGCCAGCCGTTCGGCGTCCGGATTCCGGTATTCCGCTGCAATCTGCTCCGGCTTGAAGATGACCGGACCCCGGAAAGCGCGGTAGATGTCGAGGATCTCGGGCTTGAGCAGCGATCCGTCGATCGCCGGGTCGAGTTCGAGCTGGGGCACGCCCGGCCGGAACCAGTCGATTTCCATGAGCGTCTCCGCCCCCACCGCGGCGACCGCCATCCCGTAGTTGAGTTCCTGGTTCACGTTCGAGAGGAGTCCCTGGTGGCGGGAGATGACCACCTCTTCGGTCCAGGGTTCGGGAAGGATGCCGAGCAGGCGGAACTCGAGGGGCAGGGAATCGGGGTCCTGCCGGGCGCGTTCGACCGCGGCGTTGATGCCGCGCACGAAGGCCGGGATGATCTCGTCCCCGCGCGGGTGGTACCAGCGCATCTCCTCGCCCATGTCCTTTCGGAACATGTGGAGACGGGTGCCGATGTCCCGCTGCAGCTCGGATGGGCCCAGGATGGCCGCTACGGTCCCGGTTGCCTGCCGCCGCCACATCTCGAATTGGAACAGGCGGCTCTCGGCGGCGCGGTAGCCCTGGACGAAGAACAGGTCGTCCTCGCTCTCAGCGTAGATGTGGTCGAGCCCCCACCGGTCGGTGAGAATCTCGACGGAGGCGTGGAGCCCGGAAACCTGGCGGGTCTCGTCCTGGGCGGGGGCCCCGGCGGCGAGGAAGATGCCGATGACCGGCAGCCAGCACACGCGGGCGGCGGAAAGACGCATGGCCTTGCTCCTTGGGATGAGTTTGAAGCGGAGCCGATGATACGGGAGGACAGCGTTTTCCTCTGCCCAAATCGCGCGATCCGCTGATACCGTGCGGCGTGGGGGGCAGCCGAATCCCCTCCGGGACAACGGGGCCTCGCCGGTCGTCCGCCCGGTCGGGGCTCCTGGTCGCCCCGCCACTCTCTCCAAGGCCGTTGACTCGACGATGACCGCCGCCCGTCGCCTTCCGTCGCTCGGCAACCTGATGCTGATCGGAATGGGCGTTGGGGTCGCCTTCGGGATCGTCCTGGGCGAGAGCGCGACCCGGGCCGCGTTCCTGGGCGACATCTTCATCCGGTTGCTCACTCTCGTCGCCGTGCCACTCGTCTTCTTCAACCTGATCGCGGCCCTCGCATCGTCCGGAGCTTCCGGCGGGGTGAGCCGGCTCATGTTGCGGATCGGGGGTTTCTTCCTCGTCACCACGGTCGCCGCGCACCTCATTTCGCTCTCCGTGATTGGTGTCCTCCGTCCCGGTTCCGGTCTCGCTTCCGCGGTGGGCGCCGGCGCCGAGGGTGGGCCGACGGCGGTACCGGGCTTTCGGGATTTCCTCTTCGCCCTCGTGCCCGACAACGCCCTCGGCGTCTTCGTGGATGACCGCGTCACGGCCGTGGTGGTGCTCGGCCTGATGGTCGGGTTCGCGGCCTGGGGTCTCGACGGGGAACGGCGCGCCGATGTCGCGCGATTCTTCGCCTCCGGGACCGCGCTCCTGCGTCAACTGGTCGCCGGAGTTCTCTGGTTCGGACCCATCGGAGTGGCAGCGCTCGCGGCGGCCAGCGTCGGTGAGTACGGGAGTTCGATATTCGGCCCGCTCGGCGTATATATTGGCGCCGTCTGGATCGCGGACGTCGCGATCTTCGCGCTTTATTTCGCTGTTCTGCGTTTTCTGGCCGGGACCTCTCCCCTGTCGTTTCTTCGAAGGACGGCGACAGTGTGGACGACCACGATCTCCACCTGCAGCAGTCTCGCGAGCCTCGGCGCCTCGCTGAACGCCGCCGAAAAGATGGGGTTGCCCCGTTCGACCTATGCGCTCACGCTGCCTCTCGGCGCCCAGTTCAACAAGGATGGCAGTGCGGTGCTGCTCTCCGGGATCGTGCTGTTCACGGCGCAGGCGGTGGGGGTGTCCTTCGGAGCGGGCGAGATCCTGATCGTGATCGCCTTGGGGGTTCTGCTTTCCGCCGCCGCTCCCGGGGTGCCGAACGGCGGGCTCGTGAACCAGTTTCTGCTTCTCCGCGCCTTCGGCCTGCCGGTTGAGATCGGAGTGCTGGTGGCAGGGATCTATCGGCTGGTGGACATGCCCACCACGACCGCCAACATCATGGGCGACCTGGTGGGGACCATGGTCGTGACCCGCAAGCAAAAGGAGGACTCGACCGTTGTCGACCAGTGAATTCGAGGCTGTTCGGAGCGCTCGCTCGCTTTATCCCGCGGCCGCCCGCCGGCCCTATCTCAACGTCGCGGTGCGAAGCCTGCTTGCCAAACCGGTCCGCGAGGTCTGCGACTGGTACCTCGACGGCGCCATGGAAGGAGGGCCCGACAAGGAGGTTCTGTTCGACACGGTAGAGCGGGGTCGCGCCCGGTTCGCCCGCTGGATCGGCGCGGACCCGGACGAGGTCGCCTGGACGCGAAACGTCACCGACGGGATGAACCTCTTCCTGACCGCCCTCGACTGGCGGGACGGCGACGAGGTGGTGTATTGCCCGGATCTGGAGCATCCGGCGAATGTGCTGCCGTGGAGGAACCTGGCGCTTCGCCTGGGTGTGAAGCTCAAGGCGGTCCCCGCTGACGGGGGGCGGTTGCCCTCGGTCCGGATGGCCGAAGCCGTAGGGCCGCGCACCCGGGTGATCGCGGCCGCCACGGTGTCCTATTCGCCGGGATTCGTCGCCGACCTCGCCCCGCTCAAGGAGGCGCGGGACGCGTACGGAGCGCGTCTGGTGGTGGACGCCGCCCAGTCCGCGGGCGTGCTCCGCACCGATGTGGACCGGATGGGCGCCGACGCGCTGGCGGTGGCGACGCAGAAATCGCTCTCCGCGTTCTACGGGACGGGCTTTCTCTATTGCCGCCGCGGCGTTGCCGAAGCACTCAAACCCGCCGCCCTCGGCCGTCACGGAGTGATCTTCAATGCGTCCGAGACCGCGCTCCCCGATGCCGGCATCCCCTACGCTCCCGGGGCCCGCCGTTTCGACCTCGGGAACTACAACTATCGGGGCGCGGTCGCCGCCGACCGTGCCCTGGAGATGCTGGAATCGTTCGGGGCGGCGGCGATCGAGGGGCGGAGCCTCGGGTTGGCGCGGCGCCTTGCGAATGGCCTCGCGGAACTCGATCTGCCGTTGACCGGGGGCGCTCCCGGCCCGTGGCTTTCCCACATCGTCACCGTTGGGAGACTCGGCCGCCAGGGCGAACGGACGGTGAAGGACCCGGCGCTTGCCGATCTGTGGACCCGCCTCACGGCCGCCGGCGTCGTCATGTCGGTGCGCCGCGCCGTCTTGCGCCTGTCGTGCTTCATCCACAACGACGAAGCGGACATCGACCGGGTGCTGGAGGTGGCCCGCGAGTGGCGCCGCGGGGTGCCCCGTCCGGCGCTGACGGAAGTGGCCTAGAATTTCCGCCCTCTGCATCGGCCGCCGGAGCGGCCCCAACCCCTTTCCTCAACGGAGAAAGATCCATGACCCGCATCGCTTCCCTTGCGCTCGCCGCGCTGGCCGTCGCCGCGCTGGCCTTCGCTCATCCGCACTTCAACAAGACGGTTTCCACCACCATCGGTGAGACGGAGGTGTCCGTTTCCTACAACTCCACCGATGCCAACATGGACCACGTCGAGGGCATCGAGGCAGGCACCTTTGTCAGCCCCCGGGGCCCGCGCCTGAACGTCTCCGCCGATGTCATGGCGGGCGATATGACGATCGCTGCCGGCGAGTACACCATCGGGGTGGTCATGGGCGACGACGGTTCCTGGTCGATGGCGCTGCACGAGGGACGGATCCCCCGCGGCGAAATGCCCGACATGAGCAAGGTCATGAAGCTGGATTCCCGCTACTCCGACCAGATGGGGACCGCCGACCACATGCTGATCGACATCACCGCCGGAAGCGGCGACTTCGCCGGAAAGCCGGTCCTGACGATCCACTTCGGCAACATGCACCTCCAGGCCGCGATCGGATAGCGGACTCGCCGGGGACGCCGCCGGTCGGCGTTCCCGGGGCCGGTCCCGTTTCCCCGCGTTCGGCGCTGAGGCCTATCGGCCGAAGCCGAACATCAGGGACAAGCTCGGTCCGCCGCCCAGCGGCCACTGGTAGCCGGCCAGGAACGCCAGTCCGGCCGACGGTCCACTGGCGGAACCGTCGTCTTCGAAGACTTCACCCCGCCGTGGCGCCGGGACGAGGGTCCCCGGATCCGTGTTGTCCACCGCCTTTTGGTGCGTGACTCCGGTGCATTCCAGGGGAACAGCGATCCCGAAACGAAAGCCGCGGCGAGCCTGCGCCGAGGCGGGCTCAGCCGGACTGAGCCCCGCGGTCAGGCCAACGAATACTGCGAGCAACGGGCCGGCGCGGTTCATGTGCCCTCGCCGCGCTACTCAGGGTTCGATCTGGCGAAGGAGGTTCTGCGCTTCCTGGGCGAACGGATCCTCCGCGGGAACGGAGCGCAACAGCTCGCGCGCCTCCGGGATCCGCTGCTGGGAGAGCCGGGTGACCGCCATGAAGAAGCGGATTCCCGGCTGGTTGGAATTCAGGTTGTAACTCTGCTCGAAGGCCCGTCCGGCTGCCGCGGGGTTGCCGTCGAGGACATGAAGGCGTCCCAGGTTGAGCTGCTGGGGAGCGTCGTCCGCGAAGAAGTTGCCGCGGATGGCGTGGAGCCGTTTCGCGAGTTCGAAACTGCTCTCGGCTTCCCCCGGAAGGGTCCGGATACCGAGGTTCAGCAGCGAGATTGCAGCGTTCATCCGCACCGACCGGCGTTCGTCCTGGACGCGGGCGACGAGGGTGTCCCGGATCTCGGCCGACTCCGTGTTCCCGGTCTCCCCAAGTTTCAGGGAGGCGACGGCCCGCACCAACGGATGGGAATCCCGTGAAGCGGCAAGGAGGGCGCGGGTTGCCGGCTCCCTGGCCGCAGGGTCGGCCAGGTAACGGCCAAGATGCCCCGCGGCGTTGGCCCGGTTGATGGGTCCCTCGCCTTCGTCGGCCGACATGGCGAGCAGGAGGTTCAGAGCTTCCCGGCTCAGCTCGCGCGCTCCGGTGTAGGCGTCCGCCCGGCGTTCGATCTTCCGCCGGCGCGGAGTCTCCCCCCACCATTCGTCCATCCGGTCACCCGCCCACTCGGGACTCTCGGCGGTGTGACATTCGGTGCAGGCGTTGGGCACTCCGTACCGGGCGGTGTTCCGGGGTGACGGGATCGAGATGCTGTGGTCCCGCATCTTGGCCCGGATGCTGGTGACGCTGCGCGGCATGTGGCACTCGACGCAGGAGCTTCCCTCGCTCTGGGCCGGGTGGAAGGTGTGGGCCGTGAGATCCGCACCGATCGCCTCGTGGCAGCCGGTGCAGAGGTCGTTGTTCGTTGGCAGGAGCTGTTCGTTCTTCTCGATGTCCGGCCGGTGGGGATCGATATGGCAACCGGTGCAGGTAGCGCCTCCCTCCACGAAACACTCGCTCTGCCAGATGCCGAGCGTGTTGGTGGAGAAACGCCGGGTCTTTCCGTCGGGGTACCAGGTGGGATCCTCGGAAGGCTCCTGGGTGTACTCGAGGATCGGGAAGAAATGGTCGAAGTAGTTGTCGCCGGCGGCGAACCCGAAGGCCATCTGGTCCCGGAACGAATGGCACTGGGCGCAGACCATCGAGTTGGTCGCGTGGTCCAGCCGGGTCTGCTGGACGATGTAACTCTCGGGATCGTCGCCGTAGAAGTCGAGGTTCATGTACTTGTCCACGTGCCGGCTGCCCGGTCCGTGGCAGCGTTCGCAGGTGGTGCCGAAATCCAGCCAGGTGGTGTCGTAGCGATTCTCGCCGGGACGGAAGCCCTTCATCTGGTCGCTCACGTGACAGCCGAAACAGTTCTTGTTCCAGAGCTGTACCGGGACGATGCCCTCCGCCTGGTCGGGAGCGGCGATCTCGAGGTTGTGGAACCACTCCCGGCGCAGCACGTCCCAGGTGGGGGGCAGCACGATCACCCGTCCGTCCTCCAGCGTGGTCAGGTAGTGCTGGATGCGCCGGTTTCCGAGGGTGTAGTCCACCTCGTGCTCGACGGATTCGCCCGTGAAGAAGGCCTCGGTGATGAAGTACTTCGGGCCCACCCGGCGGATCCGGTACTCCTCGCCGCGGAGGGTGAGGTTCTCCTGCGTGAAGTCCCCCAGGACCTGGCCGGGGACGGCCGGCTGCACCATCTTGGAATGGCGCGAGGACGTCCAGTCGTCATGGGCCTGCTCGTGACAGGTCAGGCACTCCCCCGAGCCCACCATCATGGCGGGCTGTTCGGACAGCGGCGGGGGAACCGGCTGCGCCGCGGCGGTCGCGACTGGTGGCGAGCCGGCCGTGGTGGCAAACAGTCCGAGGACGGCAACGAGGGCCGCGCCAGCGCAGGCCAAGGTGGTTGTTGACCTCACGACGGCGGCTCCTCCAGGACGTGGATCCGGCGCGCCGCCGGGGATTCGATCTCGCTCCGGGTTCCCGACGGCCACCGCACCTCGGCGGAAACGGCTCGTCCGCCGGAGCCGAGGCCGAAGGTCACCTCGAGCTGGTTCTGCGAGGCGTATCCAGTGGCGCTCTTCACGATGCGGGTTTCGCTGCGGGTCATGCCGGCATCCTCGATGGCAAGGGTGATCTTCGCACCGATTCCGTCCCGATTCGAATTTTCTCCCCGCAGCCGGAAGCCGACCCAGCCGTTTCGCTCGCCGCCGTCGTTCCGGAAGAGGCGCGCCGGGCCGCCGTTTTCGCTGACCGCGAGGTCCGGATCGCCGTCCCCGTCGATGTCTCCGAAGGCGGCGCCCCGGGCCACCATGGCGCGAGCGAGATCCGGCGAAGCGGTCGTCACCTCCTCGAAGCCGCCGTCCCCGCGGTTCCTGAAGAGATGGGGGGCCTGGCGGTAGCTGACTCGCTGCTGGACGGCGGCGATGTCGTTTTCGACGTGTCCGTTCGCGATGAAGATGTCCTGCCTGCCGTCGAGGTCGTAATCGAAGAAGAAGGCCCCGAACGCCAGGGTGAGGAGGCTGTTCCGGCCGATCTCGGATACCGGGGCCTGGTCGATGAAGAAACCGACGCCCTCGTTGTGGTAGAGCGAGACCATCTCGTTCGAGAAGTTCCCGATGACGAGATCGGGCATGCCGTCGCCGTCGTAGTCGGAGGCGTCGATCCCCATGGCGCCCCGGGCGGCTCCGTTTTCCGCAAAGGCGATTCCCGAGAGCACCCCGGCGTCCTCGAAACGTCCGCCGCCGAGATTCCGGTAGAGGTAGTTGGGCTGGGTGTCGTTCGCGACCGCGAGGTCGAAGAGCCCGTCGTCGTCGAAATCGAGGACCGCGACGCCGAGTCCCTTCCCCCGGGGATTGAAGAGTCCGGCCTCTTTCGTGACGTCGGTGAATCCTTCCGGGCCGTCATTCCGGTAAAGCACGGCGCTCGCCCCGCTATAGGACTCCGGGGTGCAATAGCTCTTGTTCACCCCGTCGAGGGCGCAGAAAATGTCCTCCTCGATGGACCACTCCACGTAGTTCAGCAAGAAGAGATCCAGATCCCCGTCGCCGTCGGCGTCGAGCCAGGTGGCGACGCTCGAAAAGCCCGGGTTCGCCACCGCCGCGGCGTGCGGCGCCTCCCGGAAGACTCCGTCGCCGGTGTTCTCGAGCAGGCGGTTCGGCCCGAGGACGGTGAGGTAGACGTCCTGGTCCCCGTCGGCGTCGTAGTCGGCGATGGCGGTCCCGATGCCGTAGAGCGGCGCGTCCAGTCCGGACCCGGCAGTCGCGTCCTCGAAGGTTCCGTCGCCGCGGTTCCGGTAGAGCGCCGCGGCGGGCTCCGGCTCGGTCCGATGTCCCGGCCACTTCCGGCTGTTGACGAAGAGCAGGTCCTGGTCGCCGTCCCCGTCGGCATCGAAGAAGGCCACGCCGCTTCCCATCGTTTCCGGCAGGTACTTCTCGCCGAAGGCTCCGTTCTCGTGCACGAAGTCGATCCCGGCAGCCTCCGTGACGTCAACGAAGCGCGGCTCCTGGGCCATGACCGGGACCGGGTTGCAGACGGCGGCGAGCACCGCACCGCGCGCCAGCGACAGAAACGATCGGTGCGGGAGACCCTTGGTCCGCCGGACCAGTCCTCGCACCGGGGGCACGGTGCCGCCGAGCGCTCGTTCGCGGGTCCGGCGCAAGCCCCCGGACGAGAATGCCGGGGGCGGCTGTGGTGCGACGGCGGCGGGACCCGCCAACAACCCGGAGATGATCACGGCTCTCCGCACATCAGAGATCGCGCCACGCGATCTCGTCCTCCCGGGAGCTCCATTCGTGCATCCACTCGCCGAGTGGACGCAAGGACTCGTGCGGTTGTGCCGGGTTTTTTCGGATCCGTAACTCGCCCCTGCTGTACTCGAAGGCAAGAACATCCCCGGGGCGCAATCCGGCCGCCTCACGAATGCGCTGCCGAATCGTGGCCCGGCCGCGGGCTGTGATCCGCGACATTTGGACTCGCACGCCGACTATTTTGCCAATCGGCATCACCGCGCGGTCCGGGACTTCGATCGCCGCGTCCTAACGCGACGGGTCCGGGCGGGCGTTGCCGGCAGCGAGCCCGTTGCGATGTTCGTGGATCGGCAGGCGCTCATTGTTGTCGTCGGGGTGCGTGCGCCGGTAGTCCCCGGTAACGAACTGGGATGCCTCGTCGGCCTTGAACCGCAGGTAGAGCTCCCGGTGGCGGACGGCGCGTTCCGGATCCCGGAGCCCCTGGGAAGCGAGCATCAGGTTGTAGTGGGCCTCGAGGTCCTCGGGATCGATTCGGAGCGTCTTCTCGAGCACGGCCACCGCCTCGGGGTACTCCCGTTTCAGGAACAGCAGGCGTCCGACCTGGTTGTTCACCACGCGGTCGCGAGGATAGACCTCCTGCACGGCGTGGAGGTCAGCGAGCGCCTCGTCGTAGCGGCCGAGCGCCTTCAGGGCCATCGCCCGGAAGAAGCGCGCCCGCGGAAGGTCCGGGGTGAGCGCGAGGGCCGCATCCGCCGCTTCCCTGGCGCCCTCGGGATCCCCTTCCTGGAGCCGCACCCGGGCGAGGTTTACCGGCGCGTCCGCGAATTCCGGAGCGAGCCGGGCCACGGTGGAAAACGCGGCTTCCGCCGCGCGGAGATCCCCCGCCAGCAGCATCCCGATGCCGTAGTCGTTGAAGCGCAGCGCCCGGGCGAGGTCCCCCGGGGCGGCTTCGAAAGCGGGAGAGGCTTCGTCGGCGATCGGTAGCTGGAGCGAGGCGGCAGCCATCTCGACGATGGGGACCTCGGGCGCCGGAACATCATCGGCGAAGCGGACCTCCCGGTCGTCGTAGCTCGAGGCGACATCCCCGCTCTCGTCGAGTTCGCCCCGGAACGTCCACTGGGTGTGCCACCAGTCGAACTTCCGGTAGTTCAGGCGCGCCGTCAAAGTCACCGGCCCTTCGACGTCCTCGGGCACCCGCAGCCGGTAGCGCACGGTGTGGCCGGCGCCCGGAGGGATGGGCGAGACATAGAGGACGCTGCGCGCCGACCAGGCGTTTCGCTTGTTGATCGGGTTGCCCCGGGAGTCGAGCAGCAGGGAGCGGAAGAAGTGCGCGGAACCGTCCACGGGAGCGTCGGTCGCCTCGCCCCCCTCGCCGGTGAAGCCGCTCCAGAAGAAGGGCCGCCCGGCGGCGTCCTCGGCCCGGAACTCGAGCCAGACCTCCTGGGCGTCGATCGTGCCGCTCGGGAAGAAATGGCCCACGTTGCGGGTCCGGACCACGACATCGACTCGTACGGATTCCCCTGGAACCAGTGCGGGCAATGCCTCGTCGAGCGGGGCGCTCAACGCGCCGATCGGACCGGTTCCCGCGTAGCGGGCCGTGGGGCCGGCGGCCTCTTCTCCAACGGCGAAGGTGGAGGCCAGCGCGAGCGGGTCGGGGCCGCCGGCCGGGAACTCATCGCCGGGCCCCTCGGCCGCGTCGTCCCGGACAAGGCCGAAGATGTCCACGGTCACCTGTCCGGCCCGGAGGAAGTCCCGTACCGCCTGCAGTTGCTCGTCAAGGCCGAAGTGCGTCGGGAGCGCGGTGTTCGCGGCCGCGAAGCGATGCGAACGGATCAGGCCGCCCACCGCGGCCGGATCCTCGCCGGCTACCGGCGGCATGTGGCAGTCCGCGCAGGTCTTCGGCGAATCCGGGTAGTAGAAGGAGCGGGCGCCGTCTCCCGACACGCCGCTCGCCTGCCAGTTGTCGTAGCTGTTGAATCCGCGCAGCCAGCGGTAGTCGTTCACCGGCTGGTCGAGGTGCACCTTGTGGCAGGTCGAGCAGAAGGCCGAGCTGTCGCCGGTGTGGAGCGGCTTCAGGAAGGCCTGGCGGTGCGGTTCGGGATCCAGGTGGATGACCAGATCGTGAAGCGTCCGGATCAGCGGATCCTCCGAGGTGGCGAGGTCGTGCATCTCGGGGTACTCGATGACGAATCCGGCGTTCCCCATGGTGTCCTTCACCCGGGTGATCGCGTGGCAGGAAACGCAGCCGAGCCCGGCGCTCGCCGAAGGCCGGTCCACGATCTCCTCGATCGGCCGGTCCATGAGTCCGCTGAACAGCACCGCGTGGTCGTGGCAGCCGGCGCACCACTTCGACGGCGTGACGCCGACGACGCTCTGCATGTATTCGATGGAACGCCGGTACCAGGGGTTGTTGAAGGACGCGAACCGGTGCGCCGACTCGCTCCACTGGTGGGTGATGTCGCCGTGGCAGCGGCCGCAAGCCTCGCTGCCGAGGAAGAACTCCTCGGGGATGAGTCCCCCATGGCGCGTTTCGGCGGCCGAGGGGAAGAAGGGTCCGTCCGCCCCGCGCATCGCCTCGCCGGACATGGTCGCCGGCGGCAGTCCCGCATTCAGGAGCGGACCGGACGCCGGCAACAGCGGTCTCAGGAGGGCCCCTGCCGGGATGGCGAGCGCCAGCAGCAGCGGCGCAAGCAGCATCCGCCGCCTGATGAGAAGCCCCGCGAGCCCGGCGGCGGCGGCAAGGTGGGAGTAGAGGAGCGGCCGGGTCGCGGGCGTCGATCCAAAGACGGCGAGCCCGAGTCCGGTAACCGCCAGCAGGCCTCCGAAGACCCAGAACCAGCGCCGGTGCGGGTCGGTCCGAAGCACCGGGCCGACTTTCTTCCACCCCCAGATCATCAGCTTCAGTGCCGCAATGGCGAGCACCGGGTGCAGGAGGATCTGGGCGGAGTGAAAGAGATTCGCTCCGCGCGCGGCCAGCAGGTACCCGGAATTGATCAGCAGCAGCGCCGCGGTGGCGATCAGGAGCCGGTGAGGCAGGTTCATTCCCTGGGAATTGTCCTCACTGTCCTCCGGATTCGACGCCCGCCTCGCGAAGCGCCTTGCGGGCGATCCTGGTGATGAGGATCGTGACCACCACGAAGGCGGCCAGCCCGACGATCCGCAATCCGGCTTCGAGCGGATCAGATTCGCCGGACACGGCGCGGGCCACGCTGCTTCCGAGATAGATGTAGAGCAGCGTTCCCGGGAGGATCCCGGTCGCCGAGGCCGCCAGGTAGCCGACGAACGAGACCCCGGTGAGGCCGTAGGCGTAGTTCAGTACGGTGAACGGGAACACGGGGGTCAGCCGGGTGAGGAAGACGATCTTCCAGCCCTCGGCGGCCACCGCGCGATCCACCGCCGCGAAGGAGGGCTTCGTGGCGAGCCAACCGGTCACCCGCTCGCGGGCGAGGCGCCGGGCGACGAGGAAGGCGAGGGCCAATCCGGTGGTCGCGCCGAGCCAGACCGCGGCGGTCCCGGCCCCGAACCCGAAGGCGCCGCCGGCGATCAACGTGAGCGCCGATCCCGGGACCGCAAACACGGTGGCGACCGCGTAGAGCGCCGCGAAGACCAACAGGCCCGTGGTTCCCTGGCCCTCTGCCCACTCGGCTCCCGCTTCGATCCAGTCCCCGATGGGAAAGATCACCACGAGGGCGATGATCAGGGCGAGAATCGCGCCCAGTCGCAGAGTGTTGTTCATCGCCGCCTCCGATAGAGCCACTCGAAGATGGCCTTCGCGCGGGGAGTGAGTCGAGTCCGCTGGTAGGCATCGGCCACCCGCTGCGCCGCTTGCGCCCAGGTGGGGTAGCCGTGGATCGTCGAGGAGAGCGACGCGAGTCCGACTCCGTGCTTCGCGGCGACCATGATTTCGTGAAGGATCTCACCCGCGCGAGGGGCGCAGACGGTGGCTCCGAGGATCGTGTCCTTCCCCTTGCGGGTCACTACCTTGACGAAACCCCGGGTCGCTGACTCGGTGATGGCCCGATCGAGATCGTCGTTGAGGTGCCGGTAGACGTCGACCGGGACGTCCTGGGCCTCCGCGTCCTCCTCCCGGAGCCCGAAATGGGCGACTTCAGGGTCCACGTAGGTCACCCAGGGGACGTACCGGTAGTCGGCCTTTGCCCGGGGCAGGGGAGGTGGCAGGAGGATGTTCCGCACCACCAGCCGCGCCTGGTAGTCCGCGGTGTGGGTGAAGCGGTAGGGACCGGCCACGTCCCCGCACGCGTAGATGTGGCCGACGTTCGTGCGGAGGGCCCCGTCCACGGGGACTCCCCCGCGAACGTCGTAGCGCACTCCGGCGGCTTCGAGGCCGAGATCCCGCACGTTCGGGGACCTTCCGGTGGCGACCAGCAACCGGGAGGCGGTGACTGACCGGGTGCCGCCGTTACAGCCCATCTCCGCGGTGATCCTGCCGTCCGGCTCCCGGCGGAAAGCCTCGACGCGGCAATCGGTGACCGTTTCGATTCCTTCGGCCGCGAAAGCTTCGTGAACGACCGCCGATGCGTCGGAATCGTCCCGGGGAAGGAGCCGGCTTACGTCGGTGAGGATCGTCACCCGGACACCGAGCCGGTTCATGACCTGGCCCATTTCGCACCCGATGGGCCCGCCTCCCAGGACGATCAACGATTCGGGAGGTGTCTCCTGCTCGTCGAAGAACGTCTCGTTGGTGAAGTAGGGCGTCTCGTCGATGCCTCGAATGGGTGGGATGAACGGCCTCGTTCCCGTGGCGATCACGAAGTGGGCGCCCTCGAGACGCGTTCCGTCGTCGAGCTCCACGGCGTGCGGGCCGACGAACCGGGCGCGGGCCTCGAAGACGTCCACGCCGAGTCCGGTGAATCGCTCCACGGAGTCGTTGGGAGCGATCCGGGCGCGCGCCTCGCGCATGTGTTCGAAGACCCGCTGGAACCGGAAACGCGGCTCCATCGCATCGAGTCCGTGGGCCTCCGCGTTGCGGATGCTCTGGATCAGTTTCGAGGTGGAAACAAGCGCCTTGGAAGGCACGCATCCGTAATTGAGACAATCGCCACCCATTTTGGCGGCCTCCACCAGCGCGACTCGTCCTCCGAGCCCCGCGGTGCCGGCGGCCGTCACCAGCCCCGCGGTACCCGCCCCGATGATGACAACGTTGTAGCGACCCTTGCCGCGCTGATTCTTCATGTTCTGACCTTTCATGTTACGTACGGAACTTTATTGCGGCGGGCCGGTCGGTGAGGCCGGCGCGGGCTTCGAGGGAGTTTCCCGCTCTCGAGCGCATGTCACCTGATTCGTCTCCCGCCGCGCGGGATCGCGGGGTGCTCGGCCTCGACGAGGCGGGGCGCGGCGCGGCGCTCGGGCCGCTCGTGGTGGCGGGGGTCGTTCTGGATCCCCTGAAGGCCGGCGCCTTGACCCGATTGGGCGTTCGGGACTCGAAGCGGTTCGGCGCCGGGGACGCCGCCCGCACCCACCGCAAGGCGCTGGCCTGGCACATCGAGCGGCTGGCGGAGTGCATTGTCGTCCGCGTCCTGGATGCCGGCGAGGTGGACCGCTACGCCGAAGTGGGGGACCTGAACGTGCTGGAGCGCCGCGCCGCCGACGAAATCCTGGGCGAGGCCGGAACGGTGCACCGGGTGGTTGCCGACGGGCGCCGGCTCTTCGAGGCGCTGCGGCCCCGCTATCCCCATCTCGAGGCGGTGGACGACGGGGAGTCGCACCATGTGGCGGTGGCCGCCGCGAGCGTGATCGCCAAGGTCCGCCGGGATGCGCTGCTCGACGCGCTGCTGGAGCGCTATGAAGCGGAATACGGCGAAGTGAAGGGCGGCGGGTATGTGAACGCGGCCACGGAGCGGTTCCTCCGCGCTTATCACGGCCGAACCGGCCGGCTGCCTCCGGAAACCCGGATGAGCTGGAGCTGGGACGTCATCCGCGAACTCCGCGGCGCGCCCAGGCTGTTCTGAGAGACGTGGCAAGGGACCCCAAACGGGAGGACTGCACGCTGGCCGGCCCTCCGGTCCGCTTCGCCGCTACGTGGTGCGGCCACCAGCGGCCCTCCGGTCCGACCAGTCTTCGCACTCCAGACCGTCAACCCGTGCGAACTCCCGCGTGTTGGCGGTCACGAGCACCAACCCGCGGGCGCGCGCCTGGCCGGCGATGAGCACGTCGTACGGACCGATCGGGCGTCCGGAGCGTTCGAGTCCGGCCCGGACGGCGCCCGCGGAGCGGGCGTCCGACGCGTCGAAGGGGACCGTCTCCAGTCCGATGGCGTCGAGCCGGGAGAGGTTCTCCTGCTGCCGGCGGCTTCTGAAGGCGCCGTAGTACAGCTCGAACGCTACGGGGGCGGGCAGGCCGACATCCGCCACCCGCTGGCGGCGGACGCGTGCTTCCAGGCCCGGATCGGTCCGGTTGAGCAGGGCGATGCAGGCATTCGTGTCGAGCAGATACCGCATCAGTCGAACAACGTGTCCAACTCGGGCCGCTTCTGCTCGGCCGGCTGTTGTCGCCCCTCAGCGAAGAAATCGTCGGAGAACGTACCGGCGACAGCGTCGAGCCACGTCCAGTCTTCCGCGATCGGCTCAAGGATCACCTTGCGTCCCTGACGGCGGATCCGCACTTCGCTTCCCTCCATGCGGAACGGTTTCGGCAGGCGCACCGCCTGCGACCGGCCCGACCAGAACAGTTTTGCGGTTTGCGCCATGGGCTTGCTCGGACGCAGTATATCTCATTGAGATATACCACTGAATTCCGGCCGGGTCTGTTCGCCGACCCGCGCCGCCAGCGCCCGGACGTGTTCCCGAGCGATCGGCTCAAGCGACCTGTTGTAGAGGATGGCGGCGGGGTGGTAGAGCGTGACGAACTCGTGGCCGGGCCAGTCCGGGAGCCGGAAGAAACGACCCACTTGGGCGCCCAGCGGTCCCTTGGCGCGGTCAGGAGCGAAATGGCGCAGCGCGGTGACTCCCATCAGCGCCACCAGCCGGGCCGGTGAGAGGGCGAACTGCCGCTCGAGGAAGGGGCGGCAGCGGGCCGCTTCGTCGCGGTGCGGCGCCCGGTTGCCGGGCGGACGGCACTTCACCACGTTCACGATGAGGAGGTGATCGTCGGTGGAGAGGCCGGCCGCGGCGAAGAGGTCGTCGAGCATCTTCCCTGCACGCCCGCAGAACGCGATGCCCGCCGCGTCCTCGGAAGCCCCCGGAGCCTCTCCCACCGCGAGGATGGCGGCGTCGGGGTTTCCGCGGTCCACCACGATGTGCTGCCGGTCCGCGGCCAGCGCGCAGCGCGCGCAACCGCTCCGGCGGAGCCGCTCCCGGAATTCGGGATACCCGTTCGCGGCCAGGACCGTGCGGAGCGTATCCAGCGCCGGCCCGGGCACTGGATCAGCTTCCCCGGTGTTCGCCGAAGACCGCCCTCAGGGCGTCGCTGATTTCCCCGACGGTGGCGAGTGCGGAGACCGCACTGAGGATGGCGGGCATCAGGTTCCCGCCTGCCGACGCCACCCGTCCAACCTCGGCCAGCGCGCCCTCCACCCCCGCCGGGTCCCGCCGGGCTCGCAGGGCGCGCACCCGTTCCACCTGTGCCGTCTCCGTTTCCGCGTCGAGTTCGAAGGGTTCGACGCGGCTTCCCCCTTCCTCCCGCCGGAACCGGTTCACCCCGACGACGACCTCATCGCCGGCCTCCACATCCTGCTGGTAGGCGTAGGCGGCCTCCTGGATGCGGGCCCGGACGAATCCCGCGCGGATGGCCGGGACGGCGCCGCCGAGCCGGTCCACCTGCTCGATCCATTCGAGGGCCTCCGCCTCGATCTGGTCGGTGAGCGCCTCGATGGCCCACGACCCCCCGAGGGGATCCACGGTGGCCGCCACCCCGCTCTCGAAGGCGATCACCTGCTGGGTTCGGAGAGCCAGGTCGGCCGTCTCCTCGGTCGGGAGCCCGAGCGCCTCGTCGAGCGCGTTCGTGTGGAGCGACTGGGTTCCCCCGAGCACCGCCGCGAGGGCCTCCAACGTGGTGCGGACCACGTTCACCTGGGGTTCGAGGGCAGTGAGGGTGGATCCCGCGGTCTGGGTGTGAAACCGCAGCATCCGGGCCCTCGGGCTCTCAGAACCGAACCGGTCCTGCAAGAGCTTGGCCCAGAGGCGGCGGGCGGCGCGGAACTTGGCCACCTCCTCGAGGAAATCGCGATGCGCGTTGAAGAAGAACGAAACGCGCGCTGCCACCTCGTCCACCGACAGCCCCCGTTCCACGGTCCATTCGACGTAGGCGAGGCCGTTGGCGAGGGTGAATCCCACCTCCTGGGCGGCGGTGCAGCCCGCCTCCCGCATGTGGTAGCCGCTCACGCTCACCGGTTGGAACCGCGGCAGCTCGCGCCGGCACCACTCGATGAGGTCGGTGGCGAGCCGCATGGACGGTTCGGGCGGATAGATCCAGGTGCCGCGGGCCGCGTACTCCTTGAGGATGTCGTTCTGGACCGTGCCGGCGATTCTCTCCGGCGCGACGCCCTGGCGTTCGGCCGCCGTCACGTAGAGCGCAACCAGGATCGGCGCCGTCGCATTGATCGTCATGGAGGTGGAAACGCTGTCGAGGCTGATTCCCCGGAACAGTGTTTCCATGTCCTCCAGCGAATCGATGGCGACCCCGACCCGGCCCACCTCCCCGGCCGCCAGCGGATGGTCGGAGTCGTAGCCGATCTGGGTCGGAAGATCGAAGGCGACCGAAAGGCCCGTCTGTCCGCTTTCGAGCAGACGCCGGTAGCGGCGGTTGGACTCCGCGGCGGTGGCGTACCCCGCGTACTGGCGCATGGTCCAGAGCCGCTCCCGATAGCCGGCGGCCCGGATGCCCCGCGTGAACGGGGGCTGGCCGGGGCGAGCCAGGCTCTCTCCGCTTTCCCGCACGTCCTCCGGCCGATAGACCGGCCGGAGGGTGCGGCGCGAACGGCCCGACCCCGCGGTCACCGGCTGGAATCGGATTCGGGGGCGCAGGCGAATTCACACACCAGCACCTGGTTGCCCCAGATTTCCGAACGGGACTGATCGAGGGGGCAAAGCTGGATGAGTTCCTCCTCGAAGAAGAGGGGGCATTCCTCGGTGAGGGTGGGACGGAGGTCCTCGGGCCGGGCGATGGTCATTTCCAGGCGCCGGTTCACCGGTGTCCACCCCTCCGCATCGCCCACCGCCTTCAGGTCGCGCAGGAGCTGTTCGATCTGCCGGCGGGCCACCGTGAGAGGGACCTCGCGTTCCTGGACGCCGGCGAGGATTTCTCGGGCTCTTTCGCGCAAATCGTCTACCGATCCCGGATTCGCGAGGGGCTCGGTCTGGTCGGCGGCGGGATGGCCGGCGGAAACCAGGATGAAAGCCGAGCCGAGGAACGCGGCCGCGAGCGCGCGCAACGGGTTTACTCCCGAGGGGTCAGGCGCTGCTGGGGTTGCGATGAGGGAGGTTGCCAGAGCCCTTCCTCTCCAATGCGGGCAGCGAGCCACGCGCGCAGCGGGACGTCCTCTGGCTGCGGCTGATACCACCCGACTTCCGTCGCGCCGTCTCCGAGAAGCTGCCGGAGCACCGGATCGCAGCGCTCGAGGAGCGCCTCCGGCATGGCCGTGTAGTCGAGCGCGCGAAGCCACCGGTAGCTGTATCCGAAGAAGAGCGCCTTGCGGACCACGTCCGAACTGTTCCTGCCGTGGCGATGCCAGATCCGGCGATCGAAGATCACGGCGTCCCCGGGCGAGGCTTCGAGGAGGAGCCTGCCGTCCCAATCCGGGTCGTCGCACTCGGGAGGAGGGGCGTCCAGCCGGTGGCTTCCCGGAATCACCTCCATGGCGCCGCGGTCCGGCCCGTGGGTATCGGTGAGCCAATACGCCACCTTGACGGACAGGCGGGGGGCGGGACGCTCCAGTTCGAGAACCGGACGGCCGCTGTCCTGATGCCAGACGGGCGCCCGGCACTGCTGGCCGCCCCAGGTCTCGGGCGGATACACCACAAGGTGCGAGATGTAGAGCTGGATGTTCCAGCCGAGGATGTCCCACACCTTGGGAACGGTCGGGGCCCAGGCGACCAATTCCAGGAAGGCCGGGTCGAAGCGGATGACCGAAAAGCGGGACATCATGTCCCCGCGACCAAGTTCCAGGCGCTGCCGCTCCCGCCCGTCGAGACGGTCCGTCGCCTCGAGAAGACGAAACCGGGTGGCCTCGTCGAGCGCGCCCGGAACGACGAGATAGCCGTCGCGCTGGAAGGCGGCCAATTCCCGGGGTGTGAGGGCGTGCCGCAGATGCGCTTCGGTGAGGCTTTCGAAGAACTGCCCTTCCATCGGAAAGTGAATCGTGGATTCGGCCGTTTCGACCGGAGGAGCGACGAGTTTTCCCACAGTTTGCGCGTGCCTCCGTTCTGGAGTGCGAGGTCGGGAACCCCGGTGGGTCCCGACCGTTAGTATTGCCGAAGTGAGCCGCGGGCGTCTTTACCTTCTCATTGGCTGGGCGGTCTTTCTGGGTCTGGGAGCCAGCATCTATCTGGGTCCCTACTTCGCGGCGTGGCAGATACGTGAAGCGGTTGCCGCCGGTGATGCGGACACCCTCCACGACTTCGTTGACTTCGAAGCGGTGCGCGAAAACCTCAAGGGCGAACTCCGCCGCACGCTCGGAGCGTCGCAACGCGCCGAGAGCCGGCGCAGCGCCGAACCGGAGGACGGGGGAACCGCCGCCCCGGAGCCGGCGCCCGACCTGTCCTCCCAACTCGCGGTGGCGGTCGGCGAGGCGATGATCGATCAGTTCGCGACCCCCGAAGGAGTCGACCGGGCGCTCCGCGACGGCCCGGCTGCGGCCCAGGGGTGGTCCGCCTTCCTGGATCTCGGGGAGGACGCCGGGGAAGCGGTAGAAGGGGCCGGGGGGGTATCGGTAAGCGCCGCCTACGAGGGATGGAACGATTTCGCCGTCCGGCTGGGCGTCGACCGGGACCCTTCGGACGAAGATCCTCTCTGGGCGGACATTTTGTTTGAGCGGCGCGGTATCTGGGCCTGGCGGGTCACCGGCGCCCGGGTGAGTCCGGACGCGATCCCGCTGCTGGCGCGCTGATCCGGGCGTTCGCTTCCTCGAGGGTTGGAATCCCCCCGGTTCCCGGGGATTCGATGCTGATCGCGGCCGCGGCCGCAGCCAAGCGGGCGGCGTCTTCGGCAGGCACGGCGCTCCACAATCCGACGAAAAGGGCAGTTGCAAATACGTCGCCCGCCCCCGTGGGGTCCGTTTCGACGCCCCGGGTTGCGGAAATCGCGGTCGCGGGCACGCCCGAACGGCGGAGGACCGCCCCCCGGCGGCCGCGGGTTATCGCGACGAAGGGAACCACAAGCTCCCCGTGCTCCGGAAGTTCCGTCTCGGAGAGCGATACGAAGTCGAGGCCCCGGAGTCTGGCGAGCGCTTCTTGGGACCAGCGGATCGAAACGCGTCCCGCGGCGTCCGGAGCGCGGAGGAGGCCCTGGGGAACGGCCCCGGCGAGTGCCCCCGGCCCGTGCGGCCGGGGAAGGGGACCGGTGCTCCCGATTTCATCGGCCACCGGGCAATAGAGGACGGCCGACCCGGAAGGGAGTTCCCCGACGGCACGCCGGATTGCCACGTCCGGGATGACGGCGGCGCGGCTGAGGATGGTCTGCTCCCGCGAACCATCCGCGCGATAGCGGTTCTCGAACCTCGTCCGTTCCGGTGAAGGCACGCGGCAAACCTGAATTCCGGCAAGCGCGTCCAGATAGGGAAACGACGGGTCCGTTGCGGTCAGGATCGTGACCCGCCGCCCAAACCGGTGTGCCAGCAAGCCGGCGAAGGCGGCGGCGCCCCCGAGCCGTGGACCGTCGGGTGTCACGTCTTCGGTCAGGTGTCCCACAACGAGAAGCCGCCTAGAATCCGGCCCGTCGTTTGTTTCTCGTTCAACCGCCCGCATAGCGTGGCTCCCGGAACAGGCTAACGGCCGGACATGCTCGTCTGGACTTCGCTCATCGCCCGCGACAAGCGGCGCTCGCTGCTCTCGCTCTCGGGCACCGTCCTGGGTGCGCTCTTCTTTGCTCACCTCGGGAATTTCTATGGGTGGACGCTGCCCTGGCTGATCGGCGGCTTCCTGGTGGCTTTCTTCGTCATCCGGTCGGTGGGGGCGACCACCTGGTTCCTCAGCCGGCATCCCTTTTCGGTCTGCGATTTCGGCCTCAGCGAGGCCGCCTTCCCCGGAGGGGTGATCCACTGCGCGGTCCGCATCGTCACGAGGCGGCCGGTCGAGATCAAGGAGGCCCGGATCACCTTGACCGCCGAGCGGCGTGACGCGGACGGAACGAGCCGGAGAGTTTTCTCAGAGGATCACGAACTATGGCGCGGGGAGCCTCTGCCGGCCGCGGCCCGCTGGGAGACGGCCTCGGAACTGCCGGTTCCGGAGGATGCGCGTTTTTCCTATCGGTCCTTCGAGGGACGTTTCCGGTGGCTTGTGCGCGCCCATCTCGAAACGAGCGACGCCACGGTTGCCGAGGAGGAAATCGAGGTCCTCATCGCCCCCGCGGAATAGCGCTTCAGGAAGGGGAAATCGGAAGACAGTGCTGCCCCCCGCCGGCTGACAGCCTGTGACAAGGCCCTCGCGGTGTCCGAGTGGCGATGCATCCCGGCTGAACCGACCCCCACCGGGAGAACCGGGCCGCGCCCCTGTCGGTGCTCACGGGGGTTTCACCACCGGCTGT
>MPMW01000154.1 GCA_002238705.1 Acidobacteria bacterium bin61 | reverse complement strand
GATCGTGTGGCTCGCGGAAACGCTGGCGACGATGGGGTATCGCGTGTCCCCGATACGCACCCAGCCGCCCCGGGCCGCCACCCGGGGAACGCCGCCGGATTGTCAAAGAGGCCGTAGCTCGAAGCCGCGAACCGCGGGCCCGTGGAATACCAGTTCTCCTGGTGGGGGCTTCAAGCCCATGCGCCGTCCGCGAGTTCCATAGAATCGGAAATCGTCCTTCGACGGGAGGAATGACCATGCGGGCACCAACCCTTCTCTTCGTCCTGCTCTTCGCCGCGGCCCCGGCGGTCGCCCAGAAGAGCCCCGACTCCCCGGTCCAGGCCGGCATCACCCTGCTGGACACCTGGATCCAGACCCAGATGGAATTTGGCGGTCTGCCCGGACTGGTGATCGGGATCGTCCACGATCAGGAACCGGTGTGGGTGAAGGCCTACGGCCACGCCTCGCTGGATCCTCCGGTCCCGATGAGCGAGGACTCCATTTTCCGGATCGCCTCCCACTCGAAGCTGTTCACCGCGATATCGGTGATGCGCGCGCGGGACGCCGGAAAGCTTCGTCTGGACGATCCGGTCACCGAGTACCTGCCGTGGTTCGACATCCGGAACCGGCATCCGGAGGCGCGGCCGGTCACCGTCCGCCACCTGCTGACCCACACGGCGGGGCTGCCGCGCGAGTCCATCCACCCCGCCTGGACCGATTTCGAGTTCCCGGAGGCGGAGACCCTGCGGGACACGGTCTCGGATCAGGAGACCACCTACGCCACGGAGACCAAGTGGAAGTACTCGAACCTCGGGTTCACCCTCGCCGGCCTCGTGGCCGATGGGATCCTGAAGCCGCTGGGGATGGACTCGACCAGTGTCGGCCCGGTCCCGGCGGACCAGCGGGGCCGGCTCACGACCGGCTACGGTCGCCGGATGCCGGACGGCTCCCGCGAGACCTTCCCCTTCGTGGACGCCCGGTCCTTCGACCCGGCCACCGGCCTCTCCTCGACGGTCCCCGACATGCTCCGCTTCCTCTCGTGGCAAATGCGGGTCCGCGACCGCCGCAGCGAGGAGGTCCTCGCGAGCAACACCCTGCTGGAGATGCAGCGGGTCCACTGGCTCCAGTCCTCGTGGGACAGCGGCTGGGGCCTCGGTTTCTCCGTGCGCCACACCGAGGATCGCGATCTGATCGGCCACGGCGGCGGATACCCCGGCTACCGCACCCAGACCCAGCTCAGTCCCGAGGAGAAGATCGGCGTCGTCGTGTTCACGAACAGTGGCGACGGCAACCCCGGCCGCTACCTCAACAAGGCTTTCGAATGGGTCGCTCCCGCCCTCGCCGCGGCCCGCGCCGAGAAGGCGAAGCCCGTGATCTGGTCCCCCGACTGGGACATCTACCTCGGGACCTACCGGAGGCGCAACGGGGAAACCGCCGTCCTCCGCCAGGAGAACGACCTGGTGATCCTGTCACCCCTCTCCGAGGATCCGAACGGTTCGAAGGGAGTGCTGAAGGCGACCGACACGCCCCATGTCTTCCGGCTGGAGAGCGATGGTTTCGGTGCGCACGGGGAGCTGGTGCGCTTTGAGGTGAGCGACGCGGGCGAGGTGACCCGGATCTTCGTCGGGGTGAATTACTCCCGCCGGGTGCGGTAGGGCAGGGGCCGCCCGCCGAGGGCGGCGGATCCAATGGAAACGGATCCGCGGGTGACCGGTGTTTCGGTGGCCGAAGTCCGCGCCGCTCACCTCCATCGTGCAGTCGGGGCATCCTGTTGCTGATCGTGAATGTGTTCGGCGCGGTCGGGCTGCTCGGCCTGTAGGGACCGGCGGAGCGCGTCCTTCAGAAGCCATGGCCACTCGGTCGGGGGTAATGACGAATCGTCTCGAAGCCGTGTCGTCGAGATCACCAACGCGGTCGAGCACGTCTTCTTCCGGCTGTCGAAGCTGGTTGCCGAACTCGACCGCTCCCCCGTGCAGGTGCTCGCGGGTAGCCCGACCGGGGGCGCGCGGGGTCGCCGTCAGGCCACGAGGCGCCGCGGCAACGTCGGGTTGAGATGCATGATCAGGTCGTACACCGAAGCCCCGGAAGCCGTGCTCGCGTCCTCGGGCCGCGAGCCGTCTTCCCAGTCGAAGTAGGTCGCGACGTCACCCTCGCTTACCGTCTTCTCCGGCCCGATCTCGACGATCGTGTGGCTCGCGGACACGCTGGCGATGATGGGATAGCGAGTTCCGCCGATGCGCACCCAGCCACCGTTCGCCGCCACCCGAGGCACGCCGTCCACATGCCCGGCGGGGATGGTCGCGATCCAGACGTCCCGGTCCGCCCGGTAGGCCGCCTCGTAACCCGCGGTGTCTCCCTCTTCCAGCCGCTTCACCAGCACCACCCGGGCCTTCAGGCTCATGGAGGGCCGCAGGTCGAGCCGGTCCATGTCGCGGAACCTCGCCAGCGAATACTGGCCGAAGAGCGCCATGCCGGGCCGCACCGCGTCGAGGAACGCCGCCGGATTGTCAAAGAGGCCGTAGCTCGAAGCCGCGTGCCGCGGGCCCGTGGAAACGCCCCGCGCGGCCACGGTTTCGTGGACCTCCCGGAACCGCTGCAGTTGCAGCTTCTCGAACTCGGGGTCTTCGTTGAGCGTGGTCATCGTCCCGGCGAGGTTCACCCCGTTCCGCCCGGCGAGATCGGCGATCAGGCCGGCCGCCTCCCGGTGCGAGACGCCCACCCGCCCCATCCCGGTGTCCACGCAGACCTGCACCGGGACCGCTGCCTGCCTCCTGGCTGCCAGCCGGTCGAGCGCGTCGCCGACCTCCGTGTAGACCATGGGCGTGACGTTCCGCATCACTGCCTCTTCCAGGTCGGCGTCGTCGAACGGACCCATCAGGAGAATCGGTTTGGTGATTCCGGCGTCCCGCAGCGCGATCGCCTCGCTCAGCTTCACGACCGCCATGCCGGTCACGCCCTCCTCGGTCTCGAGAATCCGGGCCATGTTGACGAGGCCCATGCCGTAGGCGTTGTTCTTGATGACCGCCAGGATGGGACGGCCTTCCACGAGGCGGGTGACCTCCCGGACGTTGTGGCGGACGTGATCGGGTCGGATCTCGATCCAGGGATCGAAACTGGAATGACGGGCGCCGGTCCGGGATCCGGTCTGGGCCTCGGCGCGCGTGTTCACCGCCCACCCAAGCGTCCCGGGCGCGAGCGCTGCCTTCAGCACGGTACGTCGGGAAACTCTCATGGCGCGAACTCTAAGGACTCGCCCGGGCGGCCACCAATGCCTTGCACGCGGATAATCCAGCCCACCGGATCCGTGACCGGTGAACCTGACGATGAGTGACAAGCCCGCAAGCGAGCGCCCCCGACTCCGGCGGGCGCTCGCGCCGCTCCAGGTCGGGTCCCTGGCGCTCGGCTGCGTCATCGGCTTCGGCTGTTTCATCCTTCCCGGCGACTTCCTCGACACCGCCGGACCGCTCGGCGCGGCGGCGGGCATCGGGCTCGGCGCCCTGGCGATGATCGTGATCGCCCGGAGCTACGGCCTCATGGTCCGCACCTTTCCGGTGGCGGGGGCCGAGTTCGCCTACGCCTACCGGGCCGCCGGCCGGCATCACGCGGTGATCTGCGGCTGGCTGCTCACCCTCGGCTACCTGAGCATCGTGCCGCTCAACGCGACGGCGCTCGCAGTTCTCGGCAAGTTCGTCGCGCCGGAGCTGTTCAGTCGGGGCTACCTCTACACGGTCGCCGGATTCGACGTGTTTGCCGGGGAGGTCGCCCTCGCGGCGTTCGCGGTGGTGCTCGTCGGGTTCCTGCACGCCCGGGGCGTGCGAGGGGTCGGGAGAACGCAGGTGTTCCTGACCGGCCTGCTGGTGGCGGGGGTGGCGCTGGTGAGCATCGGTGCGCTCACCGGCCCCGGAGCCAGCGTGGCGAACTGGGAGCCCTGGTTCGCGCCCGGCCGGTCGGCCTGGACCGGCGTCCTGGCGATGCTCGCGATCTCGCCGTGGCTCTACGTCGGCTTCGACACCCTGCCGCAGGCGGCCGAGGAGTTCGCGTTCCCGGCCTCGAAGGCGTTCCGGCTGATGGCGGTGGCGATCCTGGCCGGCGCCGGGATGTACGTGGCGGTCGTGCTCGCCACCGGGGTGGTGCTGCCCTGGCGGGAACTCGTGGCTGGCGAGTCCGTCTGGGTGACCGGCGCCGCGGTCGAGGCGAGCCTCGGGACGCTGGGAGTGGCCGTCCTGAGCATCGCCGTCGTCATGGCGATCTTCACCGGGATCAACGGCTTCTTCATGGCGAGCAGCCGCCTCATGTTCAGCATGGGACGGGCGGGATTGCTGCCGGCGTGGTTCGGGACGATCGACCGGGCGCGCGGCACGCCGCGGAACGCCCTGCTGTTCACCGGGGCGGCCTCGCTGCTCGCGCCCTGGTTCGGCCGCGAGGTCATCGTCTGGGTGGTGGACATGGCCGCGGTCGGCACCGCCTGCGGCTACCTCTACACCTGCATCGCGGCGTTTTCGGTGGCGCGCCGCGGGCGTCAACGGCTGGAAGCGGCGCTCGGCGCGATCCTGTCCGCCGGGTTTCTCGTTCTCCTGTGCGTTCCCGGGATGCCCGGCTTCATGGCCCTGCCCTCCTGGATCGCCCTGGCGGGCTGGATCGGGCTCGGTGTGCTGTTTTACCTGGGGCGCGCCCGCGAGTACGCGGCGATTCCCGACGCCGAGCTGGACGCGCGGATCCTCGGCGACTCCCGGGGTAGTTCGTAGGGGCGAGGCGACGTCGGGAGCGCGGATTGCCTGCGGTATCGTCGAAATCCTCATGTCCCGCCCGCCCGCTTGGTCCCGAAGGCGGTTCCTGGAGGGCGGATCGGCGGTTACGGCGATCGCTGGCGTCTGGGGATGCGCTCCGGAGGGACGCGCGTCGGTGGACGGGTCCGAGGTGTCCCCGGAGAAGGGTCAGGCCAGTCCGCCGGCGCCGCTGGCTGGTCCTCGCGGTTCGCTTGCCGCGCCGGGCCCGATGATCCCGCCCTGTCCGGCGATCCTGCTCACCGTGAACGGCCGGCCCGGCGACCCGGACGAGATCTCGGTGCTGTGGACGTTCGTGGTGAACGGCGACCCGCCCCAGATCGGGGTGAGCGCGGGCTTCGAGCATCAGGCGCGGGAGCTTCTGGA
>MPMW01000153.1 GCA_002238705.1 Acidobacteria bacterium bin61 | reverse complement strand
AGCTCTACCCGATGTCCAACGTCTTCCTTCCGGGCCAGCGGATCCGGTTGACGGTCACGAGTTCCAGTTTCCCGAAGTGGTACCCGAACGGGAACACCGGCAGGGAAATGATGGAGGACCGTCCCGGTCTCGTGGCCACGAACACCATCTACCACGATGCGGACCACCCCTCGAGGGTGGTGATTCCGGTGATCCCCAGATAACCCTCGAGATGATTTCGACAAGGAGATCCCGGCCCTTGTCCTCGCGTTTCGGCCGCTGTTTCCGCGCCCTTTTCCTCGCCGTTCTGCTACCCGCGGCGTTGCCGGCTCAGGAGCGCGACCTCGATCTCGTGATCACCGGCGGCCGGGTTCTCGATCCCGAGACCGGGCTGGATGCGGTTCGCGACATCGGAGTCGTGCGGAACGAGATCGCGGCCATTTCCCGCGAGGCGCTCCAGGACCGGCTGAAGCAGGGCGGGGTGCTCCTCGATGCGTCCGGCAAGGTGGTGAGCCCGGGATTCATCGACCTTCACGCCCACGGGCAGACGACCGAAGCGAACCGCTACCAGGCGATGGACGGGGTCACGACGGCGCTGGAACTCGAGGACGGGGTCCCCCGGATCAAGCGCTACCTGGAAAACCGGGCCGGCGGGGCGATCGTCCACTACGGCGCCTCCGCGCGCCATCAGGGGTTGCGCCTCCTCGGAATTCGAGGGGTCGCGGAGCGGGCGAACCCGGTCCTGGACGCCGAGAGCATCGGCGCCGAACGGACCCTTGAGCACGTCGATCTCCTCCGCGAGGCGAACTACTCCGGGGTGGATGACGCCGGCCGGGTGCACGAGGCGATCGCGGCGGAGATCCGGGCCGGAGCCCTCGGCATCGGAATGGCCCATCAGTACTACCCGGCCGCGAGCCACACCGAGATCTTCCGGGTCTTCGAGCTGGCGGCGGAGCTGGATGTCCCCATCTACACCCATGTGAGGGAAATGGCCGTCTCGGCGGTCCAGGAAGTGCTGGCCAACGCGACGGCCACCGGCGTGGCCCTCCACATCGTGCATCTGAACAGCTCGAGCATCCACCATCTGCCGGTCACCCTCGCCCTGATCAAGGGGGCGCGGGACGCGGGCGTGGACGTGACGACGGAGGCCTACCCCTACACCGCTGCTTCCGCCGGGATCTCCTCGGCCATCTTCGACGAGGGCTGGCAGGACCGGCTCCGGATGACCTGGTCGGACATCCAGTGGCAGGACACCGGCGAGCGGCTCACGGAGGAGACGTTCAACTTCTTTCAGGAAGAGGGAGGGACGGTCATCTTCCACATGATGGATCCGGAGATGATCGAACTGGCGATGAGCACGCCGTTCGTGATGGTGGCCTCGGACGGGATGCCGTACGCCCCGGGGGCCCATCCGCGGTCGGCGGGGACCTTTTCGCGGGTGCTCGGACGCTACGTCCGGGAACAGGGCGTCATGACGCTTCCCGCAGCGATCCGGAAGATCACTCTCATGCCGGCCGAGCGGCTGCAGGAGGTCGCTCCCCTGATGCGGCGGAAGGGCCGGATTCAGATCGGCGCCATCGCCGACATCACGGTGTTCGATCCCGACACGATCATTGACACCGCGAACTTCGAGGACGACCTCAGTTTTTCCGAGGGAGTCGCCCACGTGGTCGTGGACGGTGTCCCGGTGGTCCGGGACGGAGCCCTGGTGGAGGGAGTCTTCCCGGGCAAGCCGCTCCTCAGCCGCCATTCCTCCGAGTAACGAAGAAGGAGAACCGCACGCATGCGTTCCAGCCATTCCCGGCGCTCCGGCGCCCTCATCCTCGCTCTTCTGCTTCCGGCGGCGCTGCTGGCCCAGGAACGCGATCTCGATCTCGTGATCACCGGTGGCCGCGTCATCGATCCCGAAACGGGACTCGACGCGGTCCGCGACGTGGGAGTGGTGCGGAACGAGATCGTGGCCATCTCCCGGGAGGTGCTCCAGAACCGGCTGAAGCAGGGCGGGGTATTGCTCGATGCGTCCGGCAAGGTCGTGAGTCCGGGGTTCATCGATCTCCATGCCCACGGGCAGACCACCGAGGCGAACAAGTACCAGGCGATGGACGGCGTCACCACGGCCCTCGAGCTCGAGGGCGGCGTTCCCCGGATCGGCCGGTTCCTGGAGAGCCGGACGGACGGGGCGATCATCCACTACGGCGCGTCGGTGTCCCACGGGGGTCTGCGCCTGCTCGGGATTCCGGATGTCAGCGAGGTGGCGGAAGGGGTCCTGGACGCCGAGAGCACCGGCGCCGAACTGGTGATCGAACACGCCAACCTCCTCCGCGAAGCGAACTACACCGCGGTGGAGAACACCGAGGCGGTCCATGAGGCCATCGCCGCCGAGATCCGGGCCGGGGGGCTCGGCATCGGGCTCCCGCACCAGTACTACCCGGGCGCCACCCACACCGAGATCTTCCGGATCTTCGAGCTGGCGGCGGAACTGGACGTTCCGATCTACACCCACGTGCGCGACATGGCGGTCTCCGCGATCCAGGAGGTGCTGGCCAACGCCACGGCCACCGGCGCGGCGCTCCACATCGTGCACCTGAACAGCTCGAGCCTGCACCACCTGCCGGTCACCCTCGCCCTGATCAAGGGCGCCCGCGACGCCGGGGTGGACGTGACCACCGAGGCCTATCCCTACACCGCCGCCTCCACCGGCATCTCCTCGGCGATTTTCGACGAGGGCTGGCAGGAGAAACTGGGGATGACCTATTCGGACATCCAGTGGCAGGACACCGGGGAGCGGCTCACCGAGGAGACCTTCAACTTCTTCCAGCAGGAGGGCGGCACGGTCATCATGCACATGATGGATCCGGAGATGATCGAGCTGGCGATGAGGACTCCGTTCGTGATGGTGGCGTCCGACGGGATGCCCTATGCCCCCGGCGCCCATCCGCGCTCGGCGGGCACCTTCTCGCGGGTGCTCGGGCGCTACGTGCGCGACCAGGGAGTGCTGTCGCTGCCCGAAGCGATCAAGAAGATCACGCTCCTGCCTGCCGAACGGCTGCAGGAAGTCGCTCCCCTGATGCGGCGGAAGGGCCGGATCCAGATCGGCGCGATCGCCGATATCGCCGTCTTCGATCCCGACACCATCATCGACACCGCGAACTTCGAGGACGACCTGAGCTTCTCCGAAGGGGTCGCCCACGTGGTGGTGGACGGCGTCCCCGTGGTGCGGGACGGCGCGCTGGTGGACGGCGTCTTCCCGGGGAAACCGCTCCTCAGCCGCTACACGTCGGAGTAGGAAGACCCGAATCCGGCGGCCTCCGGGCGGCGGGTGCCCGCCGTCCGGGGCCGCTCTTCCCGTACTCTCTGCGCGCCGTGACCCCGCCCCGTTTCCTCCTGCTCCAGGTGCGCGAGCCCGGAGATCCCATGGCCGCGCACGAGGTGTTCTGCTTCCGCCGGGCGCTCGGACTGGAACCGGACCAGCTCCAGATCTTCGATCTCCTGGCCGACGCCCCGCCGGCGGAACTCTTCGATGCGATCGATGTCGTCCTCATCGGCGGAAGCGGGGACCACTCGGTGGTGCGCGGTGGGCCGTGGCTCTCCGGGGCGCTCGGGGCCATGGAGACGCTTTACGAGCGGTTCATCCCCACCTTCGCGTCCTGTTGGGGCTTTCAGGCGCTGGCACGGGCTCTCGGCGGCAGGGTGGTGACGGACCACGGCCGCGCCGAGGTGGGTGTCCTGCGGCTCGACCTGACGGAGGCGGGCCGCCGGGACCCGGTTTTCGGCCCGCTGGGCGGCGGATTTCCCGCGGTCATCGGTCACGAGGACATCGTGGACGAGTTGCCGGAGGGCGCCGTGAGCCTCGCGTCGAGCGCCACCGTCGAGAACGAGGCCCTGAAGTTCTCGGGAAAGCCCATCTACGCGACCCAGTTCCACCCGGAACTCGACCGGGACGACCTCATCCAGCGAATCGCCGCGTATCCCCCCTACCTGGCGCTCACCGGCGCGGCCTCTGTCGAAGAGTTTTGCGCGACCACCCCGGCAACCCCGGGTGCGACGAGCCTGCTGCGGCGGTTCGTGGAACAGGTGGTGGAAACGCGGTAGACCGTCCCTCCGCGACCCCTCGGTTCGGCCCGGCCGGACACTTGACTTACCGGGGTAATGACAACGACAATGGAGCAGTGGGCAACGTTTCAAACCGGCACGTGGAGAGCATTCAGTCGCGGATCACTTCCCAGGGCCAGGTATCCATCCCCGCGCGGATCCGGCGCAAGCTGGGCCTGACTCCGGGTTCGACGGTGGAGTGGTGCGAACGGGGACCGGAAGTGGTCGTCCGGCGGGCGACCAAGTACTCGTCGCTGGAGATTCACCAGGCCGTCTTCCCGTCGGCGCCCGAACGGGTGAGCGTCGAAGAGATGGACACGGGAATCGGGACTCATTTGCGGCGCCGGCATGCGCGCTCTTGACACGAACGTACTGGTCCGGCTGATCGTCCGGGACGACCCGGATCAGGTCGCGCGCGCGGAGGCGTTTGTCGAGACGGGAGCCTGGGTGTCCCTGTTGGTGCTGGCGGAGACGGTATGGGTGCTGCAGTCCGCGTACGGGCTCGACCAGCGGCGTGTCGCCACCGCCGTCGAGATGCTGCTGGACCACGACCGCCTGACGCTTCAGGACGAAGATGTGGTTCGCCGGGCGCACGCAACCTTCCGAGGCGAGGGCACGGTCGAATTCTCGGACTGCCTCATTGTCGAGACGGCCCGCAAGGCGGGGCATCGTGCGGTCGGGACGTTCGACCGGCGGCTATCCCGGGTGGACGGGACCGTACGGCTGTAGCCCACGACGCATCGCGTCCACGGCCGGCACGTTGCGCGAACCCGTGCAACGCCACCTGTCGGGATGGCGAATAGGCTTGGACCGCCGGCTTCAGCCGGCGCCGCCCGCCGGGAGGCGGGCGGCGGGAAGGACCCCGATGTTCGGGATGGCCCGTGAATCCCGATGGGAGCCTTGGCGCGTTCGAGGCCGTCCTCGCGACCCTACCCGTCGCGCCGCACCAAGTCCGGCAGCACCGCGCCGATCTCGCCGCGCACCACCGCGTCGGCCATCCGGTCGAGCGGCGTCGGGTCGCGGTTGACGATGATCAGGCGCGCTCCCGCGAAACGGGCCACCCGCGGGATGGAGGCGGCCGGTTCGACGACCAGCGAGGATCCGACCGCGAGCATCAGGTCGCA
>MPMW01000152.1 GCA_002238705.1 Acidobacteria bacterium bin61 | reverse complement strand
GGGTGCACGACATATTTGTGAGATAGGGCTCATCCGGTAGCGCGGCGCTCCCAGAAGTCGTCGAAGCGATTGGAGCGGATGGCGCATCGGAGGGCGATGACGGCGTTGGCTCCGTTGACGGTCCAGTGCATGCCGCTGTTCTTGAGTCGTTCGGCGATGACGGACTTGCAACCGGCTTCGAGTACGCCGGTGGAGACACACAGTCCCCGGGCGCGGAAGTCGGGGTAGCGCATCTTCTCGCGGTTGTTGGTGAAGTAGTCGAGGGTCCTTTGGGCCTCGGGGCAGGAGTCGGCGTGCTCCTGGAGAGCGGCGAGGAGTTGGTCGAAGCGGCCCTGGTCGAGTTCGTCGCGGCGCTGCTTTCCCCAGGCGGCGGCGAGGTCGGTTCCGGTTCCGTAGATGGCCTTGGCGGCGTCGAAGAGGTGTTGCTTGGCGTGGAAGATGTCCACGATCCGGGTAGCGTTGGGGAGGTGTTCGTCGGCGAAGTTCCAGATCCAGGCGGCGCCGTCGCCGAGGACGGCCTGGCGGGGAGCGTCGCGGAAGCGTCGGCGTTCGAGTTCGCGGAGGACCCGTTTGGCAAAGGGCGGAGGTTCGGTCTCGGTGTCGTGGATGGCGGCGGTCTCGATGGCGGCGTTGTAGGAGACGGAGTCCGGGTCCTTGACGGGGTTGCCGTCGTGGTCGCGGGAGTCCGCGGACCAGACGACGGCGAGCTTGGCCTCGCGGGTCTTGGGGGGGCCGTCGGGCTGCTTGCCCTTCCGGCCCTGGGTCTCGGACTTGCGGACGGGGACGCCGGTGCCGTCGAGGCCGAGATAGAGGGTGTGTGCCTTCGAGGGTTCGGGTTCGATGACGCGGCGCTCATCCTCGGCGATGGCTTCCCCGAGGGCTTCGGCCTGTCTTTCCACCAACTTGGGGTCGATATCGAGACCGGCCAGCGCGGCCAGCAGTTCGCTGCTCTTGGCGAAGCTGACGCTTGCCGCGATGAGGCCGGTCATGCGGAGCGCGGCGGGAGAGAGGGAGGAGGAGTCGAGCCCGAGGGCGCGGTCGCGGGGAGCGAAACCCTCGGCGCAGTGTTCGCAGTGATACCAGGCGCGTTCGAGGATCAGGGGGCCGAGGGCGGTGGTGAAGGTCTTGCGCCGGCGTCCGGTATAGCGGGCCTCGGCCCCGCAACCACAGACAACACAACCCGTCTCGTCCGAGTGATCGGCGTTGAGGCGCTTGGCAACGGCATGCCCCATGATCCGGAGCGCCATCTGGCGGGCGGCGGTCTCGACTGCCTCGAAGTCGATGTCGTCCAGCGGGCCCGCGCCGATCAGCCGCTCGACTTCGGCGGTGATCTCCGCCGTGACCGTGGTCTGGAGCCCCTTTTTTTGGCCGCCGGAGCGGATGTGTCTGACCGCAGTCGTAACTGACAGATCGCGTCGCTGACCTCGATCATCTCGCGGACGAGCTGCCGAAAGCGCCGGCATTCCGCGATCTGGGCGCGGGTCTGTTCTACGGCTCCGCGTGGTATGACCCGGGTCCGCGTGGTACCCGCGACGGGATGGGTGAGCGACCAACTCGGCCCATGACCACGCGCCCCGTCGGCGGCACAATGGCAGTAGGACTTGCCGCACTTGCGGTAGCGCTCGACCAGGGATCCGGGGCGCAGGTCTCCAATCGCGGCGAGTTGCCGACGGATCTCGTTCTGGTGGGCTTCAAGGGCTGGGAGCGATGCGATGTCAGGCACGGGGCCTCCTCTATGCTGACAGCAATATACACTGACAGCATTCCGCCGTCACCCCCAAGACCCATCGCTCCGCCCACCCAATCTCACAAATATGTCGTGCATCCGCCCCCCTTTACCGGGAATTACATACTGAATTAGACGGGGCACGGTGAATCTGCCCCTCTGTTTGCGGTCCGCGAGTCGAGTCTAGTACCCTCGCCTCTGCGATTGCTCCAGTGGAAGGCCGACTTTCGTCGGGCTACCCGCTGAATACAAGAGTCCTAGAAAGGCTCGGGGTAGCTCCCCGTGCTGGCGAATAGGTGGGGATCAACTCCTTTCACAGGGGCAATCGCAAACGGCCCGGCCCTTAGTAGGGTCGGAAAGGAGCGATGGCCATGCTGAACCTAAACGCGCCGGACGGGGGAAACGAAGGTGTTCCTAAACGGCCCACGTCGGATGAGACAACACCCGATACGCCGTTTGCCGAGAAACTAGCGGCGTGGGCCTTTGGGTGGGTAGCGTTTGCTGTTGTCTTAGCCGTAGCGGCAGAGATTTTCCGAAGCATGTTCGGGGAGTGGACGATTGTGAGCTTCCTGCTCTACCTCGTCACTCTGTCCGTTAGCTGGTTGCTCATCCACAGGAAGTTCGGAAAGTACTCGTGGAACAAGGGGAAGCTTGCCAAACGACAGTTCGAATCCTCGTACCCCTCGGTGCAAAAATGAAGCAAGCATTTTGTTGAGTCGGATTCTAGGCAGAACGCGCCTTCAAGTGCATTAGGAGATCAGTGAAATGTCGAACTTCCAATCGAGCCTACGGGCATTCATTACATTGGAACGGATCTGGATTTCCGTTCTATGTATCCTTTCTGTCAGCGCGGTTACAGCAGCCATCGTGTATCAGCCGTGGCTTTCACATAGACACCAACTTGAGATAAAGGCCGACATTCGGGCAGATCTCGAAAGTGATCTAGTGTCCAGAACAGCGTCAGACCCCAATGACCAATCATCCACCTGCATGACGATGGGAGGATTGATTTTGGTCCACGTTGAGGAAAATGAGTATTTGGGTCAGATGCAATACCAGTACACTGGCCAGAATCGAGACACATGTGGGTATGCCAACGATGGGACTTGTGACGAACCAAGCCTATGTCAACTAGGGACAGACACAACTGACTGTCAGAGTAATCCGCCAACGATTACAAGACAGTTCACTTGTCGATTCAACATCACAGCAGACGGCCAAGCATGGAATCTAGGAATAGCAGCAACAGATGATTGTCTCCTGAATTCTCGTGGCAGAATTCAGGAGGCGTGCTATTGAGTTGGACGCTAGGCAGAACGCGCCTTAAGGGAACCCGCCGCATTTGCTAGACTAGCTCTTGCGACGGGTAAACGGGGCGGTAGCTCAACGGGAGAGCTTACCGGGCGTTTTCCATTTTGACATTCGGTGGTTATGGGTTCGACTCCCATCCGCTCCACCCCGTTTGGAATGAATATGGAGAGGCGGGCGTAGCTCAAAGGTAGAGCTTTCGGTTGCGTGAAGTCACGCTTGATTTGACCTTCCGAGGGTTGCGAGTTCGAATCTCGTCGCCCGCTCTCTAAGATGGGGTAAACGGGGCGGTAGTTTAACGAGAAAACCCCGGCTTGTTTCTCTATCGACAACTCGGGAGTTGCGGGTTTGAATCTCGTCCGCTCCACCTCGTAAAATGGAACAACTTGGATAAAGATGGGGCTGTGGTGGAACTGGAAGACACGCCGGACTACCACTCCGGTCCTCGGTCAACCCCTGTTAGGAGGCAGGATGGGGGAGAGGGTGAGGGTTCGAATCCCTCCAGCCCCACTCTATCCATTTGGATAAGCACCACAGTATAAGCGATTCTCCCCGTATTTTGTACGGTGAAGATTCATGAGAACAATCAAGTGACGGTATTTGTCGCTCTTAGCCTTGACTTTCTTTTTATGGTGTTACATTATATGGATTGTGCCCAAGAGAAAGACAGGTCGTAAGAAGGGACCGGGGAAGTCCTATCGGAAGGGACTCTCCATGGTCGAGTTTACCGAGATGATTCCGGATGAGCACGCCGCAAGGAAGTGGTTTGAGGCTCACATGTTTGCGGACGGATTGTTCTGCCCACGTTGCCACTCCGATAATGTGACGGTAGTTCGGAGCGAGAGGCCAATGCCTTACCGCTGCAAGTCCTGTAAGAAGTACTTCAGCGTCAGGACCGGGACAGTGATGGAGGATAGCCGTCTTCCTCTGCGGAAGTGGATGTTTGCCATGTACTTTCTCACCACCAATCTCAAGGGTGTTTCCAGCATGAAGCTGGCCCGTGATCTGAACGTCACTCAGAAGACGGCATGGCACCTTGCTCAGAGGATTCGTGAGGCTTGGATCACCGGCAACAATCTTCTAGAGGACACCGTTGAAGTGGACGAGACCTACGTTGGTGGGAAGGAACGGAACAAGCATTTCAACAAGCGCCTTCCGAAGCAGGAACAGGTTTATGATGGCCGTTTCAACTTCAAGGGGAAGGTCATCGTCGCGGGAGTCAAGGAGCGTGAGTCCGGTATCGTGAAGGCAGGGGTCGTTCGATCCACAAGCAAGGTTCAACTCCAAGGCTTCGTCCGTACTCACGTAAAGTCAGGCGCGACGGTCTATACGGACCAGAGCACGTCTTACAAGGGTCTTCGAGAGTACGACCATGACTCGGTGAACCATTCCGTCAGTGAGTATGTTCGCGGGCAGGTTCACACAAACGGTATCGAGTCGTTTTGGGCCATGCTGAAGCGAGGCTACTACGGAACCTATCATCGTATGAGTCCCAAGCATCTGCATCGGTACGTCAACGAGTTTGCGGGACGACACAACTTCCGGACGATGGATACCCTGGATCAACTTTCCAGTATCACGTTGGGGTTCATCGGGAAGTTCCTTCCATACAGGATTCTGGCAGGAGACAAGAGATGAGCGAGAAACAGGAAATTAAGAAGAGGGGCAGACCTCCGAAGATCATTCCCGGAGTACCGGCGGATCTGGATAGTCTCGGGAAGGCAATCTTCGCCCCTGTACGGCTAAAGAGAGATCAGGCTAGGCAACAGACAAACAAGAAGGGGTAGGTTGATCCTTCGGTGGATGAGAAGGGCCGTCTAATTCAGTATGTAATTCCCCCTTTACCCCCTTGACAAAAGGTAGAAGGTCCGGCGTTCCCGTACCGGGTGGGCTGTGGAGGAGGAGAGGGTTGTGCGGTTTCGCTTCGCTTCGCTCTGCGATGCCGGCTGGAAGCCGGCGCTCCGAGGGCCCGACGGAGACAGCCCTGACGGCTCAGACACCGCTTCAACGGGGGCGTCAGGGATGAGAAATACGGGCTAAAGAAGGCCAAGTCATTTTCGGAGAGACACTTGGGACCTGAATGGGCATTTGCCCTGTCGAAGTAGAAGAACGGTTCTGGAAGTGCTCGTCGTGGCCCGTAGACTTCGACAGCAACTCCGGGGGCCGGCATAAACCGGCACTGCCACTGGTCCGAAAAACTGGGGCGAATTCAAGCACCGGCGCTGCCTGGCGACCCGGTGCTCCGAGCGGCGTGCGGACACCACCGGTTTCGCGCTCCCGCGCGATGCCGGCCGGAGGCCGGCGCTCCGAGGA
>MPMW01000151.1 GCA_002238705.1 Acidobacteria bacterium bin61 | reverse complement strand
TGACACCGCCGTTGGAGGTGATGACTCCGCCCGAAAAATCGGTCTCGATATGCCGCTGGGAAAGCCCGTCGGGGGCTGGATGCCGCATGCCGCGCTTGGTACACCGCGTCACGCGCCGGGGAGGTTGCTTTATGGGCATAAGTCATTCTATATCAATGACTTACAAAGTACAAGCCCCTTCCATGCCGAATGAGTATGAGATATCCGGGCTAAACGTAGCGACAGAGAAGCGCTCCGCGGATCAACATTGGCCGAAACCTCATCAACTACCGGCCGGTTTGTTGCTTGTGACTCCGCAGTGTTCTTCACAAGCGTATGTGACCGGTTTTGCTTACGTTCATTACAGTGAGATTTGGTAGACATTTTGTGCATTGGGACCCTACGAACCGGCGTTGTGATGTGAAACAATGCAGTCACGTCATACACAACAAGAAAATCATCTTTGGAACCGCATGCGGGATGCGGTCACCCCATGCGATATGTGACACATGACATTGACACATCGTTACGTTGAGATGAGGAATCCACGATGAATCTCACGGTATCGGAGTTGGCGCTTGCCGTAGGCAAACAGGAAAACTATGTGCGCCAACACATACACCGGCGCCATTTGGCCGTTCGACGACAGGGCCGCAGTGTTTGGGTCCCGCTTGACGAGGCGGTGAAGTGGGCGGGCACACGAGGTCTTCCGTTTGTGCCTCCCAAGCGGGTCAGCTTGACCCTGCTCGACCAGGGGGAACGGATCGGTCGACTGACGGTTCTTGTCTGGCATCCCCGCGGAGGGAAGGCCCGGAATCTCTTTACGTTCATGCGTCACCGGAGGCGAGAGGCTCTGGGTCCGTGGCCAGCCAAACCTGATGTCACCTGGAAGACGCAGGAACTCGGTGACGATCTGAGCCTGATGTCCTTTAACGCCGCGTATGAGCAGTGCCGCGAACACGTCGACAGTGTCCTTGCATCAGGTGTGCTTCAGGCGAACGAAGAGGCGATTCACTATGTCCTCGAAGCGGAGCCCCGGCATCACTGGGCATACCGGGACTACGGGCGGCGCCTGGACGCGTCGATACACAGTCCATTCTCGATGCACAGCGCCGCGATTACCGAGTACTGGAGCTTCGAAGAGGAACCGCAGAAACGGTGGTTGTCGCTGTCCGATCCGCTTGCCGAACGATTGGGCACGGCGCTCCGGCGACTCGGCTTTCCGCTCGACCGACGTCCGGAGCGCGTCGGCAACTTGCTCATCGCGGCCGCGGAGGATGCGATCACCTGTCGCCTGACGGCGCATCACGACCAGACGCTTCGACTTCATGTCGAGGCGAGCGGGCTCTTGCCCGAGACGTATCGTGCGACCGTCTGGGCCAGCCACAGTGGGGACGAAGTGCTTCGACGGGAAGTGCCGGTAACTCCCGGGCAGACGACGATCGAGTTGGGTTCGCAAGTGGATCGCACCGGCTTTGCGGTCTGCCGCGATTTCGATGGGCAGTATGTGGATCTGGTGGAGAATCTGCCGGGCGTCGAGGCGGTCCAGGCCGGACTGAGGGAAGATCAGGCGCTGCGGCGTTCCCTGGATCCGGTAGCGGGGGTTCCGCAGCAGGTCCATCCGTCACGCCCGCAGGCTCCGGTTCCCGGGCGGTTCCTGCCGACAGCGCGGCTCGATCGGGGCATTCGGCAACAGTGGCTCCACCGGGTCGCGCGTCAGAGAGAGGTGGGGGCGCGACGCGACGCCAACCTCGTGCGGTTTGCCCCCGGTAGATTCGAGGAGGCGGCGCGGTATTTCCTCCGCCTCATTGGACATGACGCCGACCGCGCCGGACCGGTCTACCTCGCGGATCCGTGCTTTGTCGGCCACACGATGGCCGACGAAGTCGCCCAGCTCTTTTCTGACATGTGCGCCGCGATTCAGCGCAGGCCCTTGCGCATTCTGTGCGCGGAACGGGAACCGGGCGATGCGCCGGCGTGGTGGGCGCGCTGCCTGCGGAAGATCCGGGCCAACGTCACCGTGCGGACCTTTGTGAATCGGAGCGATGAACGGGGGTGCTTTCACGACAGATATCTGATTACTGGCAGGCGCGAGATCCTGATGACCAATTCGTTCAATGGATGGAGTCGGTTCGGTGTGACCTTCGTGAGCCTCCCCTACGGGGTCTACCGAGCCGAGGCGGAGCAGTTGTGGGCTCTCGAGCCGAACACCCCCGCCTCGGACGTGCTCGTCCGGGAGTTCTCCTGATGGCTGCCAGACCGGGGGGTGAATCCGCGCTCTCGACCGAGGCCCGGGAGGCCGTCTGGCGGATCTTCGGCGCCGGGGCGGCCCCGGGAGCCAGAGGATCGGTGTTCGACCACATCGAACCGGTGATCCGGAAGCACGTGCCGCCGGCGGACCAGGACCGCGCCATCGCCATGATTGGCGCATGGTTCGACTCGGGAGCCCACGTGAGGTGGCTGAAACCGGATCACGCTGCCTTGGTCGCCGATCTCGTGATCGAGGGCGTCGGCCCGCGCCGTTCCGAAGATGCGGTCTGGGCGGTCGGATCCATCGGACTCGAACTGTCGGTTGGAATGATCAGACGGCGCTGGGCGGAGGGAGAGGTGGAGACCTTTGTGGACGCGGCTGTGGACGTGTTGAATGGGTCCAGGGCTCGCGTGCCGGATGATGGTCGCCTGGCTGACGAGGACCCGGAGGCCGTCAGTTTCGGGAGCGCCGTATCCCGGGACGGGCTGGTGCCCGCCTTTGCGCAACTCGAAGAACAAAGCCTCGAGTTGGTGAACCAGGGACTCCATCCAGCGGTGGCCAATCTGATTGACCTCGTGGTTGAGCTGTCCCCCGAGCCGTTGCCCGCGCTCGTCTCCAGACTGGAAGTGCCGACCATGCAGGCCAGGGCCGCTCGGCGCATCGTGGCCCGGACGCCTCCAGGCGATCCCGGCGCGACGCTGGGATGGATTACGGCGGGCGCCGACGACGGAGCGATCGCGCTGGCCATCGTGCACGCCCTGGGTTCGGCGAGGAAACTGGACGACAGCCGGGGATCGTGGCGAAACGCTCCGGGCGCACCGGCGGAGGCGGATTCCGGCAAGGCTCCGGAACGTCCGACAGACGTCGTCGGCGATCTGGTTCTGCGGCTGGTGGAACGTCTGGCGACCCTGGATCCAGCCGATTGCATGCGCTGGATCGGCGAGGTCCTCAATCAGGCTTCGAGGGCGTTGTCGGTTCCGGGTAGCGGAACGAAACCGGGTCTCCTGGTGCAGCTCGAAGACGAGTGCACGAAACTGGCGGTAAGCCACTTCAGCGAACCGGGTTCCGAGCACTTCGTCTCGCATTTTCAGTTGGGGCTCTCCCCGGGCCGGGGCAGACACTGGGTACGCCATCAGATGGCGATCGCCCGGGCGATCCGCGAGTTGGCGCCGGCCCGCGCCGAAGAACTTGCCCGGACCACTCTCGATGAACACCGGCGGCAGTTGGCCGAGCGGCGGGATGGCCACTACCTGGCCCCTGACTGGGACGACTGGAAGGACCGGGAGTGGCTCGAAGGCTTGGGAACGTCGCTCGCGCTGTCACGCAAGGACCTCGATCTCAGGGCCTGGGTCGCGAACGAATGCCGGGACCTGACCCTGAGTGTCTGGGACGCCGAGGAAGATCCCGACGGATTCGCGATGGCCGAACAGATCGCGCAGCATTGGTTTCTGGTCGCGCTGCTCGCCATTCCGGGCCGGCGCGATTTCGGCCGGCCCTTCGATCCCCCGGTGGTTTGTGGCCTCGCCGAAGCCGTCTGGGCCCACGGCAGATTCTGCCAACAGCACCTCGAAACGCACCCGGAAGCGTCGGTAGCGGCCGAGCTGGGGGCTCGCTACGCGATGCAGTGTGGGCGCGGCAATGACCAATGGCTGCTTGATCAGGCACGAGGGGAGGGAGTCGGCCCCGGGGCTCTCCGTATCCTGCTGGAAGAGCGGCGGTCCCCAAGTCTTCCGCCGGTAGAAGGGAGTTCCGATTTTGACGACATCATCGTGGCCGAGCTGATGCGGACAGCGGTAAGTCGATTCAACGATGGTGGCCAGTTTGATCTCGAAACGCTCAAGGAATGGGCAGAGCTCTGGCTCTCGCTTGATGCGGTGGATCAAGCGGAGCGGACGGCCATGGCAATCGTCAGTTTCCCGTTGCGTGCGGACGATCGGAGCTCCCGGATTCTGGCGCTCAAGCTTCTCGGCCTGGTCGTCCGGCAGCGCAAACCGCGTCCCGGCGTAGCGGAGTACGTGGTACCGCTCTACAACCAGCTTTGGCCGGTGTTCGGCGGTACGCCCAGCAAGGAGAGAGCGGCCCGGGACGAGATCGAGAAGGCCTTCCGTGACTCGGACCTGATTCCCCGGTAGTGGTGGCGGGCGGTCGCGCGGCGACGCTCGCGGTCACGCTCGGGGGAGCGTTGCAACCGGACGGCGCAGGGATGCGAAGATCTCCCGGTGTGCCTGGGGCGTCGCACCGACGCTGCCGGCTTTCGACCACCCATGACCCAATCCGCGGACGGCCAGACCTCTCACAAGGAACGGATGCGGACGCTCCAGGCGGAGGTTCGGAAGAAACGGGCCGGGGGAAGCGACCCGGAACGGGGTCTGGTCCTCGTCCACACCGGAGACGGGAAGGGCAAGTCCAGTTCCGCGTTCGGGGTCATTGCGCGGGCACTCGGCTGGAGCCACCGCGTCGGTGTGGTGCAGTTCATCAAGGGCAACTGGAAGACGGGTGAGCGCCAGTTCTTCGAACGCTTCCCGGAGCAGGTGGTCTGGCGCACCATGGGGGAGGGGTTCACCTGGGACACCCAGGACCGGGCTCGCGATGTCGCAGTCGCCGCGCAGGCCTTCGCCGCGGCCCGGAAGATGCTGGTCTCGGATCACTACGATCTCGTGGTTCTCGACGAGATCAACGTGGTGATGAGCTACGGCTATTTGGACGCGGCGACCGTTCTCGACGGCCTCGGAGCGCGCGCGGAGCGCACGAGCGTCATCCTGACCGGGCGGGGAGCGCTTCCCGAGATCACGGACCGGGCCGATCTGGTCACCGAGATGCGCGAGGTGAAACACCCCTTCGCGGCGGGGATCAAGGCCCAGCGCGGGATCGACTACTGAGACCGAACGGGCAGGGACCGCCGGCCTCGAGGCCGGCAGCGCGGAGGGTCGTAGAGTGCCTCCGCCCTCCGGGACGACCGGACACCATTACCCCCCGGCCGCGTCTAACCCGGACTTCTCATACTCACAGCCCGGGACGGACCGCAATGGGTCGTAACCCACTCTGTCGCGGTGGTTTCTCCAGCAGGCGCCAGCCTGGACGCACCGAACGGCGCGCAGCGTCGCGGAACCGCACCAGGCACATCGCCTTCACCGCCAAAACGGCTTGGAACGCCGACTTCAGTCGG
>MPMW01000150.1 GCA_002238705.1 Acidobacteria bacterium bin61 | reverse complement strand
GTACGCGCTGTCCGAGGAGAGCCGGGCGTTCCCCGGGTGGCGGGCCGTCGAAATCCACCGGGCGCTGAACGGGCGGGTGGTCTCGCAGGAGACTTCCGCGGTGCTTTCGCGGGTGGGGCGGGCGCTGGGGGAGCGGGAGGGCACCGGCCCGGACGACGACCCATTGCTTCGGGAGCAGCGCGCCGAGGGACGCACCGAAGGCCACGCCGAAGGCCGCGCCGAGGGACGCATCGAAGGCCGCGCCGAGGGACGCGCCGAAGGACGCAGCGAGATGATTCGGGCGCTGCTTCGCCAGCGGGGACTCCCCGTCCCGCCGGATTTCCCCGCGGGTCTCGCCCCGCGCGACCGCGACGCCCTCCACGCCGCGTCCGAGGAGCGGATCCTCGCTGCCGCGTCCGCCGCCGACAACTTCGCCGATTTCCTCGCCCGTCTGGACTCATCCGGGGCCTGATCGCGGCGACGCATCCTGCCCCGGGCGGTGGCGCCGTCCGGCGGGATTGGCGGCTTGGGTAGCGCCGGCCTCGGGCAAGCGGCGCCAGTGTGTATCCCCCGGCAGTTTCGTCTTCGTTTGGCGGGGAGGCCAACATGGAAGCGCCGCGTGGTGAGACGGAAGTCGCGCGAGACGGTGTGGCGTGTCCTGAAGAAGGCGGCATCAGGCCACCGCGGCGCGTTCATCGCCTGATTCCCCGGTGTCGCCGTTCCCCGTCGCGGGTCGGCTTCGCGAAGCGCCGGTGCGTAAATGTTGGTGTCTCCCAACCGCGCAAAAAGGTCGTGCCTGTTGAGAGCGGAGTCGGGCGGAGTGCCACTGGTAGCAGCAGCAGAGCCGGTGAGCGTGCGACTCGTAGCAGCAGCAGGATCTCGGACCGCTAGTAGTAGCTGAAAGCGAGTCGGTCCGGCTGCTACTAGTAGCAGTCGCCGGGTCGGCTGACCTCGAACTAGTAGCAGTAGCCGGCCTTTTTGGGCTGAACTAGTAGCTCTGGCCGGATTTCGGGCTGCTACCAGTAGCTCAAGGAGAGTCGGTTGGACTGCTACCAGTAGCTCAAACGGGGTCGGTGGACGTGCTACTCGTGTCACGTCACAAGCGGTCTGTCGTATTCCCCGGCAGTTTCGTCTTCGCCTGGGCGCAGCGCATCATCGTGGACGGGCGAGCCCGGCAACCTCGGACTCGGAACCTGGCCGCACGTCAGCCTCGCCCAGGCCCGCGAGAAGTGCGTCCTGAACCGGGTGGCCCGCCGCCGCGGCGACCTGGTGCCGGCCGGCCGCAAGCGGACCGTTCCGACGTTCGCTGAAGCCCTCGACCGCGTCATCGCGATCCACTGGGCGGGGTGGACGGACGGCGGCAGGGCGGGGGAGGCAAGGGGGGGGAAGAAGTGGCGGGGGAGCCTCCGGGACTACGCCATGTGGAGGCTCGAGGAGATGCCGGTCAACCGGATCGGGACGGCGGACGTGATGGCCGTCCTGGGGCCGATCCGGGTGGAGAAGCGGGAGACCGCCCGGCGGGTGCGGCAGCGGATATCCGCGGTAATGCGCCGGGCGGTCGCGCGGGGCTACCGGGAAGACAACCCGGCCGGCGACGCCATCGGCGCGGCGCTTCCCAAGATCGGCGTCCGTACCCGGCATCAGCCGGCGCTGCCGTATCCGGAGGTTCGCGGAGCGATGGAGCGGGTCCGCGCGTCGAGGGCCTATCCCACGACCGTGCTGGCGTTCGAGTTCCTGGTGTTCACGGCTTGCCGGAGCGGCGAGGTGCGCGGCGCGCGGTGGAACGAGATGGACCTCGGGGCCCGGGAGTGGCGGATCCCGGCGGAGCGGATGAAGACGAACCGGGAGCACCGGGTTCCCTTGTCGACGGGGGCGCTGGCGGTGCTCCGGGAGGCGCAGAGCGTCGCGGACGGCTCGGACCTGGTGTTCCCGTCAGCGCGAGGCAGGGCGCTCTCCGATGCGACGATCTCGAAGATGGTCCGCGAACTCGGGATCGGGGCGGTTCCCCACGGCTTCCGGTCGAGCTTCCGGGACTGGGCGGCGGAGTGCTCGGACGCCCCGCGCGAGGTGTGCGAGCTGGCGCTGGCGCACGTGAACTCGGACCGGGTGGAGGCCGCCTGCCGGCGGACGGACCTGTTCGAGCGCCGACGCGAACTCGTGGAAGAATGGCCGGCGTTTCCAGGAGCCCACACACCTGTCTAAGCACGGAATCTGGCCAACTCCCCAACCGGAAGACGCGGGGAGGTTCTTGTGCCCCTCCCGCGGATTCGAGACCCGCTGGCAGGTATTGCTATCCTGAGCGCCGCAGGGACAGCATGAACAACGGGAACGGTTGGCGGAACCTCTGGGCCGGACTCATGGTTGCGCTCATGGTGGTGCCCGTCGGGGCGGTCGTCCAATTGCATGTCACGATGGCAGATTTCCGAGTCGAGGTGGGCCAGGAAATTGGCTCGGTGCGCCCGGAGATGGAGCGTCGATTCGGAGAGGTGAATGAGCGTCTTGCTCGGATCGAAGCCCTGATTCAGCGCCTCGACCCGGATTACGCACAACCGGCTGATTGAACCCTCTCCAAGGAGCGTAGGGGATACGCCCGGCGCCACTGGGCCGAGGGAGCGAGAAACGCTCTGGGGCCCCAGCACCGCGTCCTGGCTGCCAAGTTGGTGAGCCCGCTACGTCGGCGCGGTTCCGCACCGCGCCGTGCTCGACCCGCTGCAGCAGGTATTCGCGGATCAGCTCGCGGGGGCCGGCTTCGTGATCGAGGCCGGTCCGCAGCTTCGCCGTATCCAGATAGGCGCGATGGCCGGGCTGGTGCGCCCGGGCCCGCGCCGGGTCGTCCGGACGGCTCCAGCCGTGCTGGTGGTTGAAGGCGTCGCGCAGCGCGTCGAAGGTCTTCCGCCAGCCGGACGGCGCGATGTTCAGGCTGCGGCCGGTCTCCAGGTCGCAGCGGGCGGTGAGGACGTGCACGTGGACCCCGTCCCCGTGCTCGCGGTGTGGGACCGCCGTCCAGGCGTAGCGGTCCGGCTCCAGTCCCGCCCAGGCCGTCTTCTCGAACTCGTCGAGGACGGCTCCGATCTGTTCGTCGGTCGGCCGGTCGTCCGGCGCCCAAGTGATCACGAGCGACCGGTACTTGTGCTCGAAGTCCAGCGAGTCCGCGACGGCGGCCACCACGTTCGGATTCCCGCGCAGGACCTCGCGCAACTGCTCCACGCTCCAGTCCGCCGCGTAGCCCTCCGTAACGTCACTCCCGCGGGCGTGGTTGACCAGCCGCTTGGTGAGCGACCGCTGCAGCATCAGCTCCCGCTCCGCCACCGTGATGAACACGTTCCGGAGCCCGTGGAACCAGAACCCGGTTCCGGTCGCCCGACTGATCCGGCGATAGAGATGTTGCAGCTCCACGGCGTGGCCCGACGCCCCGAACGAGGGGAACACCCACTGCGGGGCGCCGCCGTCGCCGGCGCCGGGCTCCAGGCGGCGGCGCTCGAGAAGGGCGGCCAACTGCCGGGTGATCGGTAGCTTCAGCGGCTCGCCGGTCTTCGTCGCCTCCACCCGAAAGATCCGCCGCTCCCGGTCCACCCGGTCCCAGCGCAGCCCCATGATCTCGCCCCGCCGCGTCCCCGTATACATCCCGATCCAGAAGATGTCCCGCGTCGCGGGAACGATGACCTCGGCCTCGATCGCCGCCCACCAGCGCGGCAGCGTCTCGGCGGACGTCGAGATCCGGCGACGCACCGCGCGGTGGTAGCGCCCGCCACCGGCGAGCCAGAGGTCCACGGGGTTGCGGAGCGACTCGTGGTCCACGCACGGCCGCCGGTACACGGAGCGCAACAGGGCGATGATGTGGTTCGCCACCGCCCAGCCGCTGCGCTGGGAAACGCGATGGAAGCGCGCTTCCACGTCCCGCCGCGTGATCGTGTCCAGGGGCCGCGCCAGCCAGTCGCCGAGGCAGGAGCGCATCTGCCCCTGGCAGAGCGCCTCGGTGGTGGTCTTACGGTTGGGGTTCGTCGTCAGGTTCTCCTTCTTACCGTGACCCTGGGCGCCGGTCTCGTGCTCTCGGGTTGTGGAGACGACACCCCGGCTACGACGCCAGCACCGGCACCACCGCCGCCGCCGCCGCCGGCACCTGAGCCGGAACCGGAGCCGGAGCCCGAGCCTGAGGCTCCTGCGACGCCTACCGGCCTTCACGTTGACGAGACGACCGAGACCTCCATCACTTGGCACTGGACCGCCTCCGAGGGTGCCCTCGGTTACGTGGTGCAGGCCAACATGGACGAGATGTGGGACGCAACCGACACGGTGCTCTTCGCCGGGGCTCCGTGGACGACGGAAACCAGCTACACGGCCATGGATCTCGCGCCGGAGACAACGGTGTATGTCCGGGTCGCCGCTGCTACGGGGACTCCCGAGGCGCCGCTGGTGAGCGCGTTCACGACCCATGTGAGCGGGACGTCGGCGATGCCGCCGCCGCCGCCACCGTCGCCGATGGCCCCCGCCACCCCGACCGGCCTGATGGCCGAGACCGGCGAAGGCTCCATCACGTGGAGTTGGGACGAGGTCGAGGGCGCCGACGGATATGCGATCCAGGTGAGCACGGACGAGGTGTTCAACGACATGGACGAGACCGAGTACACGATGGAGACGACGCACACGGCCTCGGATCTGGGCTACGGTGCGACCCGGTATGCGCGGGTTGCGTCCACCTCCGGCGAGGGCGAGGACATGCTGAAGAGCATGTACACGACCCACGTGACGGGAATGTCGATGAGGGAGCCGGTTCCGGCGCTCGAGGTCAGCTTCACCGTGCCGGACGATGAAAATCCGCTGGAAGCGGACGACAAGACCGAAAAGGACGAGGCGATGGCGACTGTGAACACGGGTATCACCGTCACCACGAACGCGGACGTGACCATCACCGCCATGTGGGACGAGGACCTACAGCGGGACACCAGCGAGGGCGCCGACAAGATGCCGTTCGCCAACACGGTGTGGCTGGCGAAGCAGAGCGAGGTCGTCGAAGATGGCGTGACCTTCGAGATCGCACGGGCGGGAGTCATGGAGCCGGGCGACGGTGACGTGGTCTACGTGACCTGCGGCCCGTTCAGGTGCACCGAGGTCATGATGGAAAAGCCGGCGGCCCCGGAAATCACGATCGACGACTCCCCCAAGTGCACGGCGTGGAATCCCACCCTCGAACTCCAGGTTGGATTGATCGACAACAGTCTGAGCGAGCACACGGGTATTGCGTACGACGCAACCGACACCGATAACGTGGTAGTCGAGGTAACGGTCTTCGATTGAGGTGGACCCCATCGTTTGGACAGATTTTCCGGTCCGGATAACGACAATTCCGGGCCGTAAGGACTCTTACAGGAGGCCACCATGTCCAGACGACTTCGACGGAACCACTCGCCAGCATTCAAGGCGAAGGTAGCGATGGCCGCGCTGCGGCACGAGGGGACCATCGCCGAACTGGCGCAGCGGTTCGACGTCCATCCCGCGCAGATTCAGGACTGGAAGAAGCGGTTTCTGGAAGCGGGGATGGCGGG
>MPMW01000149.1 GCA_002238705.1 Acidobacteria bacterium bin61 | reverse complement strand
CCTGCCCGGTCCGGGATCCGTTACTCAACCAAGCCGCATTTTCACAGGAACTGGGTCGCGGGACTTTGTTCACAGGCTGCTAGACCAGGTGTCCGCCGGTCACCACCTCGAGGAAGGCGGCGGTGAGTTCGCCGAACAGGACCAGGATGAGCGCTACGTAGAGTAGTCCCGTTGCCGACTGCGTGGATCGGATACGCACGGTATTCCGAATCATGAGGGCGAGGAAGGCCGGGAAGAGCAGACCGGTCAGGACCCGAAATCCGAAGAAGAGGGCGGGAGTCGAGTAGATGAGATCGGAGACGCTCGCGATGCGGAGCTCGGCCATGCCCCCGTAGAGCAGGGCGAAGGCGGCGACCCCGATACGAAGGGCGGTGGCGCTGCTGAAGAGGGTGGAGCCCACCGAGAGCGGACGGATCGAAAGCGAGGTTTCCACCAGGTACCAGTGGCCCAGGAGCATGGTGGCGGCGACCACTCCCAGGAGCGCGGCGCCCGACAGGTTGGAGACAATGGCGAGACCGGGCATCCCCGGGGCTTCCAGCGGCGGGAGGAGAGCTCCGAGCAGGCCGAATCCGACCATGCCGGCGGTAAGTGCCCGGGGGCGGTCTCCGAAGCGGGGAACGGCGAAAGCCAGGAAGATGGCGCCGGCCAGGAGGAGTCCCCAGAAGGGGGCCTCCGGGCGGCCGCGCCCGGCCAGGAGTCCGACCGCCATGGCTGCTGCCGCGCCGCGCGCCACGAGACGGAGGTAGCCCTCCGGAACCCGGTGGATGCCGTGGATGATCCCGGCGGCCAGGAGGCTCCCTGCCGCGAGGCGGGCAGTCAGAACGGCGACGGTGGCGCCGATCACGACCGCGCGCTCAGGAAACGGAGGAGCAGGGCTTCGAGTCGGCTTGGTTGCAGGCCTTCAGCTTGTTTGCCGGACCGTCCTCAGACCTTCCTCGTCAGACCTGCCTTGTCAGACCTGGAACGACTCCCCGCAGCCGCAACTCGAGACGGCGTTCGGGTTGTTGAAGCGGAATCCCGCTCCCATGAGGTCCTCCACGTAGTCGATCTCGGTTCCCTCGAGGTAGGGCAGGCTGCGCTCATCGATCAGCATCTTGACGCCGTTCTTTTCGATGACCTGGTCCCCGTCGCGGGACTCATCGTCGAGGGCCAGTTGATACTGAAAGCCGGAGCACCCTCCGCCCACCACGCGAACCCGCAGCAGGGAGTTCGGACGATCATGCTTCACGAGGAACTCGGCGACCTTGGTAGCGGCGATATCGGTCAAGCTGAGCATGGGATTGGCTCCTTCGCTGATTCCAGCCGTGGACCCGGCGGATCAGGCACAAGGATTGTAGTGTGGCGTCCCGGAAATCGCACAGCATGCCCGAGCCACGAGGAACGGAAGTCGGCGCCAGCCGACTTCCGTTCCTCGTGCTCAAGGGGTCTCCGCGGGGCTCTCGCCCCGCTCCGGAAGCGAGCGGCGATGCATCCCGGCCAAACAGCCGGTGGAGGAACCCGCGCGGCGTTCGGCCGGCGATCCATCCCGGTGGGGGTATCGGTGACTCGCACCATTGCCGGGACACCACACCAGCGGTCCGGCATTTCCTGCCGCCGATTAGACTTCCCGCCCTTCAATGACCGCTGCCAACCGCACTCCGAACATCGATCTCCACTCTCACTCCACCGAATCCGATGGGGTGCTCCCACCCCGGGTGGCCATCGAGACCGCGGCGCGCGACGGCGTGACCGTGCTGGCGCTCACGGACCACGACACCCTGACCGGAATCCCTGCGGCTCGGCTGGCGGCCGCGGAATGTGGCATCGAGCTGGTTCCGGGCGTCGAGGTGAGTTGCGGGTGGGGACGTGAATCGGTCCACCTGCTGGGGCTGTTCGTGGATCCCGAGGACCGGGTGCTGACTGCGCTCTTCGATGAGGTTTCCGAGCGCCGCCGGGAGAGGATTTCCGAGACGTGCAAGAAGCTCACGGCGTCCGGGGTGCCGCTTCGCTACGAGGAGGTCGCCGCGATGTCCACCGGTCGTTCCCTCGGGCGTCCCCACGTGGCGGACGCGCTGATCCGGAAAGGAGCGGTCAGGGATCGGGCCGAGGCCTTTGACAAGTATCTCGGCGACGGGAAGGCCGGACATGTCCGGTATGGATGGAAGATCGGCGTTGACGAAGCAGCGAAGCTGCTCCACGCTGCAGGGGGAATCAGTTCCGTCGCTCATCCCAAGTACCTCCGGGACCAGTCGGCCCTTCCCGCCCTGCTCCGGGAGACCGGGGTCCGGGCGCTCGAGGCGTACCACGTCGAGCAGGACCAGGACGAGCGCGAGCGCTACCTGAGCGTTGCGGATTCGTTGGGGCTCATGGTGAGCGGCGGATCGGACTTCCACGAGGCGAAGCATGGAAGGCGCTTCGGCTCGGAGTTGCCGCTCGAGCGCTACGAGGAGTTGCGCACCGCGGCGGGACAGCGCTGAGTTTCCGGAGCGCGCCCCCCCAGCCTCACCGGGGAAGCCGGGCGCCGGGCCCGGTCAGGACACGCTGACGAGAACCATGCCGTTCTCGACCCGCGCCGGATAGACGCGTACCCGCGAGTTGGGGTTCACCGGAGAGCACCCGGTGACCAGATCGAACTGCCACAGATGCCACGGGCAGATCACGATGCCGTGGCGGAGGCGGCCCTGGTGCAGCGGGCCGCCACGATGGGGACAGGTCTCGTTCAGGGCATAGACCCGATTCTCGTACCAGAAGACGGCGACCCGCTGGTCGCCGATGTCCACGGCGATCGCGGATTCCGCCTTGAGGGTGGCCAGGCTGCAGACGGCGTGTTCCGTCGTCTCCGTCACGATGGTTCGCGGCGGAGTCCCACCGGATCGCTGGCCGCCTCCAGAACTTCGCCGCCGGCGGCGCGCGCGGCCGCCACCACCGCGGGCCGTTTCCCGGGAGGGGCGATCGCGATGATGGTTCCGCCACCCCCGGCGCCACACGCCTTGACCGCCCGGGCGCCGGCCTGCCGCATCACGTCGCTCAGGTGTTCGATGGTCGCGGTCGTGACCATTTCCGAGAGCGCCCGGCGGGCGCCCCACTCCACGTCGAGCATCTCGGAAACGCCGTCCCAATCCCGTTGCAGGAGCGCGTCGCGCATCCCGTAGGCCGCTTCGGCGATCACCTCGATGCCCCTGACGGCGGTCGGCTCCCCGGCGAAGATGCGCTCCAGCACGCTGCCGTTGGGGTCCGCGGACGAGTGCGCCTCCCCGGTGTAGACGAGGACGAAGCGGTCGTCGAGGGGATCGGCCCCGTCATCCATCCAGGGCAGGGACTCCGATCGGGGCTCCGGGCTCACCCAGTGATGCACTCGCGTGCCGCCCAGTCCCGCCGCGAACTGATCCTGGGATCCGGTTGCGGTCCTCAGGATCCGGACCTCCGCGTCCATCACGATGCGGACGAGTTGCGGAATCGTCCAGCCGGCGCCCAATGCCTCGTTCAGGGCGCCGGCGATCGCCATGCCGAGCGAAGACGATCCCCCGAGGCCGGAGCCTGGCGGCGCCGTGGTCTCGAACCGGATTTCCACGGGGCGGTGAGGCCTGAAGAACTCGAGGAGCCGGCCGGCGAGGGCCGCGAACGGACGGCGAAAGAACGGGTCGGGAGACGAGCAGGACAGGTCGATGCCGCGCTGGGAATTCACCACCCGATACCGGGGTGAGGGAGCCACGGTCGCCCGCGCCCTCAGGCTGATGGCGGCGTTTACCGTCGCGGCGCGGGGCACGAGCAGGCCGACCGGCCAGATGTCGAGAGTGCCGCCCGCCAGATCGATCCGCGTCGGCGCGGAATACGTGACGGAGTCGCTCAGAACGTAACCCCGATGGTCGTAACCCATCGGTTCACGGGTTCTTCGTGGAACTCCCGCTGGAACTGGACCTCCAGATGCAGCCTGCCGACCTCGAAACCCCCGAAGGCCATTCCCGCGGGCGCGGTTGCCGATTCTGCCTCGCCGCCCAGCCGGGTGGCGACTCCTGCTCCCCCACCGATGTACACGCTGAAGCCGGGCAGGGGGAGCATTCCTACCCTGCCGGTGACGAACGCGCGCAGCGGATACTCGCGACTGTCCTCTCCGGTTTGGATGCCGGTTCCGCCCTGAACCAGGCCGCCGACCTCGAAGGGCAGCAGGGGGAGCTCGAAGTTGTAGCCGGCGCCCAGGACCCATCCCTCTCGCGCATCCCTCGATTCTCCGCCCGAGCCGACCTGGATCAGGGGCTGGGCGACCGCGGTGCTTCCGGCGAGCAGGATCCCGGCGGCGACCACCGCTCTCAGGAGAAATCGCCCGGACACGCCGCGAGTATATTGACCCCGCTCCGAGTGCGGTGTCCCGGTCGCACGGCATTTGAGCGGCGATGCATCCCGGCCAAGACAGCCGGTGGAGGAGCCCGCGCGGCGTCCGGCCGGCGATCCATCCCGGCTTGAACAGCCCGTGGCAGAACCCGCGCGGCGTTCGACGAGCGATCCATCCCGGCTGAACCGCGCCCCTTTCGAGCGCTCATCGTTGCGTTTCGGTCGGAACACTCCCGGTATTCCTCCCTCACGCGCCGCCCCCACCGGGAGACTGGCTGGCCTCGGCGCTCACGCGGATTCCCCCACCGACTGTTCACCGCTGCGCTCGGCGTTCCGAATCAGTCGGAATACACTCGGTATTCCTCCCGATTCGCGCCTTGTCAGCCGGGCCCCCACCGGGAGAACTGGCCGGCGAGGCCCAGTTCTCCCGGTGGGGGCCTCGGTGACTCGCGCCATTTCCGGGACACCACACTAGCCACACCGAAGCTTGTCCCGCCAAACCGACGTTGAAACGCTCCCGGACCGGATCGCTTCCCGGCTTGCGCTGCGCTCGCCGAGGCGCGTGGACGGGACGCTGCGCGGGGCTGCGGTGCTCGTTCCGCTGGTGGAGCGGGAAGGCGGCTACAGCCTCGTCCTGACCCGCCGGGCCGCGGATCTCCGCCGCCAACCGGGAGACATCGCGTTTCCCGGAGGCATGGTCGATCCGGGCGACCCATCCGAGGTGGCGGCCGCCCTTCGGGAAGGGCGGGAGGAAATCGGGCTCGACCCCGGCGGAGTCCTGGTGCTGGGACAGCTCGATGATCGGGTGACGGTTCAGAGATTTCGTCTGGTTCCCTTCGTGGCCCTGATTCCGTCGTCGGCCGTGCTGCGAGCCGGGCCCGAAGTGGATGAGATCTTCGAGGTGCCGCTCAGGACCCTGCTGCATCCGGACTGCGAGACCACCGAAGTGCAGCGGAGCCGGAAGCTCCCGGGCGGCACGGATGTCGTTTCCAGGGTGGTCTTCCGGTACCGGTACCGGGACTACGACATCTGGGGCCTTACTGCCCGCATCATCCGGGACCTGCTGGACGTGATCTAGCAACCTGTGGCAAAACCCGCGCGGCGTTCGACTGGCGATCCGTCCCGGCTGAACCGCCCCCCACCGGGAGAACTGGCGCGATGCGGCGCTAACCCGTATTTCTCATACCTGAAGCCCCCGTTGAACCGGTGTCTGAGCCGTCAGGGCTGTCTCCGTCGGGCCCTCGGAGCGCCGGCTTCCAGCCGGCATCGCGAAGCGAAACGCACGTTGCCACCAAAGAAGAAGGGCGTGCCGAGTGCAGGCGCCATTCGGGGGGAGCAGCGATGTGCGGTTTCGCTCCGCTGGCGCGGAGCGATGCCGGCCAGAGGCCGGCGCTC
>MPMW01000148.1 GCA_002238705.1 Acidobacteria bacterium bin61 | reverse complement strand
CGCGAGGGAAGACGAACGACAGTACTCTCCTTCATGGCGTATCACTCCTCCTTGGAGATGTGGAAGGTTGGTTACTCCCACGATACGCCACCCCCTTCTCGCGCCGTCACCCACTTTCGGCCATAGCTCGAAGGGAGCCGGACCGGGTCTGACGCGGATCCGGCGTATAACGCGCCCCGCGGCCCAACTCCCAGGCCAGCTTGGCGTGGTACTGCTCCGGCTCCGAAAAAACAGAGGGGATGTCCGTCAGGTGCGGCGACATCTGTCTGAATCGTGACTCAAGGCTCAACCACTCGCCCCAGTTATTGGGTACGCGGTCGCGTGCCGAGTTCCAACGTCTTGGAGCCCACAGCCGACCACGGGCCATAGAACACGGTGCGGTCGCCGTTGCCTCTGCCGGTGGGACTCTCCGGTAGCGCCGCGCGAACGCAGGCCCACAAGTAAACAGAGCCATAGAGGCCAGTAGAAGAGGTCGTGGAGGCAGTAGCGCCCACCGCTGCCAAACCGCTCAAAGTCAAACCCGCCGTATTCTCGAACCCAGAACCAGTGGCTCTAATGCTGCCGTCGTTGGTTCCTGGCGTAGTGCCGGCTTCTGGCGAACTGTCGGACGCATAGTTGGTGGCGTCAGGCGCTGCGCAATCTGGGGCCGGCCGTGTCGTCGCGGTCCTAGCTGTGTTTGTCCACCCAATGACCTTGATCTGGTAGTTGCCGGGGTCCTCTGGAAGAGACGTGCCACCACTGAACGACCAGACGATTCCAGTGATCTCTGCTGTCGACCAAGAGTCGCTATTGCTGGCCGGAGCGTCAGGCGTTGGCAAAGTCCCCTGCGTGGAATACGTCGGCGTCGGTCCGGTGCCTGGTAGCGTCCAGTACGGCGTCAGCATCGCCCAACCGGACGAGCTGGAACCACTCTTCGCTCGAACACACGCCGCGTACTGGGTGTAGTCCACCGGACTGCGCAGTCGGTACCGCGTGTTTCCGGTTCCTTTGAGCGCTGTGGCGTTGGACACCGAGGAACAAGAAAGCTCCGAGGGGCTGTCGTCAACACTTACTGAGACCGTCCCCACTTCGTATTCGAAACCCGAGTCCAACACGACATACCAATCGATAGCCGTCGTGTCGCTCTTGGAATCCTTGGGCCCGTTAGGAACTTGGGGTGCTGGAACAGTTGCTTCCGCCGGACTCGTCGTGGCCCACGCCGAGCTAACGCCACCGTACTGTGGGCCGGTGTCTGTGTCCCACGTGCTGACGACACAGAGCCCCCAGACCTCACCCGCTGTTAGCGCCGTACCGGTGGCGCCCAACGTCTTGGCGAACGTGGGTTCCTTGGGAAACCACGCCCCGAGAGCGGTTTCGCTACCGGTGAACTCGCCGGTCGCGGGTGCACTGGCCAAGGCCGGGCACTTCGGCAGCGGATCCGTGGACGTCGCGGTGGTGTTGCGCGGGTCTGCCAGTAGCGCAACCTGATACTGGATCCGGCGGTCGTCCGCGGCGTCCCAGGACCAGGTGATCGAAGTGGCATCCGAGGTCCAGGTGATGCCTAAGGGGTCGTCGCCGCCGCTGGGATCCTCTTCCGGCTGTTGGCCGGTCGTCTGGGCGGACGCGTTGGAACTCCAATTGCTGAACCTCCTCGTATCGTCATCGTCGTCCGGATGTGCGCGGACGCCGAACTGGTAAGTCGTGCCTTGCTCCAGTTCGGTCGCCATGCACTCCTGCGCCGTCACGAATTCGTCGCCGCCGGTTCCGCAGGTCGCGTCGCCCCAGGTGCCGGTGGTGCCGACCCGCTGCCGAACTTCATACCGGTCGACGTCGTCCACCTCGTCATCCTCCGTGGACCAGGTCAGCCTGATCGTCGTGCCCGTCCGGGCGCCGACCGTCACATCCGGCGTTGACAACTGCGTCACGGTCGGCGCGGGCGTGCGCTCCGTGGTGCCCTCGACCGTCGTGCTCCAGTCGCCGGGCACCGGCTCCCCGGTCGTGCCGGCATACGCCCGCACCCGCATGTAGTGGGTCGTCCCCGCCCGCAGGCCCCGTGCCGTGTATGTCGTCGTGTTCGGGTACCTCAACTGGGTGTCCGCCGCGATCGGCGTGCTGTCGCTGTACTGCAAGTGATAACCGACCGCGCCCTCCACCGCCCTCCAACGCCACGTCATCGTGGTCTCCGTCTGGTCGTCCGTCACCCGCACGTCCATCGGCGCTGGCAGACGGGTCGGCGCCGCAGCGGTCGTCATCCCCGTCACATGGGTCGTCCAGGCGCTCGTGACCCGGGCTTCGCCGGTCCCCGCGGCGGCCCGCACCCGCAGGTACGCGCTCGTCTCGGGATCGAGCCCGGTCTTGCGGTAGCTGATCTCCTCCGCGGTCCGGCGGATGATCTCGTCCTCCTCGGTAAACGCCTCGTTGGCGCTGTACTGCACGTCGTAGCCGGTCGCTCCGCTGACGGGCCTCCAACTCCACTCGATGAAGTCCGGGCCACTGTCCGAAAGTTCGAAACCGGTCGGCATCGCCGGAGCCGGCGGCGGCGGCGGCGCTGCCTCCGCCATCCCCACGAGGTGGGTGGACCAGGCACCCGTCACCCTTTCGTCACCCGCTCCCACGGCGGCGCGCACCCGCAGATAGGCGCTCGTCCCGCGCTCAAGCCCGGTCTTGCGGTAGCTGATCTCCTCCGCCGTGCGGGCGATGATCTCGTCCTCATCGGTGAACACTTCGTTGGCGCTGTATTGCACGTCGTAGCCGGTCGCGCCGCTGACGGGCGTCCAGCTCCACTCGATGTAATCCGGGCCGGTTGCCGAAATCCGAAGTCCACCGGGAGCCGCGGGCGGCTCGGGGGCCGGCGGCGGGGCGGGCGCGGGTGGCGCCGGGGCCGGGGCCGGCGTCGTCGGGGCCGGTACCTCCTCGTCTCCACAGCCCGGGATCAGTGCGACGAGCCCGAGGGCCAGGAGCGCCAGGGCGCCGGAGCGAAGGAACCTAGATGCCATTACTGGCCTCCTGAAAGGAATAAAGAACAAGGAATGCAGCCAGCACTTTCGACTCTCAGCAGGGTGGGTGACTTATATCCGGACCGACCGGGAGGTAGAAAACCGGGATGCTGGCCGCGGGGAAGGACCCCGGCGATCCGAAGCGAAACAGGAAGGCGCGGCACGGAGGCGCCGACGCGCCGACAGCCGCACGGCAGATGGCCGCACGGCGTCCGATGGGGTTGGAAAACGGAACACTTCGCCGGCTCCGGGCAGACCTTGCGGGAGGGCACTGATCCGCTCTGGGCTCACACGAAACCTCCTGGTGTTCCTCACTGGAGGAGCTTGGGGTTCTTTTCCACGATGGGTAGCTTGTTCTTTGGAGTGTCGTGTTCTTGAGGTTTGAGCCGGGCTCCGGAGCCGAAGCCCCGGAGCCCGGTTTCCCGCCGGACGGCGGCCCGGAACGAGCCGCCGCCATCGGCGTTGGGAATCAGTTCTTCTCGACCTCGCAGGTCACGAAGTTGTCAATGTGGCCGGCCGCGTTCTCGGCGGCCGCAGGGTCGATCTGACTGTGAGCCACACCGATCGTCCCCTTCGCGTTGCCTCTTGAGTTCCATGTACAACTGAGGGTGTACTCCACCTTCACCGGGTCGCAGCCGAGAGATTCGGTCAGGCCGGTCACGAAGCTCACAGAAGTCTCGATCTCTCGGGTGGCATCGCAGAGCGTGCTGTTGTCGTCTGCGCCCCTGTCGGCCGCCGGGCCCGTGGTTGGGGTGGCTGGCGAGCCGCCATCATCCGCCTTGCACTGGTTGGAGTCGTCAGTGTTTAGGAAATTGTCCGCCTTGCCGTCTGCACCCGACGTGGTGCCGATGGCGGTAACGGTGCCATCGCCATCAATCGTGACATCAACCTTGCCGAGATCGCCGTGGAGCGGATCAAAGTCCTTGTCCAGCGTCCTGATCCAGGGAGCGCTGTCGTCTCCCACAACCAGATTGGGCAAGTCCGTTGCGGCAAGGTTCGCCCCGGATCGGGCATCCGTGGCCGGATCGTCAGGGGTGCCATCACCGTCGGAATCTGCGGCAACGTAGAGGTTGTTGCTATCCGTCTTTGACGACGTCGTCGTATCGAGGTACCACATCGCGGTGAAGCGATGCCGGTTGTCGGCCGCCTCCTCGTACTCCAGATTGAAACCGGCCAGCGACGGTGCAAGGAGACTCGACGGACTAACGTTGGACTGCACAACCGCCTTTGCCTTCGGCGTCGGCAGACGAGCAACTTCGGCGGCGAACATGTCGCAGATATCCACCTCGGCAGCAACGGACCTAGGCTCGCACGTCTCGCCCGTGAAGGCCTTCCAGGAGATAGCGCCCCATTCGAGGTCGGCATCGACCAGGGTCAGTTCGACCTGGTAGTCCTCCAGATAGTCCCGCCCCAGCCCTGCGTCCACGGTCAGCCGGAAGCACTCATCAGGCTTGGAAACCCGACTCCTGAGGTTGTCGTTGTAACCCCAGATTGAGGTTGAGAAACCGGTGGCGTCCGGGTCGTCCCGCGGAAACACCAACGTGTTTACGTCAGCGGCGAGCGGTTGGCAGGACCCGACTGTGATCGTGCCGTCTGCAGCGTTGCGCCCAGTTTCGTCGGGCTCCGCCGAAAGGGCGAAGTAGGAGTGAGCAGTCGTGCCACCAATGGCGATCTCACCGACCGAGCCACCAACCACGAGTGCGCCCGAGGCATCTTCGGTCGTGCTTGGGTCGCTGACCACTACTGCCAAGTCGTGCTTGGACATGAACGCCTCGTTCGACGAGTAGACCCAACCCAGGTCCGGGCCATCGAAGACGCGAACTTCCACGACGCCCGTGGGTGATGTGGCGGTGCCGGTTCCTGTGGCGGCGGTGGCATTACCCGAATGTGAGAGCTGGTCGTTGTCAATCAGTCCGACTTGAAGTTCCAAGCTCGTTTCCCAGCCTTCGCACACCGCGGAGTCGGCGATCCCGATCGCCGGGGCGGCCGGGATCTCCGGCATGCTCTCCGTGCACTCGAACGGACCGCAGGTCACGTAGGCCACGTCGCCCGACGGCTCCATCTCCTGGTTCGCGCCCAGCGTGACCCGCTGGATCATGAAGGTCACGCCCTCCATGACGACCACGCTCTGCTTCGCCGTCCACTCCGTGTTGGCGAACGGCATGTTCATGTCGCTCTCGCTGATCCCCTGGCCGGCGTAGTCCTCGCCCCCGTCCCACATGGCGGTGATGATCGCGTCCGCGTTCGAGGTGACGGTGATCTTCTGGTTCACGGTCGCCGTGGCCTTCTCCTCGTCCGTCTTGTAGGCATTGTCGTCGGGACATATCGCGTAGCCCATGCAGTCCTTATCGTCGGCCATCGCGGGCGGCGTGAACGTCACCTCAAGCGCTGGCACCACCGGGGCGGGCTTCGCCATCGACATCCCCGTCACGTGGGTCGTCCACATGCTCATCAGCATGTCGTCGCCCTCGCCGGAGGTTGACGCTACCCGCGCGAACCGGGTCGCGCTGTAGCCAAGCTCCGAAGCGGTGTGCATCGTCTCCATGGTGTAGGTCATCTCGTCCATGTCGTCGAACATCTCGTCCGTGCTGACCTGGATCGCATACCCGTCGGCGCCCTCGACCATGTCCCAACTCCAGGTGATGGAGCCCTCACCCTCCTCGGCCATCAGGCCGGTCGGGGTGGCGGGAGCCATCGGCTCCACGGGAGGCGGCGGCATCGCGGACATGCCGGTCACGTGTGTGGTCCAGGCGCTCAGCGCCAGTCCGGAGAGGTCGCCCGCGACC
>MPMW01000147.1 GCA_002238705.1 Acidobacteria bacterium bin61 | reverse complement strand
TTCGGTGCGTCCAGGTTGGCACCTGCTGGAGAAACCACCGCGACAGAGTGGGTTACGACCCATTGCGGTCCGCCCCGGGCCGTGAGTATGAGAAATCCGGGTTAGCGAAAGAACCCTCTCTACCCAAGTTGTCACCTTCGCGGGCGCTGGTCCTTGGTACGCTTCCGTGATGCCCGTGAGTTCGCCTTCCGCTGCCGTTTCACGGGGGCCGAGCCCCGCCGAAGTCCACGGCATTCTCCGCCGGCACCTCATCACGGACGGCCTCGACCTCGTCCTCGATCTTGAAGGAAGTCATGGCGCCTGGATGCGCTGCGCCCGCACCGGACGCGACTTTCTGGACTGCTTCTCCTACTTCGCGACGAACCCCATCGGCCACAACCATCCGGGGGTCACGGATCCCGCCTTCGTCGAGCGGCTGGGACGGGTGGCGGTCCACAACCCGTCGAACTCCGACTTCTACACCGTCGAGATGGCGCGTTTCGTGGACACGTTCTCCCGCGTTGCCATCCCCGAGACCCTCCCCCACACCTTCTTCGTGGCCGGCGGCGCGGTGGCCGTGGGAAACGCGCTCAAAACCGCCTTCGACTGGAAAGTCAGAAAGAACCTGGCCGCCGGGAAGGGCGAGCGGGGCAGCCAGATCATCCATTTCCGGCAGGCTTTTCACGGGCGCACCGGATACGCGCTCTCGGTCACCAACACGGAGCCGATGAAGGTGGCCTACTTCCCCAAGTTCGACTGGCCGCGTATCGAGAATCCCTACATCCGGTTTCCGGAGGCGGAGCGGCTCGCCGAGACGGAAGCGGCCGAGGCGCGGGCGATCGCCGAAATCGAGGCGGTGCTGGCGGCCAACCCGGATGACGTGGCGGCCCTCATCATCGAACCCATCCAGGGAGAGGGCGGTGATCTCCACTTCCGCGGCGAGTTCCTGGGGGCGCTCCGCCGGCTCGCCGACGAGCACGAATTCATGCTGATCTTCGACGAAGTGCAGACCGGGGTGGGCATGACCGGCCGCATGTGGTGTCACCAGCACTTCGGGGTGGAGCCGGACATCCTCGTCTTCGGCAAGAAGACCCAGGTCTGCGGCATCCTCGCGAGCCGCCGGATGGACGAGGTGGAGAACAACGTCTTTCGGTTGCCCTCCCGCATCAACTCCACGTTCGGCGGCAATCTGGTGGACATGGTCCGCTTCGGCCGCTATCTCGAGATCATCGAGGAGGAAGGGCTGGTCGAGAACGCGGCGCGGGTCGGGCAGGTGATTCTGGACGGCCTCCACGAGTTGGCCGGGGAGGCCGGCGGCCGGATGACCAGCGTTCGCGGCCGGGGGCTCATGTGCGCCTTCGACCTTCCGGATACGGAGGAGCGGGACGCCTTCCTGGCCCGGGCCTACGAGAACCGGCTGCTGATCCTGGGCTGCGGCCCTCGCTCGGTGCGAGTGCGTCCGAACCTCTCGCTCACCGAGGAGGAGGCCGGGACGGTTCTCTCGCTGATCGGTCGTTCGCTCGGCTGAGCAGCCAGCCTGTGGTGGAACCCGCGTGGGTTCCGCCACAGGCTGGCTAGTCGCGCTCCTGGGTGCGGCGGCGGGAGATGGCGTCGAGTTGCGGCTGGATGGCCGACATCACCGCGGCGAAGACCACGAGCGCCCAGCCGATGGAAAAGACGAGCTGGGTTCCGACGAGGAAGCGGGAGAACCCGGAAGCCGCCCGGATCGCCGAGTTGGGGTCGGCGATCGCGGAGTAGAAGGAGAAGGCGATCCAGTCCAGCACGCCGGCGCCGGCGGCCCCATCGAACGAACCGGGAACGAAGCGCTCGAGCATCCCAAAGAAACTGGCGAAGATCACCAGGATCGCGAGGTACCCGACGGCGAAGCCGCCGATCGGGACCCACATCACCCGTAGGTAGTCGGCGAGCTGGACGTAGAGGCGCAGACGCGGCTGGATCCAGATCGCGAGCGTCCGAGCAGCGAGGAGTGTCGGGATGGGCAATGCCACCAGCGCGACAAAGGCGGAGAGCAGGCTCGTTTCAAGGGACCTATGCGGCTCCGCCTCGTAGGTCACCAGGGTGGTGATCAGGGCGAACACGACCGCCCAGGTGAACAAGAGCCCGAGGGGTGGACGCGAATAACGCCTGCCCTCCTGGTTTTGGTTGAAGAACCCCACGTAGAGCGCGTTCGGCCCGATCAGAAAGAGGCAGCCCGCCGTGCCGACGATCCCGCCAGGCACAAATAACAGTCCCGCCCCGAGGAGACCCGAGAGGAGAGCCGATTCGAGGAGCGCTTCCCGGTAGCCTTGGATGCGGGTCTCGCCGAGCCCGTCGGTCAGGCCAATGCTGAGCGCCAGGACCGGGGTCACGAGCGCCCCCCAGGGATTCCCCGGAATGAGGCCGGCGATCAGCGCCGTTACGGCCCCCACGGTCGAACCGATCAGGATGCCGACGGAGCGACCGTTCCGCGCGCCCATCCGCAGGTTGAGGCCGATGCCGACCGTGAGGCCGGCGAGCGCTCCCATCAGGACGTCCCTATCCGCTCCCGTGATGGTGTACCCGAACGGTACGACCACGACGGCGATCGCCGCACCGACTTGCAGCGAGCGCCAGACCGCGCGGGCGATCTCGGCCCCGAGCGCGCGACCTTTGTCAAGGGAAATGATGGGCATAGACGAGTGTCGCGGCGGCAACCTTACCCGGGAAAGGGCCTCCGGGAACGCCGGTGTTTACGCGGGCATCACTCACCGGAGGCGAGCGCAATTCGCGGATCGCTGCTTCGCCGGAAGCTCAGCGCTCTCAAATCACTCCCAACGCCGCCCCGCTCACCTCGACCAGCGCCCACAGGATCGCCGCGGTCCCGAGCGGCACGAACAGGTTGTCGCTGCCGAAGGGGCAGACCGCTTCGATCCCGGCGGCCGCCGTCCCGGTCACCAGACCGAAGGCGACCGCGGGGTGCCAGGAATAGTCCTCCATGGCGCCGAGTACTGCGGCGATCAATACGCCGGTGACCAGGAACATCGCCATGCTCCCCTCCATGGTCCGCGAGTGGCCGAGAATGGTGTAGCGGCGGGTGCCGTAGCGCTTCCCGAACACCGCGGCGGCGGCGTCACCGAGCGCCATGGTGAGGAGTCCCGCCACCGCGAGAAAGGCCTGGTTGCCGGGTTCTCCCGGCCGGAAGAAGACGGCGAGGAGCACCGCGAACGAAAAGGGGAAGAACACGGTGCCCAGGTTCGCCGGATCGCTATCGAGCGGGGACAGCCGGAACCGGTGGATCACGTAGTTCGCCACCATGAACGTGAGCGGCGGCACGATGGCCACCCGCCAGTCGGCGAAAACGAGGACCGTGGGAACGACCCACAGGCCGACGCCGACGTGGACGATCTTCCGCGCGGTGTCGGGAGTCATTTTGCCGGCGCGGCGGAGGAGTTCCGTGGCGAGCAGGAGCGCACCCACACAGCCGTAGCTGAGCAGCAGGGCCGTCAGATGGGGCAGGGGAAGGGTCATGCGTCTCCCGCGGTGGTCCGGTGGGACTGCCGCGCCTTCTCGTAGGAGTCCCAGTCGTCGAGATCCAGGAGTTCGCGTTCGGACGCCGGGACGACCAACAGGTCCGGGCGATGCCGCGCGAGGACCCGCCCGGCGCCCCGGTCCCGGCCGCCGGTTTCCGCGGCCCTGGTCGCCGAGAGTTCGAGCACTTCGGGGAACAGGCGGCGGCGGAGCACTACCGGCAGGCCCCAGGTCCCCGTTCGTGCCATCGCGGGAGTCGCCGGAACGACCCCCGCCGGCGGGTGCCGGGGCTCCGTGGCGGTGGCGACCAGCCTCCGGATCAGAGCGGCGGAGAGGAAGGGCTGGTCCAGCGGGGCGACCACCGCCCAGAAGATTTGGCGCTCGGCGGCCAGGGCACGGATTCCGACCTGGAGAGACGAGAGCATGCCCCGCCGGTGGGCGGGGTTGTTGACGGGCCGGACCGGAAGGCTGCGGAGTTCGGGGGCGATCTCGCGGTGAGCGTGGCCGAGGACCACAATCAGCGGGGCGAGGCCGGCCTCCAGCAGGGTTTCCATGGCGACCCGGACCAGGGTCCGGCCGGAGCCGTCGGGATGGGGGAGGAGGGCCTTGGTGCGGCGCATCCGCTGCGACTCGCCGGCGGCGAGGACGATGCCGGCGGCGCTGGTGTTGGTTTGGGGGCCGGATTCGGGAATGGCGACGGTCCTTCGCGGGGGCGGCGAGTGTATGGCGGGAACTGCCCCGGCCGCGCTGCGTCGTTCGCGAAGCCGCGCGATAGGCTAGAACCGTGAGACGCCAGGCAGTTCTTCTTCCGTTTCTGCTGTTGCCACTCTTTGCCTTCGCGGCCTCGTGCGGCGGTGGTGTAAATCCCACCACCCCGCCGCCGGCGCCGCCGCGGCCTCCCCGTATGCTGACCGGGCTGGAGCCGTTTGCTCCCCGCACCGACATCAGGGTCGGGCAGCGGGTTGGTCCGCTGGTCGTTTACGGCAACTATGACGACGGCACCACCGGCACCGTGGACGCCGTGTGGACCTCGTCGGATCCGGACGTGGTGGCCATCGACGAGGAGGGCTTTGCCGTGGCCGTCGGTGCTGGCGCGGCGGTGGTGACCGCCACGTTCGAGGGTTTCGAAGTCGAGCTGGATTTCATCGTCGAAGATCCGATTCCGAGGAGCGCGAGGGATCGTCCCGATGACATCGGCGGCCCCCAGGTCCACTTCGTCTATGCGGTCCCGAGCGACTGGGAGGACCGGAACCGAGACCGGTTCGGCGAAGTCGAACGTTCAATCGCAGCTATCCAGAACTGGCTGGCGGGAGAGACCGGGCAACGGCTGCGGGTGGACACCTACCAGGGGCGGCCGGACGTTTCGTTCTTGCGTCTCTCGTTCACCCATCAGGAGGGTGATGGCACGGCGGGCGGAACGATTCACGACGTCCTTCGCGAAGCGCGGCGGCTGGGAATCACCGGTGACAAGATCCTGGCCATCTACTACGAGGGTTCGGTCGCGGGAGTCTGTGGCAGTGCCCCGCTTTTCGGCGGTGGTGGGGCCGTCTATCTCGGTTGCACCGATGCGCAACTCGGTGCTGACGAGGAGTCAGTTTCCACCTACGAAGTCGTGATGGTCCATGAAATGTTCCATGTCTTCGGCGCGGTCGCGAGCTGTGCGCCCAACTACGTCGACGGATCGCACGTGAACGACGTCGAGAACGATCTGATGTTTGCCGGGGTGGACCGGCAACCGCGTGGAGGCGAGACCTTCGTCGATGTCGGCCGCGACGACTACTACGGCCATGGGCGTTCGGACTGCGTGGATGTCAGTCGGAGCCGGTTCCTGGAGACGGCGCCCGGGGGCATGGCCGGGGCGTCCGTGGAGGTGAGGTTGCCGGCGGGGGATTGGCCGCTGCGCTGCGAACTGGAACACTGAGGGGCCGGGGGTTGCCTGGAGGTCACGCTTCCGGCTGATCGGAGGTAGGGGTTTTCGCTGCGGTTGGCGCAACGGTGACCGGCATTCCCTTACGTTTGTGCTGTCAAGATGGGGTGCCGGGTGCGGTTTCGACCGCCTCTCGGCAGTCGATGCCAGCCGGAGGCTGGCGCTCCGAGGCGTCCCTGCGGTCTGCGCGAGCGAGGCTGTCCGGTTCCGCGGCGCTGTCGCGCCGCGGGTGCCGGCTGAAGCCGGCGTTCCAAGCCGCTTCGGCTGTCGGGGCGGGGAGCGGGGTGCGGTTTCGACCGCCTCTCGGCGGTCGATGGCGGCCGGAGGCTGGCGCTCCGAGGCGTTCCTGCGGTCTGCGCGAGCGAGGCTGTCCTGTTCCGCGGCGCTGTCGCGCCGCGGGTGCCGGCTGAAGCCGGCGGTCCAAGCCGCTTCGGCTGGCGGGGCGGGGAGGGG
>MPMW01000005.1 GCA_002238705.1 Acidobacteria bacterium bin61 | reverse complement strand
CGGCGGCGGCGGCGCTCTGCGGCGGCCCGGCGAGCGCCGACCGGATTGCGGCGGGCGCCGCCCGTGTCGCCGAAGCCTGCGACGAGCCGCTTGGTGACCTCTACGCTTCCGGAGAATTCCGGGTTCACCTCGCCGGGGTGTACACGAAGCGCGCCCTGGCCGTCGCAGCCGAGCGCGCCGGCGCTTAACCGCCTGTGGCAAAACCCCCGCGGCGTTCGACGTGCGATCCATCCCGGCTGAACCGCGCCGCTTTGCGGCGCTCATCGTTGCGTTTCGGCCGAAATACACCCGGTATTCCGCCCTCACGCGCCTTGTCAGCCGGGCGCCTCGCCCGTCTCGGCGCTCACGAGGGTTTCACCACAGGCTGTTAACCGCTTCATGACGCCGGCCTCGGTGACGGGCCGGGCGCCTGTCTCCTCGGTTCCCGAACTCAACGGGGAACTCGCGGGGCAGGGGTACATCGCCGACAGCGCGCTCGCCACGGCGCTCTTCCTGGCTCTCCGCCTGGAGCGGCCGCTCTTCCTCGAGGGAGAGGCCGGTGTCGGCAAGACCGAGCTTGCCAAGGTCACCGCCGCCGTCCTCGGGGCGCCGCTGATCCGGCTCCAGTGCTACGAAGGGCTGGACATCGCCCAGGCGGTCTACGAGTGGAACTACACGCGGCAGATGCTCGCCATCCGGCTCGCCGAGAGTCGCGGCGCGGCCATGGAGCAACAGGATCTCTTCGGGCCTGACTTCCTCTTGCGCCGGCCGTTGCTGCACGCGATCGAGACCTCGTCCCCGGAAAGCCGGCCGGTGCTGCTCATTGACGAGGTGGACCGCAGCGACGAGGAGTTCGAGGCCTATTTGCTCGAAGTCCTCTCGGACTTCCAGATCACGATCCCCGAGGTCGGCACGATCCGGGCGGCGGCGCCGCCAGTCGTGGTCCTGACTTCGAATCGGACCCGCGAGGTGCACGACGCGCTGAAGCGCCGCTGCCTCTACCACTGGATTCCTTATCCGAGCTACGAACGCGAACTCGAGATCGTCCGCGAGCGGGTACCGCACGCGGCGGCCCAACTGGCGGCCGAGGCAACCCGTTTCGCCCAGGAATTGCGCGAAATCGATCTGTTCAAGCGCCCGGGCGTGTCCGAGACCCTGGACTGGACGATGGCGCTGGCCGCGCTCGGAAAGACCGCGCTCGACGAGGCCGCCGTGGATCGCACTCTCGGAGCGCTGCTCAAGTACCGCGACGATCTGGAAATGGTGCGCGGAGAGCGGGCGGGGGCCATCCTCACCCGGTTGGCCACCGGGGTTTCTTGAGCCCCGCCGCCCGGAACGGGGCCCCGGGGCGCGTCCCTGCGCTCCCTCCTCTCCTCCAGAACCTGACGCTCTTCGGGCGGCTCCTGCGGGGGATCGGCCTGCCGGTCTCGACCGCCCGGATGCTGGACCTCGCGCAGGCGCTCCCGCTCATCGAGGTCTTCCGGCGGGAGGAATTCCATGCCGCCGCGCGGGCGCTGCTCATCCATCGGCGCGAGGATCTCGAACTCTTCGACGCCGCCTTCGCGCTCTTCTGGGAGACGCCTCCCGAGCGGTGGACGCGGACGCGGCTTCCGGGGATGACGCTCCGGAAGCAGCGTTCTCCGGTCCGGCAGGCGACTCTCCGGCCGGTTGCGCCGGGAGGAGCCGCCGGGCCGGACGAGCCGCCGCCGCACCCCTTCGCGCGCCGCACCTGGAGCGACCGCGAGTCCCTGGAGCAGCGTGACTTCTCGGACCTGGACGAGGACGAACTTCGGGAGGTTCGCGCCCTGATCCGGGACGCCGGGTGGAAGGCGGCGCGCCGCCGGGTGGTGCGGTTCCGGCCCGGCAGGAGCCGGAATCTGGATCTTCGCCGCACTCTCCGCGAAGGGCTCCGGTCGGGCGGGGAATGGGTGCGCCTCGAGCGCCGTCGCCGCCGGGAGAAGCCACGACCGCTCATCGTGCTCGCCGATGTGAGCGGTTCCATGGAGCAGACGGCGCGGATTCTGCTCCACTTTCTGTATGGACTCTCGCACGGGTCGGCGGGCCGGGTGGAAGCGTTCGTCTTTGCCACCCGGCTCACCCGGATCACGCGGAAGCTCGCCGACCGCCGGGTGGACCGGGCCCTGCAGGAGGCTTCGGAAGCCGTTCGGGACTGGTCGGGCGGGACGCGCATCGGCGAGGCCCTCCACCGGTTCAATCTCGAGTGGGCGCGGCGCCTGCCGACATCTTCCGCGGTGGTGCTGCTCGTGAGCGACGGGTGGGACCGCGGCGACCCGGTACTGGTCGCCTCGGAGATGGAACGACTCCGGGGGCTCGCCTGGCGGGTGGTCTGGCTGAACCCGCTGCTCTCCGACGAGGGCTACAAGCCGCTGACCCGGGGAATGGCCGCCGCGCTTCCCCACATCCACGACTTCCTCCCGGTGAACAACCTGGCGAGCGTGCGCTCGCTGGCCGAGCACCTGGCGAAGCTGGATCCGGTGGGACGTTCCGCCGCCCCGGCTCCATCCGCACGATAATCCGGGCCCAAGCAGCCCATGCGTGACGTCGCCCCCGTTCTGGACTCCTGGCTCGACGGGGAGGGTCCACTGGCGATCTCCACCGTGGTCCACACGTGGGGCTCGGGACCCAGGCGGCCGGGCGCCCGGATGACTATTGACGGCGAGGGCCGGATCGCCGGCTCGGTCAGTGGCGGCTGCGTGGAATCGAGCGTGGTGCAGGCGGCCCGTGACGTCATCAGGAGCGGCGAGCCGCGCCTTCTCCGTTTTGCGGTCTCCGATGAACTGGCCTGGGGAGTGGGTCTTGCCTGCGGAGGGTCGCTCTCGGTCTTCGTCGAGCGGGCGGACCGGGAGTTGCTGCGCCAGGTTCGGGAGGGGATGAAACGCCGCGACCCCGTCGGGCTGGCGGTGGTGACGTCCGGGCCGAACCTCGGTGACAGCCTGGTCAAGGTCGCCGGGTCCCCCGGCATCGGTTCCCCGGCGCTCAACGAGGTTGTGGAGAGCGCGCTCTCTTCCGAGAAGCCCCTGGCGGTGGATACCGAAGACGGGACCGTCTTCTGCGACGTCATTCTGCCGCCGGAATCGCTGGTCATCGTTGGCGGAGTCCACATTGCGCAAACGCTTTCCGAGCTCGCGGCCCGCGTTGGCTATCGCCCGGTGATCTGTGATCCGCGTCCGGTATTCGCCTCCGCCGAGCGTTTCCCGGGGGTGGAGGTCGTGAACGACTGGCCCGACCGGGGATTCGAGCGAATCGGGCTCGACGCGAGCACCGCGGTCGCGACCCTGACCCATGACCCAAAGCTGGACGACCCGGCGCTCGCCGCGGCCCTCGAGAGTCCTGCCTTCTATGTGGGGGCGCTCGGCAGCCGGAAGACGCACGCACGGCGTCTGGAGCGGCTCAGGGAAAGAGGCGTTTCGGAGGCGGCGCTGCGGCGCATCGCGGCGCCCATCGGGCTCCCGATCGGCGCGCGCACGCCGGACCAGATCGCGCTCGCGGTCATGGCCGAGGTGGTGGCGGCGAGAAACGGGGTAAGCACGAAGCCGTCGGGATGAGCCCGGTCCTGGAGCTGGCCGATGTCGTCCGGCGCTATCCCCAGGCGGACGGCTCGGAACTGACGGTCCTCGATTCGGTCAGCCTGACGATCCGGGCTGGTGAAACGGTCTCCGTCGCGGGCCGGTCCGGCAGCGGAAAGAGCACCCTGCTTCACCTCGCGGCAGGGATCGAGACCCCGAGCGATGGGACCGTCCGCCTCGGTGGACAGGAGTTGGCCGGCCTCCCCGATTCGGAACGCAGCCGCCTCCGTGGCCGCTTTGTAGGGCTCGTGTTTCAGTTTTTCCATCTCGTGCCCTATCTGAGTGTTCGGGAGAACGTCCTGTTGCCGGCCCGCATTGCCGGCGTTAGCCGGGTGCCGGATAACGGCGCGCCGCCCACGGAGGTGGGCGCGGCCGCCGACCGGCTGCTTTCGGCGGTGGGTCTGGAGCGCCGGGCCCGGGAGCCGGCGCGGCGGCTCTCCGGGGGCGAAATGCAGAGGACGGCGATCGCCCGGGCGCTCCTCCTCCAGCCCGCACTCCTGTTGGCCGACGAACCGACCGGGAACCTCGACGCCCGCGGCGCGACTCGGGTGGCGGAACTGCTGTTCCGCCTGGTACGCGAGCGCGGCGCCGGACTGCTGCTGGCGACCCACGATCCCGAGCTTGCCGCCCGCGCGGACACGCGGCTCCGGCTGCGCGCCGGCCGTCTCACCGTGGACGGAGCGGCGCCGTCTCCCGGCTCCGAGTGATCCGGCTGCTGCTTCGCGCCGCGCCGGCCCGCTTCCGGGCGGCGCCGGCGCTGGGTGCACTCCCCCTCCTGGCCATTGCGCTGGGCGCCGGCGCGGTGTTGTCGGTACAGCTCCTGAACCGGGCGGCGCTCGCAACCATGGACGCCAGCCTGGAGGTCGTATCGGGTGGCGCCGATCTCGTCGTGACCGGGCTCGTGGAGGAAGCGGGAAGCGTTCCGGACGACGCCTGGCCGAACATTCTCGCTACCCCGGGTGTTCGGCGCGCCGCGCCCGTGCTCCGTCTGGCCGGACTGCGGGTGGGAACTCCCGACCAGGAGGCAGCGGTCCCCGGGTGGGGAGTGGACATCGTCTCTGGATCCTTCGACTTCGCAGGTGCAGAAGGAGATCAGGCGACTCTCGCTTCCGAGGTCTTCTTCTCCGGAGGCATCGTCCTGCCGGAGCGGGTTGCGGCGCGGCTCGGGGTCGGCACGCTCGATCCGGTGTGGATCGGCCTGGATGGCGCGGGGCCCGCGGGCCGGCGGCCCACGCTGGTGGCAGGGACGTATCCCGGCGAGGACGGACGCGCGTCCGCCTTCGTGGACCTCGCCTACGCCCAGGCGCTCCGGGGACGAGCGGGTGTTGACCGGATCGAGGTGTCGGTGGCGGAGGGATTCGAGGTCGAGAGGATCCGGAGCGCGCTGTCCACCCGGATTCCCGGAGCCAGGATCGAGGCGAGCGGAACCCTGCGGGCCGAAGGGGCGGAGCTTTTCTCGGCGTTCCGGCTGAATCTCCTCGCGCTCTCGGCGGTCAGCCTGCTGGTGGCGGCGTTCCTGGTGTACGCGAGCGTCCGCGCGGCGCTCGCCGCGCGCCGTCAGGAGATCGGCCTCTATCGGGCGCTCGGGGCATCGGGCCGGCGCGTGGGGGTGTTCCTCCTGGGCGAGGTCTTGCTCATGGCGCTCGTCGGGGCCGCACTCGGCATTCCGGTGGGCGCCCTGGCTGCCGGCGCTTCGCTGGATCGCGTCAGCGCCACGATCTCGAACCTCTACCTGCTGGAACGGATCGAGAGCCTGACGATCGATCCGCAAGTCGTCCTGCTGGCAGGGCTCGTCGCGGTGACGGCAGCGCTGGCCGGGGCGGCGCCGCAAGTATTCGCGGAGGCGTCCCGCGCGCCGGTGACTCTGCTCGCCCCGGGACGGGTTTCGCTGTCTTCGGCGCGCCGCCGTTTCTGGCGCCTCGGGCCGCCGCTCGCCGGGACGGCGCTGATCGGGGTTGCCGTGTGGGCGGCTCTCGATCCCGGGAGTTGGCCGGCGCTTCCGGGCAGCGGCTTCGGCGCGGCCGGTGCGCTCCTGATCGGGGCCGCGCTCCTCCCGGACGCGGTCATCCGGTTGGCATCAGGTTTCCGGGCAGGGCAGAACTCCGCCGTCGGCCGGGGGATCCTCGCCGCGCTCCGGGAGCCCGGCTCCACGGGACCACCGGCGGCGGCGCTGGTGGTGGCGGTGACCATGCTGGTCGGGGTGAGTTCCCTGATCGGGAGCTTCCGGGCAACCCTCGATGGCTGGCTGGGCGAAACGCTGGCCGCCGACATCTACGTGTCGCGGGCAGGGGGAGCGGGCGGAGCGCGCTCGATCGCCTCCGAGCGGCGAGCGCTCTCCGCCGAGGTGCTGGCGGTTATCGCCGCGGATCCGGACGTTCGGGACCGTGATCTGCTGCGAGCCCTTCGGATTCGGCTCGAAGGGAGGCCGATTGCCGTGTTGGGAGTGGACGCCGCCCTCGCCGCGGCCGGAGACCGCTTTTCCGTTCTCGGAGATCGGGAGGCGGCGCTCACGGGATTCCGAGCGGGCGAGCTGCTGGCATCCGAGCCGCTCGCGCGGCGGCTGGACCTGGAGGCGGGGGCCGCGCTGTCGCTTCCCGGTGCGACGACCGCCCGTCCGCTCCGGGTCGCCGGGGTTTATCGGGATTACGGAAACGAGCAGGGAGCGCTGTTCCTGGACCGGACGCTCATGAATTCCCTCTACCCGCCGGAGCCCGGAGCGGAGGCGCCCGTTCACGGCGCCGCGTTGTACCTCCGGGAGGGGTCGGATCGCGCAGCGGCGGCCAGCCGCCTGGAACGGACGCTGGGGCTCAGTGCCAATGTTGTGGAAAACGCCGCTCTCCGTTCACGGGCGCTCGACGTGTTCGACCAGACCATGGCGGTGACCGGACTCCTGCGCGTCTTCGCGCTCGTGATTGCGGCGCTCGGAGTGGGACTCTTCCTCTGGACCCTGGTGCGCGAGCGTGCGCCGGAACTGGCGCTCAACCGGGCGCTGGGGGCGAGCCGGGGACAGGTCGCCGCCGGCTTGCTGGGCCGGACGCTCGTGATCGTCGGGATTTCGCTGATGATCGGCGGCGGTGCGGGGGTCGTCCTCACCCTGTTGCTGGTCGAGGTCGTCAACCCGGTGTGGTTTGGTTGGACCCTGGCGCTCCATTGGCCGCTGGGAATCCTGGCGGCGCAGGCGGCGGCGGTCGTGCTGGCGGGTCTCCTCGCCGCCGTTCTTCCCGCGCGCCTGGCCTCCCGCATGGATGCGACCACCCTCCGCCAGGAGATTTGATGATCCGTTCCGGTTGGCTGGCGCTCTCCGTCGTGCTCCTGGCCACCCCGCCGGCCACGGCGCAGGAATGGCAGCAGGCGGAACCGGGCTATCCCTGGGAGTTCCCGAACGATCATTGGGCTCACGCCGGCTACCGGACCGAATGGTGGTACTTCGTCGGTTTCGCCGATGCGGCCGACGGCTCCCGCCGGTTCGCCTGGCAGTTCACCCTGTTTCGCACCGGGTTGACCCTTGCCGCGCCCTCTGCCGCGCCTTCCCCCTGGGAAACAGGCTACGTGGCGATGGGGCACGCCGCGGTTGCCGACCTGGCGACCGGCCAGCGGGTCTTCACCCAGGCCATTCACCGGGAGGTCCCCGGCTTGGCCCGTTTCGGGACCCATCCGCACCCGGAAATCGCCTGGATGCGGGGGCCGCCCGGGACGGCGGACCCCTGGTTTCTGACGTATCGCGACGGCGGGTTCCGTTTCGGTGCGGCCGATAGCCAACGGGGACTCCGGATGGAACTCAGCGCCGTTCCGACCGAGGTCCCCTGGCTCCACGGCGACGCCGGGCACTCGCCAAAATCGGAGGGCGGGTCGGCCAGCTTCTACTACGGCCACCCCCGGCTCGAGGTAACGGGATCGCTCGAACTCGGCGACACGAGCGTGGAAATTGCCGGAAGCGGCTGGATGGATCGGGAATTCGGCTCGACATGGCTTGGGGCCGATCAGAGCGGGTGGGACTGGTTCGGCCTGAACCTGGGAGACGGCCGCGATCTCATGCTCTACCTGCTGCGGCGCCGCGACGGATCCCGGTCCTACACCGACGGCACTCTGCGCGATGCGGATGGGGGCATGAGCAGGAGGGTCCGAGGCGCGGAGGTTGACGTCCTCGACACCTGGATGCCGCCCGATCTCGCATCGGATGACGAAGGGGCGCGTCCCTACCCGGCGGGGTGGCGGATTCGCGTTCCCGGAGAAAACATCGATCTGGTCGTCCGCCCGCTCCTCCCGAACCAGGAAAACCGCCGTCCGGCCGGCCAGGCCGGGCCTGACATTCCCTACTGGGAAGGAGCGGTCCGGGTCGAAGCCGCCGGTTCCGGATCCGCCGGCTTCCCTCCGGGTCGCGGCTTCGTGGAACTCACCGGATACCGGTCGGAGGTGGCCTTCGCCGGCCTCGCCCCGGATACAATCGGAAATTCACCCGATGCCCCAGAAGGGAGGCAAGACACCATGATGGAAGGCCTAATGGACGGGATCACGTTCGTATTCCGCTGGCTCCACATCTTCGTGGGGATCATCTGGATCGGCCACCTTTACTTTTTCAACTTCGTGAACGGTCAGATGGCCGCGAAGCTCGACGGACCCACGAAGCAGAAGGTGGTGCCCGAACTCATGCCGCGCGCCCTCTACTGGTTCCGCTGGGGCGCCGCGTGGACATGGATCACCGGCGTCGTGTTGCTCCTCCTTGTCTTCTGGCATGGCGGGCTGATGTTCGATCCCGGAGACGGCTGGGGCGGCGGCGCCATCGCCATGGTGCTGATCACCTTCCTGGCGGTCTTCGTGTATGACGCGTTGTGGAATAGCGGGCTGAAGTCCAACGTACGGGCGGCGACCATCGTCTCCTTCCTGTTGCTCGCGGTCGCGGTGTTCCTGTTCGTCAACGTCGGCGCCTTCACGCCGCGGGCGGTCCTGATCCACACCGGCGCCATGTTCGGAACCATGATGGCGTTCAACGTCTGGTTCCGGATCTGGCCGGCCCAGCAGCGGATCATCGCGGCCGTAAAGGCCGGCGAGGCTCCGGCCGCCGCCGACCCGGCGCTCGCCGGCCTCAGGTCCAGGCACAACACCTACATGTCGCTGCCGCTCCTGTGGGCGATGGCGAACGAGCACGCCACGCCGTTCTTCGGCGGCAACTTCGGGATCCCCGGCGACTACTACTGGGTGGCCTGGCTGGTGATCGTGGCGATTGCCTGGCACGTGATCTTCCAGTGCTACCGGATCGCCGGCCGCGTCTCCGGCATGTAGCAGGCCGGAAACGCCGATCCCCGGAAACTCACGCCCAGCCGACCCGACGCGTCGCAATCGCCGTGCCCCATCCTTCTGACACATTCTTCGATCCAGTGGATCCGGCGGTGCTGTCGCGACAACTCGATCCGCGGGAACTCGGGCGGCACGCCGGCGAACTGGGCAGGCCGCCCCTCGACGCAGCGAACGACCCCGAAGAAGCTCGGATCACCGCCAACATCGAAGGCCGTATTCAGGATGCGGCCGCCCGCTTCGGCGAGTTGCGCCGTCAGGCGCAGAGCGACTTCGAACAGACGGAAGAATTCAGCCGTTACGGCCCGGTCGACATCCACGCATCCCGAGCACGGGCGGAGGCCGAGTTGGACGGCATTCGACAGACCCGCCGCTTGGCGCTCCACGAGGCGTCGTTCGAGCGCACAAAGCGGAAGGAGGACCTCGCCGACTTCCGGCAGCGCAACCGGCTCCGCCGGGAGCCCTCGTACCCCACAGGCCTGAAGAAGACTTTCATGTGGGCCTTGGCGTTCGGCGTGCTGGGCATCGAGGCGTTGTTGAACGGGAGCTTCCTCGCCGTGGGTCAGGAAACGGGCCTCGTCGGTGGAGTCTCGGTGGCGGTGGTGGTTGCCCTCCTGAATGTCCTTCCTGCGTTCTGGCTGTTCGGTCCGTTCAGCCGGCACCTGCACCACGTCAACGTCTGGTGGCAGGCGCTGGCCCTGCTGTTGGTCGCGACGTACGGAGCTTTGCTCCTCGTGCTGAACCTCGCGGTGGCGCATTACCGAGAACTCTCCGGAGCCCTCGCCGCCAACATCGAGTCCGAGGTCGTGGACCGCATGCTCACCGATCCCTTCGGCCTAGTCGATGCCCAGTCCTGGCTCCTCTTCGGTATGGGGCTGTTCTTTTCCCTGATCGCTTTTGCTGACGGTTACAAGCTCGACGACGCCTACCCGGAGTACGGCAAACGTCACCTCGCCATGATCCAGGCACGGGAACGCTACGAACGCAAGGTCGAAGAGGTTGCCGAGGAGATGGGGCAAGCGAAGAGCCGATCACTGGACGAGATCAAGCGCATCGTGTTCGACTTCAAGCGGGCACCCGCTGAGCGGGCTCGCATCGCGAAGCGGGTCGGCGAACTCATCGCTGCGTTCGACCACCACGCGGAGTCCCTGAACGAGGTCGGTCAGATGCTCGTCCGTGACTACCGGGCCGCGAACCGGGAGGCCCGTCCCGACTCAGGGATACCCGCGTGTCACGCGCGGCCCTGGGGGCTCCTCGTGCCGGAGATAGACCGCTCGCTCTACCAGAATTCGGCTCCTACTTTGGAGTCCGCACCGATGGAGCAGGCATTCCAGCAGGCCCACGAGGCAATTCTCGGGCGGCACGAGGAAGTGTGTACTGAACTCTTCGAGCCTGGGAGGACGAGGGCGGCCGGGCGCCCGATCCCAGCGGGCGCCGACGCGGACCCGACTCAGGAACTGCCGGTTGGGAGCAGGCTCAGTGCGCCCTAACCGCAAGTTCGGACGACACGGCGCGCAGCCGCGTGGTCGTCCCATGGAAGAGAAGCTGCAGATTGTGGGAATCGCACTCTGTGGGTTGGTCGTCGTTGGGGGGATTGTCGCCTTTGTCGCCTTGCGGCCTGAGCCGGTAAGTCGGGAGCCGGGAACCAATTGTCCGGTGGCTGGCCCCGTCGGCGTTACCGCGATCTACGTGGATACCACCGACCGCGTCGAGCCGGTGAGCCGGGCCGATGTCCTCGGCAAGCTCGAGGACCTCGTCAGCGCCACCGAACCCGACGAAATGGTGGCTGCCTACCGCTCCTCCTCGGTAGGGAGCGCTGTCAGCCCCTTCGATCCCCTCCTAACACGCTGCCACCCGGGCGACCCAGAGACCGCGAGCCAACTGACTCAGAACCCCCGCCTCATTCGAAGACGTCTCGCGGAACAGTTCCGTGGGCCGCTCGACCGGGTGTTTCGGGAGACGCTCGATGCTTCGGAAGCTGATGCATCCCCGCTGATGGAGAACATCCAGGCGATCTCGGTGACCCTCCTGTCAAGGGGGCGATTTGAGGCCGTGCCAAAGCGCCTCGTGCTCGTTTCGGATCTGATGCAGCACTCCGAGCACCTCTCGGTGTACCGCGGGGTGCCGGATTACGTTGCGTTCGCGCGCACCGGCAGCGCGGCGGCGGTGAGCTCGGACCTTCGGGAGGTGCGCGTGGAAGTGCTCTTCGTGCAGCGCCGCCAGCACGAGGACATCGGAGGCGCCATGGAGTTGATCGAATTCTGGACGAAATGGATCGAGGACCAGGGCGGGCAGCTCGACCGAATCACGAGGATCAGCGGCCTGAACGCAAGCTGAGCGCATGGAACGCGACGATCGCGCGGAGTTCTTCGCGTTCTTCCTCGTCGGAGCTGCCCTGATCGTCCTGCTGAAGCTGACGCTCGCCAGCATCTGGCCGGCTCCGATCGCCGCCTGCGTGATGGTGGGCATCTATGCGAACCGCGTCTGGGATGGAGAGGAGCGCAGACCCTGCTTCGACGCTGCCGGAGACCAAACGTACTACCTGGGGTTCCTGTACACCCTCGCGTCGCTGGCAGCATCGTTGGTTCAGGTTGGGCGGAGTCTCGGAGATGATCCCGACGTCATCCGTGGGGTGCTCAGCGGGTTCGGCGTGGCGATCTCATCGACCATATTGGGGATGGCGTTTCGGGTTTGGCTTGGCCGCGGCGAGGATGGTGACTCCGATGCCGTAGGGTCGACCGGTGCTGGCCTCGCCGCCGCGGGCCGCCGACTCCGGGGGGAACTCGATTACACGGTCTCGGAGTTCCGGGAGTTTCGCAAACGTATGAAGAACGACGTCGAGCGCGCGGTCTCTGAGGCGATCGCCGAGATCGAGCAATCGAAGGACCGTGTGTCCTTGGCTGAGACATCGCTGACAGCCTTCGAGAGCACGGTCGCGGACGCGACCGTATTGCTCGGCGAGCGCTCCGCGGAACTCTCGCGGAGCGCCGCGTCACTAGCTAGGTTCGAGACGGCGGCCTCTCGATTGAGCAGCAGTGTGGCATCCGCCGCCGACAACCTGAGCGAGCGGCGCGAGGAGATTGCCGCGGGCGCTCGGAATGTAAGCGAAGCGCTTGCAGGACATGCGGCAGGTATCGCAGACCTCGACCTACGGAAGATGTTTGCTGACCGAGTTGTAGCGCCGACCGTTGAGGAGCTACGAGTCACGGCCCAGGTTCTCGAAGGCAGTGTTCATCGGTTGCGCGAGGGCTGGGACACGCAGAGCGGGGCGGTCGAGAAGGCCGGCAGCATCGTGGATCGGCTCGTCGAGTCAATGGGCCGGATTGCCTCGGGGGCCCAGAATCTCGCTGATGCGTCCGCGGTCATGAGCGACGCTGCCCGCACGATTCGAACACTGGACGGGCATGCCTCGAGCCTTGGCGCCGAAGGGAAAGAACTGCTCACGGAGCTCGCGGAATTCAGACGGGGCGTTTCCGATTCTGTCGAAGCGCTTCGTGGCGTGAGCGAGCAACTGGCAGCGACCCGCCAGGAGCTTGCTGTGGTGCTCCGAGATATGCGGACGGCGAGTGCGCCGCGTTCTTGGTTGCGGTGGTTCCGGTCATGAGTCTGGGCGGGAATCGGACGTTTCCACGAGGGATGGTCCTCGGCCTCACTATGGCCGAAACGGTCCTGTTGCTTGTATTCGCGCTGCTGCTCGCGTTTGCTGCGCTCTTCGTCTGGGAGCGGGAGGAGTCCCGGCGCAAGCAGGAGAACCTCGAGGATCAGCTCGCTGCCTACAGGACCGAGCCGACGGACGCGTCAGGGGCCGGGGACGGGCCGACCGATGGGGAGCGCTGGCGGGAACTGGAACGGGTTGTGGAGGAAGACCTTCGCGAAGAGCGGTCGGACGCGATTCTGGTGATTCTGAAGCTCGCCGAGCAGTGGCGCGACGAGGGCAGCTCCGCACGCAGGCTGGCGGAGGCGCTCCACGAGTCCGGTGTCGAGATCACCGACGGCTCGATGCGCGATTTGGTCGCCGTCACCAACATCGTGAGGGAATCGGGCATGACGGCGGCCGAACTCCGGCGCGCTATGGAGGACGCCAGCGTTTCGGCAGCCTCCGACACTCTGGGCAAAACCCTTGCCGATGCGGGCATCGAACCTACGCCCGGCAATCTGCGGGAGTTAACCGCCGCGGCGGCCGCCGCCGCCGACGCCGGAGTGACGCCGGGCAAGATGCGGGAGGCCATGGATCGCGCCGATGAGAGCCAATCCGTCCGTGAACTCGAACGAGCCCTCGAAGCAGCCGGGCTTGCCCCGAGCCCCGAAGCGATGCGCGAACTCGCGGACTTGGCGGAGGTGTCCGCAAACACCGGCCTCTCGCCACGGGAGCTTCAGGACCGAGTGGGTGGTACCCGCCGCGACCGGGCGGTCCGGGATCTGCGCCGAGCGCTCTCGGAGGCAGGCCTCGAACCGGATCCGGCCACTATGCGCGAGTTGGCGGAGACCGCGAAGCAACTCGCGAACTCCGGCCTCTCCGCCGACGACGTGCGGCAGGCACTCGAACATGAGCCCGGCCGACAGGCTGCTGCTGAACGGCTGCGGCAGGCCCTTGTTTCCGCCGAGCTCGACGTCTCGCCTGAATCCTTGCGGAGGCTCTCGGACCTGGCGAGTGTGGCCGCGAAGTCCGGCCGCACTCCGGAAGAGATACTTGACGCAATCCGGCAGAGCAAAGGCGGATCGGGCGGGACTGAGAACCCGAGCTGCTTACAAAACGCGCGCGGTCGTCCAGCCTATCTTTACGATGTGGCTCTGGCCGGCAATGGCTACTTCCTCCAACGGACCCGTGCCCCCGCGTACGTGCCCGCCCGCAGCACGCCGCCCCCGCCGGCGATCCTCTCCGGGGTCTCCACGGGACGGTGGCTGGGCGATACTGAATTCCATGACCAGACCCTGCCGATCCGCCGTTGGAGTGACGCAAACGGCTGTGTTCTGTTTGTTCGGGTTTGGGATGAGACTTTGCCGCGGGAAAAACAGCTCTACAAGGACCGGATGCGGACGCTCGAGTCCGTCTTCTATAGATTCGAGGTGTCGTCTGGCCCCTCTCCGACCGACTACCCGACTCCCCTTGAAGAGTGAGTCGGTGATTCTCGCTCAGGGGGCCTTCCTCGGTCCGGAATCCGGGTCTCCGAGTTCGTCCCGTCCTCCTCCGGCTGCAGAGGCGTGGGACGACAGACGGGATCGACGCGTGTCCGGCGTAGAAACGCGCCGTTGCGGCACCACTCCGGTGCGCCCCGGTCATTCCGCGCACGGGTTCATGGACGACCAGGCTGATGACGGTGTCGCGTGCGAATCAGTGGGCCGCCTCGAGAGCGGCCCGGCGACGTCAAATCGTCGTTTCTACGGAGCTGCCTTCCCTCGGGACTCGTACACCCCGGCAGAGCTTGCGAGGGTCTTGTCGCGCCTCCCGCCGCGGAACCGTGGGTGCACTTCATTTGCCAGGGGTCTGAAGTGGGCGCAGGCTGATGGGATCGCGTCCACGCGCGCGTTCGGCGGCGTCAAACGCAGCCCATTCCATTGGAGCGGCTTCCTCCAGGTCCATCACGGCTGCCGCATAGCGCCACGCAGCCTCTTCCAAGCGACTAGGTTTCGCGTCAGCCGGGTCGGAAGCTCGTGAAATGCGCCAAGCGCCGAAGTCATGCGGTGAAACTCGTGCTCTGACAGTCTCGATTGCCGCGCGGACTTCTGGACGTTCTTCTCGGCTGTCTGCTGCCAAGTCCGCGTAGTACTCTTCTTCGGCGTCACGAAATTCGTCGGGATAACCGTCTTGGCGGGCCGCTCGCCAGACAGCGTATTCCTCTGGCGCGGCCTGCTTCACGCGTTGCCAAGCTACCAGCACCGCGGCCCGCCAACGGACCAAGTTCGGGGAAGCTCTCATCGTGGTCCAAACAGCGAATTCCTTGGGGGCGGCGGCCCTCAACGCTTCAACTTCGGCGGTACTCGGTAGGGCGGTCGGGTCAGCTACGTCCTTGTGTCCCGTCTCTGTGGATCTGGGAGCCATACCGGCGGTGGGTGTCGGGACTGTTGTCGGCCGCTCGCGCAACGCCAGGACCGCCCGAAGTGCTCGGTGCTCTTCCGCCTCGGCGGCCTGTACCCATCCCGCGAGGCTTCGCAACGCCTCCGAATCCGTCAGATCCGGTACCAGGTTTCTTTCTAACCAAGGACGCTGTTCGCCACGCAAGGCACGCCGCGCGATGGCCTCGTTCTCGTCTTGCAGGGCCCGCTTCGCTTGGCGAACTTCCCTTTGCGCGTCACGGAGTCTTTCCTCGGCCTTTTCCAAGTCGGATTGACACCCTGCGAACCCGGCGCTCAAAAGGGCCAAGGAAGTACACACCGCCAATCGCCACAAGCGGTTCGTCATGTCTCCGATTCTACGACGGGCCGCCTTGATGTGATATTCATGACAAGTATGTCGGCATTTTTCATGTATTATTGATGTCGTGTTATCCAAATACTCCAGACTGCTTCGACGGCCGGAGCAGAGTTTCTTCCTGCTCGGTCTGCGAGGAGTCGGGAAGAGCACCTGGGCGCGCGATGCGTTTCCGGGGGCGAGCTGGATGGATCTTCTGGACCAGCGGCTGTATCAGGATTTGCTTGCCGACCCTTCGCTCTTCGCCCAGTCCATCCAGCACCTCCCGCCCGGAAGCTGGGTCGTTGTGGACGAGGTACAGCGGCTTCCGACTCTCCTGAACGAAGTCCACCGACTGATCGAGTCGCGGCGGCTGAACTTCGGGCTGCTGGGCTCGAGCGCGCGGAAGCTACGGGCCGCCGGGGTGAATCTGCTCGCCGGCCGGGCGCTGCTGCGGACAATGTTCCCCCTGACCGCAACCGAACTGGGTGACGACTTCGAGCTCGAACGGGTTCTCCGTCACGGGTCCCTCCCGCTGGTGTGGACCAGCCCGAGGCCACGGGAGGTGCTGGAGGCCTGGGTGCTGCTCTACCTCCAGGAAGAGATTCGAGCAGAAGCGGCTGCGCGGAACCTCCCTGGGTTCGCGCGGTTTCTTCCGGTGGCCGCCCTCATGAACGGTCAGGCGATCAACACCTCGGGGATCGCGCGGGACGCGGGTGTCTCCCGTACGACCGTGCAGGGATATCTCGGGATTCTGGAGGACACCCTGCTCGTTCACCGGTTGCCGGCGTACGATTCCCGGCTCCGGGTGCGCGAGCGCCGCGCACCCAAGCTGTACTGGGTGGATCCGGGCATCGTCCGCGCCGTCAAGCGCCAGTTCGGGGAGCCGGCCGCCGAAGAGCGCGGCGCACTTCTCGAGAGCTGGGTGCTGACCACCCTGCGCGCCTACGCCGTGGAGGCGGAACTCTACGACTCCCTCTGCTTCTGGGCATCCCATCAGCGCAAATCCGAGGTGGACTTCCTGCTGACGCGGGACCGCGAACTGCTGGGGGTCGAGGTCAAGGGCACCGACCGGTACCACACCGGCCTCCTTCGGGGCCTCCGGTCGCTGGACCGGCTCCCCGGGGTGGTCCGCCGCATTCTCGTCTACACCGGTGCGCGAGAATTCCGTTCAGCCGATGGAATCGAGATCTGGCCAGCACGGCACTTTGCAGACCGCGTGGCCGCCGGTGACCTCTGGCCGTGACGGTGGTACTTTCCGCCGCTGCCCCGCTTCGGCCCGGACCCGAAGGACGACTACGAGGAAGGACGACTATGGCGCGTGCGTGGCTCCACTGGTTCGCAGTTCCGGCAGGCCTCGGGCTGATCGCGTGCGGAGCGGCTCCGGAAGAAGCCCGATTTCCCAATCGCCCGATCGAGATCGTCTCGTGGGCCACGCCGGGTGGCCCGAGCGATCTCCTCGCCCGGGCCCTTGCCGAAGCGGCGCCGGATTATTTCGAGGGCCAGCGGGTCTCGGTCATGACCCGACAGGGCGGGGCCGGAGCTGTGGGGATGCAGTATCTGAGGGGCCGTGCCGGGGATCCTCACGTGCTCGGGGTGTTTACCGCGAGTGGTACGGTGAACATGGCCACTGGACGGATTCCCTTCGCTCCCACAGACTTCACGCCCATTCTCCGGATTCAGGTTGATCCGTTCCTCGTCGCGGTGCGGGAGGACAGCCCGTTCCAGACACTCGGGGACCTCTTCGCCGTGGCGCGCGAGCGTCCGGGCGAGGTGTCGATGTCCGGCTTCGGGGCGGCGTCGGCCCACTTCCTCGGCTTCCAGCGTCTCCGGGCCGCCGCGGGGGATCCGGACGTCCGCTGGATCGCTTATGAGGGCTCCGGTGACGCCGTCGTCGCCGCGCTCGGCGGCCACACCGACGCGGTCCACACCAACTACAACATCGTGCGCGAGCACCTGCGCGCCGGGACCATGCGCGTCCTGGCGGTCGCTCTTCCGCTGACCGCTCTTCGAGATACGCCGGTGTATGTGGGCGAGGGCTACGACCTCGCGCCGGTCCACTGGCGCGGCGTGGTCGGCCCGCCGGGACTCGCGCCCGAGGTCCGGGCCGATCTCCGGGAACGCCTGCTCGCCACCATCCGGGCCGCGGGGTTTCAGGAGTACATGGCGCGGGCGGCGATGGAATACGCGGTCATGGACGACTCCGATGCCTTTGGGGACTGGATCGCCGAAGAAGTCGAAACCAGCCGAGCGCTGCTGGGGCGGCTGGGACTCCTCGTGAATGAGTGACGGCCGCCGCCGTTCGATCTCCCTGGTGGAGGCCGGACTGCTCGCCGTGGTCGGGGCGGGAGTACTGCTGGATGCTCGTGGCTATCCGGCTCCGCTCATCGAGGGCGTGCCGGGGCCGGCTTTCTTCCCCGGCCTCGTTGCGGCTCTCCTGATCGCCTGCGCCGGCGTCCTCGCGCTCCGGGGAACGCGAGCGCCACAAGGTGCGCCGGAGAGCGTCCGGGGAGTGCTCCGGCTCCTGGGAGCGACGCTGTGGATCGCCGGTTTCCTCCTGGTGCTGCCGCTGATCGGGCACCTCGCTGCGCTTCCTCCGCTGGTCCTGGGCCTCATGTGGCTTTCCGGTGAGCGATCGCAGTGGATCCTGATGGCCGTTTCGCTGGCGTTCGGCGGGTTCGTCCACCTACTGTTCGTGGTCGCCCTCGGGGTGCCGCTGCCGTGACGGCTTTCGCGGAAGGTCTCGCGACCGCGCTCCAGCCCGCGAATCTCACGGCGCTGCTCGGAGGCAGCCTTCTCGGGGTGTTCGCCGGGGCGGTGCCGGGACTCAGTTCCACGGTCGGTCTCGCCCTCGTCCTTCCGGTCACCTTCGCGCTGGAGCCCACGCCGGCGCTCCTCATGATGATCTCGATCTACATGGCGGCAGAGTACGGCGGCTCGATCACCGCGATCGCCATCGGGGTGCCAGGAAGCTCCCCGGCGCTCGCCACGACCTTCGACGGGTACGCGATGACCCGCCGGGGAGAGGCCGGCAGGGCGTTCGGGATATCCCTCTTTGCCTCGATGAGCGGCGGGATCCTGGGAACGCTGCTGCTGGTGGTAGCGCTCGGCCCCCTTTCCCGGGCCGCGATCGCCTTCGGCCCGCCCGAGTACTTCGGTCTCGGGGTGTTCGGCCTGGCGATCGTGGCGAACCTCGTGGGCAAGGACCCCCTCAAGGGGATCATCAGCGCGCTGATCGGGCTGGTCGCCTTCCTGGTGGGCCTCGACGTGCTCACCGGGGCGCCCCGCCTGACGTTCGGCTCGACCACGCTCATGGACGGCCTCGGGCTCGTGCCGATGCTGATCGGCTTCTTCGCGATTGCCGAGGCGCTGGATGCGCTGACGGGCCGCCGCCCGCGCGTCGATGGGACGATGGGAATGAGGGCGGCGCTGCCGCGCTTCAAGGAACTCTTCCGTCTCTGGCGCCCCATCCTGCGCGGCTCGGCCATCGGGGGCGTCATCGGCGCGATCCCGGGGGCGGGAGCGACGATCGCCTCCATCGTGGCCTGGAACGAGGAGCGGCGGCTGTCGCGAACCCCGGAGCGTTTCGGCACCGGGGAACCGGCCGGGATCGCGGCGCCGGAGGCCGCCAACAACGCCTGCGTGGGCGCGGCCATGATCCCACTGCTGGCGCTCGGAATCCCCGGTTCGGCGAGCGCCGCGGTCCTTCTCGGAGGGCTGACGGTCCAGGGAGTGGCGCCCGGGCCTCTGCTGATGACCGAACAGGCGTCCCTCGTGTACGCGCTCTATGCCGGATTCATCGTGGCAGTGGTGTTCATGCTCGCGGTGGGCCGGCTGGGAATCCCGCTTTGGGTGCGGGTGGTGAGCCTCCGTCCGCAGATCCTGATGCCGCTCGTGGTCGCCATCTCCCTGATCGGCGCCTTCGTGCTCCGGGGAAACCTCGCCGATGCCTGGTTCGCGCTTTTCTTCGGGCTCGTCGGGTTTCTCATGCTGCGGCGCGGCTACCCGCTCGCTCCCGCGGTCCTCGGGTTGATCCTCGGCCCGATGGTGGAGACGAACTACCGCCGGGCGCTGGCGCTCTCGTCAGGCTCTCACACGGTCTTCCTCGAAAGCCCGATCAGTCTGGTGCTGATCGGGCTCGCCGTCATCAGCTTCGCGGCTCCGGCGCTCCGGGGCCGGTTGCGGCTCGGAAACCCGGACGCTGACCGCTGACGGGTTCAGCGGGCGTTCGCGCGCCGTTCGAGGTCGGCGCAGGCGTCCATGAGTTCGTCGAAGGGCTCCGCGTCTTCGGGCAGCATGCCGGACCGGATCATGGACTGGTGGTCCGCGGCCAGCGTCTCCCGACCACTGCCGGAGGGTACGAGTTGCAAAGCGCCGGTCACGGCATCCTGATAGGAGATCCAGCTCCCCGCAGTGTCCTTTTCCCGGAAGAAAATGGCCTTGTGGCGCGCGACGCTTTCAGCAAGCGAGTGATCGGCAAGGGCCTTCTCGGCAAAACCTGTTCGGTCGAGCCGGACAAGGTCGTACCAGTGCCGGGTCAAGCGGTCGCCCCGGCCCCGGTCGCGCTTGCAGAAGACGTGCATTGCGGTCGCCTTCTCCCAAAACGTCCGCTCCGCGAGCATCACTGCGGGACGGGCCTCCGGAAAAACGATTCCCGGGAGCAGAGACGCCGCGTCGCACCGCACGCGCCGCACCTCATACGGTTCGCCGGTCGAACGGGCCCCGAACTCGACGATGACGTTCGGGAGGACGGGGCCATAGCCTCCGAACAGAGGGTCGTAGTCCACATGAATTCGATCGCCCGCGACTCGCGGTTGAACAACCAGACCTGCCCGGCGGAGACCTTCGGCGAGCGCAGGCGCTGCCTCGTCCCGAACCCATGACGACAATCGGGCCCGGATGGCTTTTGTCCACCGCTGCTCCTGACTCCGGGTCGGCGGCAGAGCTTCGGGTCCGGAATTCCCGACGAGGTCCGGCGCGATGGCGCGGATGTCGTAGGTGATATCCACGTCTTCGGAGAAGCGCTCGATGGCGCCCCACGCCTTGGAGAGGGAGGTCCCCCCCTTGAACACCAGGTCCGTAGCGAACGGAGCGTCGAACAGGATCCGCAGGATCTCGACGATCCAGATGTCCTTCTCCAGGAAATGCGCCTTTCTGCCGCTCTCTGCCTGCGCCGCCGTGAGCGCGAGATGACGGGACGTTGCCGGCTGAGACCAGAAAGAGTTGTCAGGCATGCGCCAAGACCTCGCTGATTGGGCCGGCGATCGAGGTTGGCAGCGCCGGCCGCGCCTCCAGGAGTTCGGCGATGTCGGCCTCCTTCAGATAGGTGGCGATGGACCTCAGTGCGTCGCGCGTCTCGTGAGGACCCAGAAAGGCCAGCGCGCGGAGCACCATGCCGGACAGGCGTCCCGGGAGGAGGAGCTTCCACCGCGTCTCATGGAGTAGCGTGACCGGGAGCCTGCCGAACAGCAGGCGGCGGTCCCGCCCGGATGTCCAGTAAACGGGCCGGATCGGAACCTGGGTGATGAGCCTCAGGTTGTTGGCGGCCTGGCCGCCGTTCGGGACGATCGTTTCGCCCCAAAGCGTCGCCAACCTCGAGATTGCCTGGTCCACGTCAGGCGGAAGCGGGCCGTAGGGACTCGGCTCCGGCCGCATGTGCACTCCTTGGCAGATACGCAGGAGTCGCCCCTCGCGGACCAGTCGAGAGAATGCCTGGTCCACGGCCGCGCGGTTCCCCAGGTCGAGGAACCCCTTCGGACAGAGTGGCGTCCCCTCGGGCAGGGCTTCCGCGCGCTCCATGATGCGCTTCGGGATGCTGCCGGGCCGGTAGAGATTCATGTCAGAAACTTAGCATGAAATCTGACAATCTGTATTCCGGTTTCGAAGATCGGCGACTCCGGCGGAGTGCCGATTGCGCGGACGGTTCGTGGCCGGTCGGCCTTCGCGTACCCTCTCCGCCGCCGACCTTCAGGAGAACAAGAGCCCGTGAGCGCGACCGCTGCCGTAACCGATTTCATCCTCGACACGACGATGGAGGATCTGCCCGACGAACTGCTGGCCGAGGGCCGGCGCTGCGTTACCGACGGGGTGGGTGTCATGCTCGCTGGCTCCACCGACGCCTGCTCCCGCATCGTTCAGGAACAGATTGCCTCCCAGGGGGGGAATCCGGAAGCTGCGATCCTCGGGCCGGCCGGGCTTCGGGCGCCCGCTTCCCTGGCGGCCCGCGCGAACGGAACGGCAGGCCACGCCCCGGATTTCGACGACACGCAGCTCTCGAACGCGCCCGACCGGATCTTCGGGCTGCTCACCCACCCGACGGTGGCGCCGCTGGCCGCCGGACTCGCGGTGGCCGAGCGGGAGGGCGCTACCGGAGCGGAGCTTCTGGAGGCGTTCCTGATCGGGTTCGAGGTCGAGTGCAAGATTTCGGAAGCCATCAACCCGCGCCACTACATGGAGGGCTTCCATTCGACGGCGACGGTAGGCGCTCTGGGCGCGGCGGCGACCGCGGCGAAGCTGGTCGGGCTGACCCGGCCGGAATTGGCTATGGCGCTCGGGATCACGGCGAGCTTGGCATCGGGCATCCGGCTGGGTTTCGGCACCATGACGAAGCCTCTCCACGCCGGCAGGGCGGCGGAGAACGGAGTGCTGGCGGTCGATCTCGCGGCCCGGGGTTACACCTCGGGTCACGATGCGCTCGAGGCCCCGTGGGGCTTTTTCCGGGTGTTCGGGGGCGGCTTCGATCCGGCCCGCCTGAACCTCGGCGCTCCCTACACGCTTCTGGACCCCGGGGTTTCCGTGAAGATGTTCCCTTCGGGCAGCCTTGGCCATCCGAGCATCGCGGCGATGCTGGAACTGGTCAAGACACACGACCTGCCGGCCGGGGACATCGAGCGCATCACGTTCCGCGCGGGGCGCAACATCCTGAACCCGCTCCGGTATCCGGATCCGCAGAATGCTTTGGAGGCCAAGTTCTCCATCCCGTTCGTGCTTTCGTGCGCCGTCCTCCGGCGGCGGGTCGGGCTCGCCGAGTTCTCGGACGATTTCGTCCGTTCTCCGGAGGTCGTCGCCATGATGCGACGCGTCACCGTGGAGTTCGATCCCGAGATCGACGCTCGGGGCTACGACAGGATGCGGAGTGCGATGGACGTTCACCTCAAGAAGGGAACCACGTTGACCGTCGAGGCGGATGTCTATCCGGGAGGTCCGGAGCGGCCCCTCACCCGGGAGGAACTGCGTCAGAAGTTCCGCGACTGCGCTGCCGGCGCCCTCGCAGGGGACCGGGCCGGGGAGGCGCTTGCGCAGGTCGAGGCGGTGGACGAGGTTCCGCGGGTGGCGGATCTCGTGGGGGCGCTCTCGGCGGCTCCCGCCGGAGCCGCGGCATGAAGCTCGGGCGTCTGATCCTGTTGACTGCGGCCGCGCTCGCCGGCTGCGGGGGGGAAGAGGGCCCCGATCCCATCGAGAGCGCCGCCCCTCCCTACGAGGCCGTGCAGGTCGAAGACAACTTCATGGTTCCCATGCGCGACGGGATGCGCCTCGCCACCGATGTCTATCGCCCGGCCCGGGACGGAGAGCCGGTGGACGAGCGCTTCCCGGTGCTCCTCCATCGCACCCCATACAACAAGGCTTCCGATCGCCTCTCCGAGCAGGCGCGCTGGTTCGCATCCCACGGTTACGTGGTGGTCGTGCAGGACATGCGCGGGCTCTACTTCTCCGAAGGGATGTTCCAGAAGTACCACGAGTTCGATGCGCCGGACGGCTTCGACACCGTTGCCTGGATCGTGGATCTGGACTACGTGTCGCCGTCCGTCGGGATGTGGGGCACGTCCTACGGTGCGCACACGCAGGCCGACGTCGCGAAGCTGAGCCCGCCCGGCCTCGAGACGCTGGTCCTGACCATGGGAGGCCTGTCCGACGCCTGGACCCACAAGGTTCGCAATCACGGCGCCTTCGAACTCGGGCAGCAGCTCGGCTGGGCGCACAGCCAGCTTGCCGCGGTGACGGACGAGCCGAGTGTCCGCGCCCGCCTCGAAGCGGAGGGACCCGCGGACTGGTTTCCGAACACGCCGTTCCGGAAGGGAGAGAACCCGCTTTCCGCGGCTCCGAACTTCGAGGACTACTACCTCGAAATGCAGAACCACGGCGACTACGACGACTATTTCCGGGGCATCGGACGGAACTGGGCCGAGTACTACGAGCAGACCGCCGACATCCCGATGCTGCACGTCGGAGGTTGGTACGACTCCTACGCTCCGGGCACGATCCAGAGCTTCCTCGAGCTGTCCCGGGTCAAGTCGGCGCCCATGACGCTCGTCATGGGACCGTGGACCCACGGAGGCAATGCCCGCTCCTACGCCGGCGACATCGAGCTCGGTGCAGCGGCCGCGATCGAGGACTTCGCCCGCGAGTTCCATCTTCGCTGGTTCGACGCGCGCCTGAAGGGGCAGGGATCCTTCGCTCCGTTTGCGGACGGCCGGCTGGAGGATGGGTCCCCGGGCCCGGTGACCCTGTTCGTCATGGGAGGCGGCGACGGCCGCCGGGACGAAAACGGCCGGCTCTTTCACGGCGGCGAATGGCGCACTGCGACCGCCTGGCCCCTGGACGGGACCGAGATGACGCGGTTCCACCTCCGTGCCGGGGGCGGCCTCACGCCCGAGATGCCGGGCGAGGACGAGGGTTCTTCTGCGTACACCTACGACCCGGAACATCCGGTCCCGACGATCGGCGGCGCCTTCTCGGGCGCCCTCAAGCGAGGCGGCTACGACCAGCGGGAGAAGACGTTCCGGTCGCTCTCGGGAGGTTCCGAGAACGGCTTCTTCGGTTCGGAGGTGGACGGCCGGAGGACCGCCGAGCGCTCCGACGTGCTGGTGTTCGAGTCCGAGCCGCTGGCGGAAGACATCGAGGTGACCGGGCCCGTCTCGGCAAGGCTCTGGGTGTCCTCGAGCGCCCCGGACACCGACTTCACGGCCAAACTGGTGGACGTCTATCCCCCGAGTGACGATTTCCCGGAGGGCTTCGATCTCAACATCACCGACGGCATCCAGCGGGCCCGTTACCGGGATTCCCGAGAGACAGAAATACTGATGACTCCCGGGCAAATCTACGAACTGGAAGTCACCCTCTTTCCGACGGCCAACCGGTTCCAGGCCGGCCACCGCATCCGTCTGGAGATCTCCAGCTCGAATTTCCCTCGTTTCGATCCGAACCCCAACACCGGGGAACCGCTCGGTCGCCATACCCGCACGGTCCCGGCGGAGAACGTGATCCATCACGCAGCGGAACACCCCTCGGCGCTGGTGCTTCCGCTCCAGCCGATCGAGTAGCGCGCGGGTCGGAGGCGAAGCGTTCTTCGTGAACTCGCCGCGTCTCACCCTCGCCCTCGTCACCGACGTCTTCCCCGAGCCGGAGGAGCACAGGCGTCTGCTGGCGCGACTTCGCGATGCACGGGCTCAGGGAGCGGAGCTTGCGGTACTCCCCGAATTGCCGCTGAACTTGTGGGCGCCGGCGACCCCCACGCCGTCCGACGCGGATGCCGAGCCTCCCGGCGGACCCCGCGCGAGCGCGCTCGCCGCGGCGGCTCGGGCGGCGGGACTCGCGGTGTTGGGAGGAGCGATCGTGCGAGATCCATCAAGTGGCCGCCGATACAACACCGCCGTGCTCCTCAATGGCACCGGCGAGGAACTGTTGCGCTATCGGAAGATCCACCTGCCCGACGAGGAGGGGTACTGGGAAGCGCACCACTACGAGCCTGGCGACGACCTCCACGCGCCGGTGGACATCGGCGGATTCGGGATCGGTGTCCAGGTGTGCTCGGACGCCAACCGGCCCGAGCAGCCTGTGGCAAAACCCCCGCGGCGTTCGACGGGCGATGCATCCCGGCTGAACCGCCCCGCTTCGCGGTGCTCTGCGTTGCGTTTCGGTCGAAATACACCCGGTATTCCTCCCTCACGCGCCTTGTCAGCCGAGCGCCTCACCCGTCTCGGCGCTCACGCGGGTTTCACCACAGGCTACTAGGGCTGCAACTCTCTGGCCGCGATGGGGGCCGAGGTGATCCTCGTTCCGCGTGCGACCCCGGCGGAGACCTATCCCCGCTGGCGGCTCGTGCTGCGCGCCGGCGCCGTGACCAGTTGCGCCTACGTGGTGTCGGTGAACCGCCCCGCCGCCCGGTCGGGCGGAATCATCGGCGGACCGTCGATGGTCGCGAGCCCGTCGGGCGAGGTGCTCCTCGAGACCACGGACCCGGTAGCCATCGTCACCCTGGACAAAGCCGTTCTGGAGCACGCCCGGCGGCAATACCCGGGCTATCTCGATGTGCGCGCGCACGTCTATGAGCGGGCCTGGCGCGACGTAGCGGGCGGGTAGCGGCAATCAGGCGGCCGGCCAACGAGGGCGCCCACGCTCGCCGGAGCCGAGCGCGGCACATCGCGGAAGCTGGCTTCTCCAGGGAGTTGTGGTAGGTCGATCCTGTCCGACCGAGGACGGTCTGCTTCCGGACGACTGCCAGTCATCCGTCGCGCACTGGTGCAGCCGATCTGGCCGGCGTAACAGCTACCCGGTCGGCGCGAGGTCAGTTGTCCCGCCGGCGGGAGGCGAGGGAGCCGGCGACGGCTACCCCGGCGTTCAGCATCGCCCCCAGCAGTCCGGCGTGGACTCCGGCGATCTTCCCGTAGCCGGCAAGGGTGAGCCCGGCGGCGAGGAGCGTTCCGCAGATGACGCCGGCGAGCGCGGCGCGGGCGGAGAGGCGTGGCCAGGTGAGACCCAGGACGAACACCGGCGCTGCCTGGACCAGCAGTTCCATCTTGAGTTCGAGCAGCCCCCAGAGGCTGATGCGCGGAGTGAGGGCGATCGCGACCAGGACGCCCATGATCGCGAGCGAGAAGCCCTTGCCGATCCGGGTGATGCGCGCCTCCTCCACCACTCTTCCGTGCCGCCGGTGCAGTACCGGGGCCACGAAGTCCTTGGCCAGCATCGAGGACAGGGTCAGGAGCACCGAGTCGGCGGTGGACATGATGGCGGCCACGACTCCCACCACGGTCAGGATGCACATCCAGAACATCCACTCGGATTCGGTGGCCCAGCCGCGGAGCAGCGCTGGCAGCACCTGATCCGCCGCGACCCCGGTCAACCCGCTGAGGCGGGGGAGCGCCAGGATGCCGACCAGGAAGACGGGCAGGGTGGTGAGGAAGGGCAAGAAGGCGAGGACCGAGAGCGCCTTGCGTAGCGAGGCGCCGCTCCGGGCGGCGAAGATGCGCTGGATCGCCTGCGGATAGACGGCTCCCGAAAAGCCGATCAACAGGAGGGTGCTCGCCCAGGTGGCCTGCATCGTGGCGTCGGGGCGAAACGCCTTCTCCGGCTGGTTCTCGAGCACCCACGCGGTGGCCGCGCCGACGCTTTCACCCGAGAACACGGTGGCCGCGAGCAGGCCGAAGAGCCCGATGGCGAGCAGGATTCCCTGCAGGCAGTCGGTCCAGGCGACCGCCCGCAGTCCTCCGAGAAGTTCGTAACCGAGGATGGCGCCGGTGAGTACCAGGACACCCGCCGCGTAGGGGATGGCGCCGTCGGAAAGGCCCGCCACCACGTGTCCCATCGCCATGAGCTGGGCGAGCAGGTAGTTGGCGATAGCGGCCGCCATCAACAGGTTGGTGACCCGGGTCAGGGCCGGGTCCCCGAACCGGTGGTCGAGCCAATCGGCCGGGGTCACGAACCGGTGGCGTTCGGAGGCGGCGCGCAGCCGGGGGGCGATTACCAGGTAGACGACCACAATGGCCAGCATGAAGCCGACGCTCATCACCCACGGGAACCCGACCCGGTACGCCTCGCCGGGATAACCGACCAGGGTGTTCCCGCTGTACTGGGTGGCGTAGAGGGTGAAGAGCAGGACCACGCCGCCGAGCCCGCGGCCCGCCAGATAGAAGTCGGCGAGCGACTCCGAGGCGCGGGCGGCACGCGCCCGGATGCCCAGGAAGGCCAGCACGGCGATGTAGGCGGCGAGGGCGGCTACCACCGCCGATCCGAAACCCACGATCCGTTCAGCTCTCCTCGTCGTCCCAGAACCGCAGCGCCGCGAAGGACACCAGACAGCTCACCGCGAAGGTGCAGAGGAGGGAGACCACCGCCCAGGACGGCAGTCCCAGGACGATGGATGGCGCCCCTTCCCCGAACCACCAGGGGATCGAACACCCGTAAAGCGCCGCAATCGCCACGAAGAGCCACGGATGGCGGAGCGGGTCACGGCGGAGCCTCACGAGTGGCGACCATACGGCAGTTTGCGCTTGAAAACGAAAACCCTGCGGGATACTTCCCGGTCCCGGGAGGTTCCCCATGACGCATCGCCTGCTCCTTCTCCTCGCCCTGCTCGCCGGGCTCGCGTTTCCCGCTGCCGCCCAGGAGCCCGACCTGGCCGTTGTCGGCGGCTCGGTACTGGACGTTCGCGAAGGAACGATGTCCCCCGCGAACGTGCTGATCGGGGACGGAAGGATCCTCTCGGTGGGACCCGAGGCCCCGCCGGCCGGGATCGAGACGCTGGACGCCAGCGGGAAGTTCGTGCTGCCCGGATTCGTTGACGCGCACACCCACGCCACCCAACTGTCCGAGGTACGGCGGGCACTCGAATCGGGAGTGACCACGCTCCGGAGCGCCAGCGTGGGTTCGTACCGGGACGTGGCCATCGGCCGGATGGTGGCGGCCGGACACCTGGCCGGGCCCGACTATCTCGGGGCCGGGGTGTTCGTGACGCCCAACATCCGCGACGCCCGGCTTGCTTCCGAGAGCCTCTACGGCATGCCGGGCGATATCCGGAGCGAGGCGGACCTGCGCATGCTGGTGCGGGTGAACGCCGAGAACGGTGTCCGGGCGGTGAAGACGCGGGCCACCGAGCGGGCCGGCCTGCCCGACACGGACCCGAGAAAGCAGGTCTTTTCCGAGGCGCAACTCCGCGCCATCGTGGAAGAAGCCACCGCGCTGGGTATCCCGGTGCTCTGCCACGCGCACGGCGACGAGGGCGCCCGCGCCGCGGTCCTCGCCGGGGTCGCGAGCATCGAGCACGGCACCTTCCTGACGCGGGAGACGCTCGAGCTGATGGCGGAGCGCGGCACGGCGCTGGTTCCCACCTACACCACGCTCGTCGATCTCGACGAGCCGGGTGGGGACTACGACCACCCGGTGCTGACCCTGCGGGCCGATTTCATGGTGCCCCGCATGGAGCAGACGATGCGGATGGCGCAGGAACTCGGCGTCCGGTTGGTGACCGGGAGCGACACCAGCTACGGACCGGAGAGCGTGAGCCGCATTGGGGTGGAAGTCGCGAACTTCGTGAAGGTCGGGCTGAGCCCCATCGAGGCGATCCGCGGGGCGACTCTCTACAGCGCGGAACTGCTCGGCATTGCGGAGGACACCGGCGTCATCGAGCCCGGTAAGGAAGCGGATCTCATCGTCGTGGTGGAGGACCCGCTGGAACACATCGCGGCGATCCAGGATGTGGTGGCGGTGGTCTCGAACGGCCGCCTGGCGGTGAACCGGCTCCCCTTCGAGGTCGAGGAGTAAGGCGCAGCCGGTGGAGAAAGTCACGCGGCATGCCCGAGCTACGAGGAATGGCGGTCGGCTACGCCGCCTTCCATTCCTCGTGCTAGCGGGGTCTCCGCGGGGGCTCCCGCCCCGCTCCGGAAGCGAACGGTGATGCATCCCGGCTGAACCGCGCCTTTGCCAGGCGCTCATCGTTGCGTTTCAGTCGAAATACACTCGGTATTCCTCCCTCACGCGCCTTGCAACCCGGGCGCCTCCCCGTTCTCGGTGCTCACGCCACTTTCTCTACCGGCTCCGACGGGTCCGGAGTGGGCGGTAAGCGCTTTGAGCGCGCCGCCCACTCAAATCACGGACGCCGGAGCCCGGATGGTGCAGCGGACCGTTCGAGAGTGCGCGGCCACCGGTACTGCCGAGCTTCCGGGCGCCGCCCGAAGTGACAACAGGCTTCGACAGGCCCCCACTCACTCCTTGCGGTAGACCCTCTCGATCCGCACCGGCGGCGTCAACCGCTGGGCTTCGTATGGCGCCGCGTGAATCGCCCGCACGACATCCATCCCCTCGACCACCCTGCCGAACGCCGCAAACCCCTGACCGTCAGGGTTCCGCATGCCTCCGAAGTCGAGGGACGGCTGGTCGCCGATGCAGATGAAGAAGCTGTGGGTGGCGGTGTCCGGGCCGGTGCGGCCCATCGAGACAGCCCCGTCAACATGCACGAGCCCGGTTTCGCTGGTCCGCTCGAGCGCGATCGCCGGGAAGGGGTCCGCCTCTGCGTCGGGATCGCGACCGCCCTGAATGACCGCAATCCGGATGGAGTCATTGGGCTGGTTCTCCGCGTGCACCGTGCGGAAGAAGGTGCCGCCGTCGTAGTGCCCGCCGTCCAGGTAACGGAGGAAGTTGCCCGCGGTCACGGGAGCCCGGCCGACATCGAGCTCCAGTTCGAAGACGCCCTTTTCGGTTTCCACGACGACCCGTACGGGACTCTGGGGTGTCGACGCGGCGAGCGCGGGGGCGCCGAGGGCGAACAGCAGAGGGAGCACGAGAGCGGTAATCGTCCGTCGAGGCGGGGCGTGAACGGATCTGCGCCGAGGTGCGCGCACCAGATGAGATGTCGGCATTCGTGCCCTTCCTTTGCCGACGCGATCGGCACCATCCGCAAGGGTATCGATCTCTTCGTCCACTGGTCCGCGGAAACAGGCGCCGCCCCTCGACCGCGCAGCACCCGTCGCCACCCGGCCTTCGACAGAGCCCAACCGGACGAGGTCTTCGCCGGGACTGCCTCGCTCGGCGGTTGCGACCGCCCCGGGGCGCGGAAACGTGGTTTCGGAGGAGACCCGTCCGGGCAGAGCGAACCGTGATCGGGGACGCCGTGGCGGGAGCCTCCGACGGCCGCTTCGCGGTGAAACGGACTCGTCGCGGTCCAGTGATTAGACTCCGATCGTCTTGAGCGCACCATCCATCTGCATCACCGATACCGAAACCCAAGCGGAGATTCGGCGGGCCGTTCGCGAGTTCGCGGCCACCGAAATCCTCCCGCATGCCTCGCGCTGGGACGAGGAAGAGTCGTTCCCGGGTGAAACCGTCCGGAAACTCGGGGAGTTGGGTTTCCTGGGGCCGATCTTTCCCGAGAAGTACGGCGGTGCGGGTTTCAACTACACCGAGTACGCGGTACTGGTCGAAGAGCTGGCGCGCGCCGACGCATCGGTGGCGATCACGGTCGCCGCGCATGTGTCGCTCGCCGCGAATCACATCTACGAACAGGGAACCGAAGAGCAAAGGGCGCGGTACCTCGTTCCCCTCGCTACCGGCGAAGCCCTGGGGGCCTGGAGCCTCACGGAGCCGGGCGCCGGAAGCGACGCGGGCGGAACCCGCACCACCGCGGTCCGCGACGGGAACGACTGGATCCTGAACGGGAGCAAGACCTTCACCACGAACGGTTCCAACGCGGACATCGCGATCTGCATGGCCTCAACGGACCCGGAGCTTCGGACCGACGGGATCTCGGCGTTCATCGTCGAAAGGGGCACCCCCGGCTTTCGTTCCGGAAAGAAGGAGAGGAAACTCGGCCACCGGGCGTCGGACACCTCCGAGATGGTCTTCGACGATTGCCGCGTACCCGGCAAGAACCTGCTCGGGCCGCCGGGAGCCGGATTCAAGGGCGCCATGAAGGTGCTTGACGGGGGCCGGATCAGCATTGCGGCGCTTTCGCTCGGCATCGCCCAGGCCGCCCTGGAGTGCGCGGTCGATTACGCGAAGGAGCGGCGGCAGTTCGACCGGCCGATCAGCGATTTCCAGGGGGTGCGGTTCCCGCTGGCGGACTCGAAGCTGGAGATCGAGGCGTCGCATCTCCTCATTCAGCGGGCCGCCGTCCTGAAGGACTCGGGCGCGGCGACGACCAGCGAATCCGCAATGGCCAAGCTCCATGCCAGCGAGACCGCCGTTCGGGTGACGAACCGCGCCGTCCAGGTCCTTGGCGGCTACGGATACACACGGGAGTATCCGGCCGAGCGCTACCTGCGGGATGCGAAGCTCATGACCATCGGCGAGGGGACCTCGGAGATACAGCGCCTGCTCATTGCCCGGCCCCTGCTCGGGCGGATCGGAAGCTGATCACCGCCCGGAGGGCTGACTTGACATCCGACCCGGACGGCGGCGCCGCATTGTTCCACGGGGTGGCCGCCGGTGACCGCCGGGCGCTCGGCCGCGCCATCACTCTGGTGGAGGGCGGGGTGCAGGGCGCCCGCCAAGCGGCCCTGGCACTCGACTGGCCGGACAGGGCCCGGGTGATTGCCCTGACCGGGCCGCCCGGGGTGGGAAAGAGCGAATTGGCGAATCGCCTTGCGGCGTACTTCGTAGGCCAGAACGGCCGGGTGGCTGTCCTCGCCGTGGACCCGTCGAGCCCGAGGACCGGAGGCGCGCTCCTCGGCGACCGGGTGCGATTCACGGGAGACCTGGATGCTGTCTTCTTTCGAAGCATGGCGGCGCGCGGCGGTGAAGCTGGCCTCGCTCCCGAAGTACCCGCCGTGCTGCGACTGCTCGCGGCTTCGGGTTCCGAACGCATCCTGCTCGAGACGGCGGGGGTAGGCCAGGGTGACGATGCGGTCCTGGGGCTCGCCGACCTCGGTGTTGCGGTGACCGCCGCCGGCCTCGGGGACGCGGTCCAGGCCGCCAAGGCCGGACTCTTCGAGGTGGCCGACCTCTTGGTGGTGAACCAGGCGGACCGGCCTGGGGCCGAGGCGATGGCGGCCTCGTTCCGCACGCTGCGTTCGGGGCCGGTATTCCTGACTTCGGCCCTCGAAGGGACGGGAGTGGAGGAACTGGGCGCGGCCGTCGAACGGGAACTCGGAGCGCGTCCGCCGGTCGCCCGTTCCGGAGTCGCGGAAGGAGAGGGGATGGAACCGCGACGGCCGCGCCCGGCGATCCGCCTGCACCACGTCGGCATCGCGGTAAGGGACGGGGGCGGCGCGGCGGAGCTCTGGCGATCTCTGCTGGGGCTTCGCGAAACAGCTCGCTACCGGGTGGAGGAATTCGGGGTCCTGGCGCTCTTTCTGGCGCCCGAGGGGGAACCGGCGCCGGCCGGGGGCCTTCTGGAACTGCTTGAACCCACCGCTGCCGACAGTCCCGTGGCGCGCCACCTCGAGCGCCGGGGCCAAGGGCTCCATCACGTCTGTTTCGAGGTGGAAGACCTCCACCGAACCCTGAAGGATCTTGAGGCGCGGGGAGTTCGGCTGGTGGACCGTGAGCCGCGCGAGGGTGCGGGGGGCCACCTGGTTGCGTTCATCCATCCCGCGAGCGCCGGTGGCGTACTGCTCGAGCTGAAGCAAGTCTAGGAATCCGGCGCGGGGAACCGCACGATGAAGCCGGATACGCTTCGGGAGTCATGCAACCCGCTCTTTCGTTTCGCCGTGATGTGTTGATGCTCATGGGCGGCGTTCCGGCCGCCTACGCCCTCGGACTGTGGCTCGGTTCCATGGGGCTCGGGGCCGCGCGATGGGTGCTTCCCCTGCTGCTTGCCGCCCCCGCGATTCACGGGCTCTGGCGGTATCTGGGGGAGGGGCGCCGTTTGGAGGCGGTCCGGCTCATGCTCGGATGGGCGCTCGCTCTCGTTCTTTTCGGGCCCCTGGCGATGGCGGTTGCGCCGGAAGCGGCCGAAGCCGCGGTGTTCCAGGGCGGTAGCTACAACGACGAAATGATGGCCTGGCTCGCGACCGGAGAAGGCGCCGAAGGGGACATCCGTCTCTTCTTGCCGATCCACCTCCAGCGCCTGGTGCTCTTCGTACCGCTCGCCCTGGTCAGTGGTGGGGCGCTCGGCCTCCTGATGGGCGCCGTGATGCTCAACTTCATGGACTTTTTCGTCGCTTCCTACGCGGCCGTGTCAAGCGGAGTCCCCGCGGCCCTGGCCTGGTTCCCCTGGGCGCTCTGCCGGGTGGCAGCCTTCGTGATCCTTGGCGTGGTCTGCGCCGAACCGCTGGTTCGGCGCCTGGGAAAGGTGACGGCGCCGCTTCAACCCGGCCGCCGGCGCCTGCTCTACGTGGCCGGCGGGCTGTTAGTCGCCGATGTGGTGCTCAAGGCGGCGCTCGCCCCCATGTGGGGACGGTTCCTCGCCGGTTTTCTCAACTGACGCGACACCGGAGCACGTCACCCCCGGCGGTGGTGGGCGATGCAGGATTTGAACCTGCGACTTCTACCGTGTGAAGGTAGCACTCTCCCGCTGAGTTAATCGCCCGTTCCCGGCTGGCTCCGATGACTGGACGATTCTGACGCCAAGCCCCGGCTACGGAAGGCAGGGACGCTAGCAATCCACCTCTTGCGCGTCAACCCGAGTGAGGAGTGTTTCCTTCAGGCGGGACCGTGCCGGGAGGCTCCCGAGTCAATAATGGACTATTTGACTTAGTCCCAGACTAAGTCGATAATGAACGCAGCGATCCGGGGTACGGACACACCCGGCATCACTGGAGTCCACCGATGGATCAAGTCAACATCCACGCCGCCAAGACCCAGTTCTCGAAGCTCATCGCGCGGGTCCAGAACGGCGAGGAAATCGTCATCGCCAAGGCGGGCAAGCCGGTGGCCCGCCTTGTTCCCGCTCGCCGGCCGGTGAGACGGGTGCCAGGGACTTCACGACAATTCCTCACCATCCGTGAGGACTTTGACGATCCGCTGCCGCCGGACGTCATGAAGCACTTCGAGTCGTGACCTGTTTGCTCGACACACATGTTTTCCTGTGGTGGATCGGACCGTACGAACGCCTTTCGGTGAAGGCGCGCCAAGCGGTGTCCGGCAGTGGTGAGGTGTATGTGAGCGCCGTCAACATCTGGGAACTCGCGATCAAATCCAGGATCGGCAGGCTTGCCATAGCGGACGATTTCCGGACTCGCATCACTGCGGAACTCGACGCGAATGACTTTCAAGTCCTGCCGGTGGAGTTGGAGCACACCCTTGCTGTCCACGACCTTCCCGCTCATCCGGAGCACAAGGATCCCTTCGACCGCCTGCTCGCGGCGCAGTCGCTGGTGGAGCAACTGCCCCTGGTCAGCAAAGACGGCGTGTTCGACGACTACGGCGTCGAGCGGCTCTGGTAGGAACGAGCGGCGGAATCCCAACGACTCGGGAGTCAGCGGCGGTCAGTCCAGATCCACGATCACCGGCGCGTGATCAGGCCTCTTGTTCCCGCGACGTCGCTCCAATGGTGTGCGGTCGGTACGAGCAGATCGCAGACGGTCGAGAACTGCCCGATTGCCGAAAGCCAGATCCAGGCGCAGGCCCTTGTGTTCGGCGTAGAGGCTCCACGAATGCCACCATGTGAACATCTCCTGGGCAGGATTCGCGTGGCGGACCAAGTCGAACCAGCCCGCCCCCTGCAGCGAGTGAATCCGTGAGCGTTCATCGTCCCTGAAGCCGGGCTTCGACTTGTCTTCGCGCTGTTCGTGCCAGTGCCGCCAACCATCCATTGGCGCAGGAGTGATGTTGAAGTCCCCACAGACCAAGGTGGCCATGTCTTTGTGCGCCGGCTCGCGAAGGTGCTCACCGAGCGCGTCGAGCCACTCAAGCTTCCGGTCGACGCCCGACTGACCCTTGCCGCTCGCAATCGGCACATGGACCGTGGTGAACGACAATCCTGCTGTTCGGACGGTCAGCAGCCGGGCGCCGGGGTCCTCTTGTCCGGGAAGGTCTTTCTGCGTTACCGCCAAGGGTTGTCGGCAAAGGATCGCGACGCCGCATTGGCTCCTCTGTCCATGGAAGGCCGCGCCGTATCCCCAGCCTCAAAGACAGGCTCATAGCGCTCCCGAAATGCGTGGTCGTCCGTCTTGGTCTCCTGTAGGGCCATGATGTCGGGCTGGTTCTCACGGAGCCAGCGCAGGAGTTCGTCCCGCCTCGTTTTGAGGTCGTCGATGTTCCAGGTTGCGATTCTCATGCTGCGGACGGTAGACCTCCGGCAGGTCAGATCCTGTCGCCCCTTGATGTGTCAACGGGGTTCGCGCGCAAGGAGCTGCGCTTCGGAAGCATCGAGAGTTGCGATGTGCGCGGCACAGCGGATCTCCCGGCGGGGGCGCCGCGCGCGCCGGCTTTCCCAGCCGGGGAGCAATCACCGGAGAAGGGCGTTCCCGTCCGGCGGTTCCTGTAGGGGTCATTCGAGGGTGCGGTTTCGACCGCCTCTCGGCGGTCGATGCCGGCCGGAGGCCGGCGCTCCGAGCTCTCGCCCCGTCGGTGTCGGACTGGAGGCCGGCGGGCCTCCCGGATAGGAGTGCTAGAAGGACTCCACCTTCATCATGTTGGTGGCGCCGCTGAGTTGGTGGGTGCCGCAGACGATGACGACGCGATCACCGGAGGCTACGTAGCGTTCTGAGCGGAGCTGGTCGAGCGCCCGGCTGAGCATCTGGTCGGTGTTCCGGAAACGCCGGTTCCGCATGGGACGGACGCCCCAGCGAAGCGCCAGCCGCCGGAAGACGTGGTCCGAGGTGGTGAAACCGAAGATCCCGCAGCGCGGCCGCATCCGGCTCACCTGACGCACGGTGGCTCCCGAATCCGTGAACGCGACGATATAGGCGGCGTCAATCGTGGCGGCCGCTTCCCGGGCGGCGGCGGCGATTGCGTGTTCCACGCGGCTCCGATCGATCAGCGCCTGGTAGTGAGGGAGTTCACCGAAGTCGGCGTGCTGTTCGGTGTAGGTGGCCAGCCGGTCCAGGGTGCGCACCGCCTCGATCGGGTATTCGCCCACCGACGTTTCCCCGGAGAGCATCACGGCGTCGCTCCCGTCGAGGATGGCGTTCGCTACATCGGACGCCTCCGCGCGGGTGGGCATCGGGTGCGAGATCATGGAATCCAGCATCTGGGTCGCGGTGATCGCGATCTTGCCCCGCGAGTTGGCCTGGCGAATGACCCATTTCTGGACGATCGGCACCCGCTCGGCCGAGGTCTCAACACCCAGATCGCCACGGGCCACCATCACTCCGTCCGAAACCTGGAGAATCTCGTCCAGATTCTCGAGCGCTTCGGGCCTCTCGATCTTGGCGATCAGCGGTATGTCCTCGCGATCGAGCCGCGCGAGCAACCCCCGGACGGTCTCGACGTCCCGCGCCCGCTGTACGAAAGACACCGCGAGATAGTCGACTTCCGCCGCGACCGCCGCCTGCAGATCAGCGCGGTCCTTGACGGTGAGCTGGGGGCCGGAAAGCGGCACGCCGGGCAGGTTGAGGCCCTTCCGGGACAGGAGGACGCCCCCGACCACCACTTCGGTCTCTACGTCCCGGTCAGCGGTCTTCAGAACCCGCAGCTTGAGGAGCCCGTCGTCGATGAGGATGAAGTCCCCTGAACGTACGTCCCGGGCGAGTTGGGGATAGGTCGTAGCGACGGCAGCCGCGCTGCCCATTACGTTTCGGGAGGTGAGCACGAAGCGCGCTCCCGGCTTCAATTCGACCCCCTCCGCGGGAACCTCGCAGACTCGCATCTTGGGTCCCGCCAGATCGGCCAGCGTGGCAACCGCGCGGCCAGCCTTGCGGGCGGCGCGGCGGACGGCGCGGACCCGGCTCTGCAGGCTGCCGGCGGTCTCGTGGGCGCAGTTGAGCCGGGCCGCATCCATTCCGGCGTCCACGAGCGCTTCCACGGCGGCCGCGGAGCGCGTCGCCGGGCCCAGAGTGGCGATGATCTTGGTTCGGCGAAACATGGCGTTAACCGGCTTCCGGAGGAACTTCCGATTCCCGGGTCAGCCGAGAACCCGCGGTTCTCGGACGCAGGATGGTCAGCAGGACCTTGAGTCCCGCGAGGAGGGAACCGGTGAGAGTCCCATCCCGGCCCCTTCCGTCCATCGGTCTGCGGCTGGAGACCGGAACCTCGACCGAGGAAACCCGGGCGCGGGCGGCATTCACCTGCATTTCGGCGAGCCAGCCATAGTCGGGGTCCGAAAGCCCGAGCCCCGACAGTACCTGCCAGCGGATGGCCCGGAAAGGCCCGAGGTCCGTGAAGCGGTAGCCGTAGAGGAGGAGCATGAGCCGCGTTGCGACCCAGTTTCCGATGCGCGCCAGTCCTGGATGCGCCCCCGGGTCCGGCGTCCCCCGCCGCCGCGAGCCCACCACGAAGTCCACTTCCGGAGAGAGGAGAGGCGAGAGCACTGCCGGCAGTTCCTCGGCGTCGTCGGCGCCGTCGCCACGCAGGAACACGACGACGTCGGGAGGCTCGGGAGCAAGATGGACCATCCCGGTCAGGCAGGCCCGTCCGTAGCCGGGACGACCCTCCTCGATGGCGGTCGCGCCGTAGTGCCGTGCGGTTTCGATGACATCGGCGCCGGGGGCGCCGACAACCACGATCTCCCGCAGATGGCCGTGGGGGAGAGCCGCCAATACCCGGGAAAGTCCCGGTCCGCCGCCAGGTGCGGGGATGATCGCCGCCGTTCGCACGCTCAAATTTGCGGGCAGTATATGGGGCGGTTCTCGTAGGATGGACGCCGTGAACGAGTTGACCAACCGATTCCGCGTGCTCCTGTTGGCCGGGCTGATCCCCGGCTCCGCCTGTTCGACCGGCCCGCCGCCGGCGGCCGAGGAGGGCCCGGCGGTCGTCTTTCGGGGTGGCCGGATTCTCGACGGGACCGGGAATCCCTGGTACCGGGGCGACGTATTGGTAGTAGGCGACCGGATCTCTCGCGTCGGCGTCATCCCGGCCGACGAGGTTCCGGCGGACGCCCGTGAGGTGGACATCTCGGGACTCACCGTCATGCCCGGATTCATCGATCCGCACTCGCATGCGGGCCCCGGGCTCGCCACTCCCGAACTCCGTGAGGGAGAACCGGTAATCCGGCAGGGCATCACGACCGTGATGGTGAATCCCGACGGGGGCGGTGAGGTGGACCTGGTGGAGCAGGGCCGCCGCTTCCGGGAGGGCGGGACCGGTGTCCACGTGGCGCTGATGATCGGCCACGGGGCTGTCCGCCGCGAGGTGCTCGGGATGGAGGACCGTCCCCCGACCGAGGAGGAACTGGAACGCATGGCCGGGCTGGTGCGCGCCGGGATGGAGGCCGGCGCCTTCGGAATGACCGGCGGCCTTTACTACGCCCCGGGAAGTTATGCGGAAAACGACGAGGTAGTGCGCCTCGCCACCGAGATCGCTCCGTACGGGGCCTTCGTCAGTCACATACGCGACGAGAGCGACTACAACATCGGCCTGGTCGCGGCCGTCGAGGAAGTCATCGAGGTAGCCGAAACGCACGGAATCCGCGGGGTGGTGACCCATTTCAAGGCGCTGGGGCCGCCGGTGTGGGGCCTGAGCCGGGAGGCCACCGCCGCCATCGATGCCGCGCGCGCCCGGGGCGTGGAGGTGTTCGCGGATCAGTACCCCTACGAGGCGTCGGGGACGAGCATCGTCGGGGCGCTCGTTCCGCGCTGGGCGCTCGCCGGCGAGACCATGCCCGGGATGCCCTCACCGCTCGAGACCCGGCTTGCCAATCCCACCGAAAGGGTGCGTCTGCGCGCCGACATGCTGGTTGCCCTGGAACGGCGAGGCGGCGCCGCGACGCTGCTCCTCTCCCGCCACCGGGCAGACACGGCGCTCGAAGGGCGCTACCTGAGCGATCTGGCCGAGGAGTGGGGGATCGAACCGATTGACGCCGCGCTCCGGCTGCTCGACTCCGGCGGCGCCGGGCTCGTGTCGTTCAACATGTCCGAGGAGGACATCGCCCACATCATGTCGCGTGAGTGGACGATGGGTTCCTCGGACGGCGGTCTGGTCCCGCCGGGGGAAGGGAAGCCGCATCCGCGCTTCTACGGGGCGTTCCCCCGGCGGATCAAGCGTTACGTCCGGGAACGGGGGGTGCTCACGCTCGCGGAAGCCGTCCGCGGGATGACGAGTCTGCCGGCGGCGGTGTTCCGCATGCACGACCGGGGACAAATCGCGCCGGGACGCATCGCCGATCTGCTCGTCGTGGACATCGAGGCATTCGGTGATGCCGCTACCTACGAGAACCCGCACGCGCTCGCCGAGGGGATGGTGCACGCGCTGGTCGGCGGCGTATTCGCCATCGAGGATGGAGAGGCGACCGGAGCGCTGGCGGGAGAGGTATTGACTCCGCACTGGCTGGACGCCGAATGAGGCGCCTCCCCGCGAGTCCGCAAGGAGCGCCCGAAGGAGGCGCCGGCGAAGCGTTACCGTTTCCGCCTTGCGAAGGAGAAGCGCGTGAATTCTGAATCCGCCATCGCCGGGACGATTCTCGAAACGGTTGGGGACACCCCGCTCGTGGCGCTGCGGCGCATTGGCCAGGGTCTCCCCGGCCGCATCGCGGTCAAGATGGAATCCTTCAATCCTGGCGGTTCGGTCAAGGACCGGATCGCACTCACCATGGTCGAGGACGCCGAGCGCCGGGGCGCCCTGAAGCCCGGCGGGACCATCATCGAAGGGACTTCGGGAAACACCGGAATGGGTCTGGCGCTGGTTGCCGCGGTGAAGGGCTACCGCTCCATCTTCGTGATGCCGGACAAGATGAGTGACGAGAAGATCCGGGCGCTCCGGGCGCTTGGCGCGGAGGTGGTCGTAACGCCGACCGCCGTGGAGCCCGAGGATCCGCGCAGCTACTACAGCGTGGCCAAGCGCCTCGTCGAGGAGACGGAAGGAGCCCTCCACGCGAACCAGTACCACAACCCCGTGAACCCCCAGACCCACTACCACTCGACCGGCCCGGAACTATGGGATCAGGTGGGGCCGGAGATGCACACTCTGGTCTGCGGCCTCGGTACGGGAGGCACGATCACGGGAACGGGGCGCTACCTGAAGGAGCGCAGATCCGAGATCCGGGTCGTGGGGGCCGATCCGGTGGGTTCGCTCTACGACGAGTACTTCCGTACCGGCAACATCGGCGAGGCGCGCTCCTACAAGGTAGAAGGCATCGGCGAGGACTTCATTCCCTCCACCATCGATTTCGGTGTCGTGGACGAGGTGATTCAGGTCACCGATCGCGACTCGTTCCTCATGACGCGCCGGCTGGCGCGGGAAGAGGGGCTCTTCGTGGGCGGCTCCACGGGTACGGCGATGGTCGCGGCGCTCGAAGCGGCCTCCCGCGTCCCTCCCGGCGCGCTCGTAGTGGTGCTCGCCCCCGATTCCGGAGCCCGGTACCTCTCCAAGATCTTCAGCGACGACTGGATGCGCCAGAACGGGTTCCTCGAGGCTCCCCGCGAAGGCGAGACGGTGGGCGACGTGCTGGCCGCGAAGGGCGGGCAGGAGATCGTGAGCGTGTCCCACACCGCGGGTGTTCGCGACGCCGTGGCGCTGATGCGGAAGCACGACGTGTCCCAGCTCCCGGTGCGCGACGAGTCGGGCTTCATCGGGGTTGTCACGGAGGCCTCCCTGCTGGAGGGTCATTTTTCCGGAGGGGTCGGGCGGAGCGATCCGATCCGCGCCTTCGTCAAGACCGACAAGATCGCCTCCCTCGACGCGTCGAGCGCTCTCGAGGAGTTGGCCCAGGTGTTTGCGGGGGGCCGGATTACGGTGGTGACAGAGGGGGGGGAGGCCGTCGGCTTGCTTACCCCGATCGATCTGCTCGACTACCTCTCGCGAGACGGTTGAGCAGCAGCCCGAGGGCAGGGTGACCGAAGCGCGGCGTCACCCTGTTCGCCGCCGCTGGTCACATCCGGCGCCAGCGGGTTCCCACGCCGCCTTCGCGCGGCGTCCAGCGAGGGCCGAAGACATCGGCGGCGCGGCAGTCCACACAGTTGGAGGGGTTGACCGTCAGTCCGTCGTCGCGGGACTCATACACACCCGCCGGGCACATCCGTTCCCAGAGCGCCCGGGTCTCCGGCGGAACCTCTTCGGGGACGATCAGGTGGGACGGGATGTCGTCCCGCGTGTTGTTGCCGGACCGGAACACCCCGTCGAGCTTCGAGAACGGTGGCGGAGGAACGGGTTCCGGCGCTTCCCGGGGTCGGGCGACGTCGTCCTCGACCGCCAGGGTGCCCGTCGGAAGCGCCCCGGCGGTAAGGGTGGCGAGCGCCGAAACAAGCGTCCCGTGGTAGAAGCCGCGCTGGAACGATGGCCGCATGTTCCGGTTGCGCTTCAGGTCGGCAAGGATTTCGCTGTCCTGTAGCGCCGCGTCGTAGAGCGACAGCGGTACCCGCGCCCGCAGGTGCGCGACCGCGGCATCGGCGGCCAGGATTCCGGAGAGCATGGCGTAGTGGATGCCCTTGAGCGACGGGACATCCACGAAGCCCGCGGTATCTCCGACCAGGAGGAGGCCCTCGCCCGACAGCCGCTCCGGCAGGGATCCGATGCCGCCTTCCGGTATCAGCCGCGCGCCCCATTCGAGGCATTCCCCGCCTTCGAGGTGCGGCTGGATCAGGGGGTGGGCCTTCAGTAGCTGGAGCGCCCGGTGGGCATCGAGTGCCTCGGTGGGCGCGTCGAGGCCGACCACCATTCCCAGCGCGGAGAGGTTCTCGCCCATCGGATAGAGGAAACCGCCGCCGAACGCGGAACGGGGAAGCGGGTAGCCCATTGTGTGCACCACCCGGTCGGCCGGGTTGTCGGACTTCCAGAGCTCTTTCACACCGAGCGCGAAGATCGGGGGATTGGGCGCGGAAATGCCGAGACGGGCGCGCCAGGCCTGCCCCAGCGGACCGCGGGCGCCTTCGGCGAGGATCACAACACGAGCCGCCACTTCGGTCGCCGGTTCGAAGCCCGGCCCGGGAGAGCCGTCCCGCCGGCGCCCGGCCGGCACGGTCTCGAGTCCGAGCACGCGCCCCTCCTTCATGAGGAGCGAGCCGATGGCGAACCCCGGGAACACCTCCACGCCGACGGCTTCCGCCTGTTCGCCCAGCCACCGCGCCATTTCCGAGAGCGACCCCGTGAAGAAACCGTGGTTTCGCATCGTGGGAGGGGCCGGCAGCCGGATCCCACGGCGCGGCGTGAGGAAATGAACGCTTTCCCGGTCCACCCGGGTGCGAAATGGAAACGCGTCGTCATCCATTTCCGGGAAGAGCTCCCGGAATGCGACCGGATTGACCACCGCTCCCGAAAGGCAATGCCCCCCGAGCTCCGCCGCCTTTTCGAAGACGCAGATGGCGAGTTCTTCCCCGGCCGCTTTCGCCGTCCGGGCCAGCCGGATCGCGGCAGCCAATCCGGCAGGCCCGCCCCCGACGATGGCCACGTCGAAGGGCAGCGCCTCCGGGCCCGGCGCCCGGTCGACCAGCAACCGGTCCAGCGGAAGCGGCGGGCGGGCCTCCCCGAGACGGATCATCCGCCGAACCGCTCCGGATCCCAGCGGAGGCCGAGTTCCGAGGGAGGCGCGATGTATCCGAGAAGCGCGGAAGCGGCCACCACTGCCGGGCTCGCCAGGTATCCCTGGCCGCCGCGGCCCATCCGGTTTTCCCAATTGCGGTTGAACGAGGTGATCGCGCGCATCCCCGGGAGCAGGGCGTCCTCGCCCTGACCGAAACAGGGGCCGCACCACGACCGGCGGATTTCCCCGCCCACCGAGCGCAGGACCGAGGCGACCGGTTCGCCCCCAAGCCGCGGCTCGGCCTTCTCGATCTGCCGGCGGACCCCGCCGGAGCCCGGGAAGATGACGAACTTCTCCCTGGTCCGGTGGTGTCCGCGCTCGCGGGCCGCCCGCACCACCTGGGCGGCGGACAGGAGGTCGTCGTAGCTGCCGTTCGTGCAGGAGCCGATATAGGCGCGTTCGAAACCGAGGCGGTCCGCTGCCAACTCGGTTGCGGGGTGGGCGTTGCCGGGCGCGGACGGCAGTGCCACCAGCGGTTCGACGCTCGCGAGATCGAAGATTTCCTCGGCGGCGAACTCGGCGGCTGGACCGGACGTGAGGGGAGGGTAGGGGAGGTCGTGGTTTCCGCGGCTCTCGTAGAACTCCGAGGTGACCTCGTCGAAGGGAAAAAGCCCGTTCCAGGCTTCCGCCTCGGCCATCATGTTGCAAATGGTGTTGCGCCATGCGATCGGGAGGAGGCCGCGCTCATCGATGAATTCCACTGAGGCGCCGGCGGCGGCTCCGTTCCACCGCGCGATGAGCGCCAGCACGATGTCCTTGCCCGATGACCAGGGAGGGATCTCGCCCCGCAGCACCACGCGGCGGGCGGGCGCCGGGGTCAGCAGGACGCTGCCGGTGGCCCAGCCGAAACCGAGCGCGCTGGATCCGATGCCCACGCCGAGCGCCCCGTAGGCGCCGTAGGCGCGAGAGTGGCTGTCGGCGCCCGGAATGACTGCGCCCGGCATCACGAGTCCCTGTTCGGGAAAGTAGAAGTGAAAGATGCCGTCTCCCGGGGTAGCGAACCAGGGGGCCCGGAGACCCTCGGCTTCGGCGAATTGCCGGCTGATTTCGGTCTGCCGTTCATCGGCCTGGCGTCCGGTGAAGACGAAATGATCGTTCGCGATGGCGGCCTGCCGGGGGTGGATGGCGCCTCCGGTGATCTCCCGGAAGGTGTGGATTGCGAACGGCGCGGTGCCGTCGGAAGCGGGCAGGAGATCCGCCGCCACCAGGATGCTCTCCCCTGCCGCGACCGGAACCCGGCGATCGACTCGATGAGCCCAGAGAATCTGTTCGGTCGCGGTGAGCCGCCGCGCTTCCTTTGGCTCGGGCCAGTCGATCAGCGGTTCCGTCCCGACGGATGCAAGGAATTCGCGACGTCCCGCCGACAGGATTCCGCCCGATTCCCTGAGTTCGGCTTCCCGTGCGGTGAGGGGTTTCGGGGCGTAGGACCGGCCGAGCGAGTCGTTTGCGAGCCTCCGTGTCGCCGGGTCGAAGGTGAACCGGTGTCCGTCCTCGGCGTCCCCGGCCGCCGTAGGGCACTCGAGCACCTCGAGACCGAGGTTCAGGGCATTGCGGCGGAAGATGTCGCCGACGCCGGCGCCGAGCACGAGCACCAGGGTCGTCCCGGCATCCCGGGCGATTCCGAGGAGCCCCGCCGGGCTCATTTCCCGCGAGGAACCAATGCCGAACCGGTCGCCGGCGATCAGGAAGTTCTGGCCGGCCTGCACCCGGGCCGCGAAATCGGGCATGAGGTGGCGAAACGCGCCCGCTTTCCAGCGCGCGTCGAGCGCGTCGAGACTCTCGGAAACGCAGTCGGCGGAAGGGGTGATCTGGTCCGTGTCGATCGCGTCGCGCTTTCTCCCGGGACGCTTCGGATCCCAGAAGATCAGTGCCTCTCCGTTCACCGGAGTCGCGGGCGCCGCTGCATCGCGATCCTTCGGGTCCGGAGGGAGAGGGACTCCCGGTTTTCTCCGTCCGGGTTGGATGCGCACGGTTTTCAGTATAGAGAGCGGCGCTGCGGTCACTAGAATTCCCCGTCGTCTTGGCCCGTTTCCTTTTGCTGTTGCTGGCCGGGTCCCTGGTCAGGGCGCCGGTGGCGATGGCCCAGGGGCAGGAGTCCTCGCCCGAAGACCCGGATGCTCCATCCATCTTCCTGTTGACGATGGGCCCCGACCATTCGGTGGTCTTCCGGAAATGGGGACATGCGGCGCTTTGTGTCGGGGACCAGTGCCTGAACTACGGGGTGACCGATTTTTCGCGCCCCGCGGGGCTCGTCAGGGAGGTCTTGCGCGGGGAGGCGGTCTTCTGGCTGGGGGTATCGGCGTACGAGGACATGGTGGGGGTGTATTCGCGCGATGACCGAAGCGTCTTCCGCCAGGATCTCCATCTCTCCCCGGAGGTGCGGGATGCCCTCCTTGGGCGGATCGCTCAGGACCTCGTCCCGGGACAGAGCGAGTACATCTACAACCACTTCAACGACAACTGCACGAGCCGCATCCGGGACTACCTTGACGAGGTGTCGTCGGGAAGGCTGCGGGGTCCCATCCCGCTGCCGCTTCCGTTCGAGACACCCGGGAAGGAACCCACTTTTCGGGGGCACATCCGCCGCGGGCTTTCCGAGGACCCCTTCCTGCTCTGGCTGTCCGATGTCGGGGTGGGGTCGGTTGCCGACGAGCCCATCTCTTCGTTCGACGCGATGTTCCTGCCGGGCGCGCTCCGTTACGGGGTGGAACAGGCCTTCGGAGCGCCGCCCCGAAGACTGCACACCGGAGGCTACGGGGATCTCCTGCCGCCCGACCCGGGAAGCCGGCCCTATCTTCCCTGGATCTTCGGCATTGCCGGGCTCCTCGCGCTCGCGATTCTCTTCCCGGGGAATTCCGGAGTCCGGCGTAGCGGAGTTGTCTCCGCCGCAACCCTGATGACCTTGGTGGGAGCGGTGGCGACGGCGGTGCTCGTGCTGAGCCCGTTGCCCGAGTTTCGGACCAGCGCCATCGCGCTCGCGGTACCTCCGACCGACTTTCTCCTCACCACCCGGCATGCCCGCTGGTACGGACCGGCCCGGCTTGTCTGGGGGGTGGGATTCCTGCTGGCGATCGCGGTTGGGATGCTTCGCCAGCCGCTCGGCTGGACGGTTTTCGCGACCCTGTTGCCATTGGCGGCGATCGTCTGGCGCAGTCGGCGACCGGTGGAGAGTTAACGCATGTCCGCGGACCCGGCGCCCGGAATCGAGGCGGTGCTTCGCCGCCGCAAGATGCCGGCCGCCTTTCGTCGCGGTTTCCTGCGCTCGGTCGCGGTGGCTTCGCGCGGTCCCCGTCACCTTTCCGAGGCGGCTCTCGCGCCGGTTCGGGACCTCTCCGCATTCTCCGGGTCCGGCGAGGCCGCTTCGGTGGAGGAGCGGGCCCGTACCGTGTCCATCACCCTGAACGGCGGACTCGGGACCACCATGGGAATGCGGGCCCCGAAGGCCCTCCTCTATGCCACGGAAGGCATGACCTTTCTCGACATAGCGTTGAAGCAGGCCGACTCCGCGGGCGTGAAGTCCGTCCTCATGAACAGCTTCGCGACCGACGCGCCGGTCCGGGCGACGCTTGGGGACGAGGACATACAGAGCTTCCTCCAGCACGAGGCGCCCAAGCTGCGCCAGCACGACTTTTGTCCGGTTTCCGTACCCGACCGGCCCGATCTCGAGTGGTGCCCGCCGGGACACGGTGACGTGTACACCGCCCTCGGCACCAGCGGGGTCCTGGCCAGTCTTCTGGAAGCGGGCTTTCGGTACGCCTTCGTCTCCAATGTGGACAACGTCGGAGGTTGTCCCGACCCGGCGCTCCTCTCCTACTTCATCCGGTCCGGGGCGCCGTTTCTCATGGAAGTCGTCCGGCGCACGCCCGAGGACTGGAAGGGAGGCCACCTGGCGCTCCGGCGCACTGACGGACGTCTCATCCTGCGGGAGACCGCGCAGTGCGCGCCCGGGGACCGGGAGGCCTTCCGGGACCACAAGCGGTACCGCTACTTCAACGCCAACAACCTCTGGGTACGGCTCGAGGCCCTTCACGAGGCGCTGGAGCGGGGAAGGGGTTTTCTTCCGCTCCCGACGATTGCCAATCCGAAGACGGCCGACCCGCGGGACCCGGCATCCGAGCCGGTGTTCCACCTGGAGCAGGCTGCCGGCACCGCGCTTGAAGTCTTCGAAGGGGCGCGAGCGGTGGAGGTGCCGCGACGGCGGTTCGCGCCGGTGAAGACCACCGAGAACCTTCTCGTCCTGCGTTCCGACATCTACGCGATCGACGAGAACGGACTGGTGGAGCCCGCGCGCCAGCCGCCTCCGGTGGCCCTCGACAAGGAGCGCTATCGCTTCATCAGCGATCTCGAAGCACGCTTCCCCCACGGGCCGCCGTCGTTGCTGGCCTGCGACCGGTTTCAGGTCAGCGGCGACGTCCGGTTCGGCCGGCAGGTCGCCTGCGAGGGAGAGGTGACCGTACTGGGCCGCCGCGATCGTCCCTCGCGCATTCCGGACGGCGCCCGCCTCCGTGGCGTCGTGCGGGTTTAGCAGCCTGTGGCAAAACCCGCGCGGCGTTCGACGTGCGATCCATCCCGGCTGAACCGCCCCCCACCGGGAGAACTGGCGCGATGCGGCGCTCATCGTTGCGTTTCGGCCGAAATACACCGGGTATTCCGGCCTCACCCGCCTCGTCAGCCGGGCGCCTCGCCCCGTCTCGGCGCTCGCGCGGGTTTCACCACAGGCTGCTAGGAGTCTGTCCCGTAGAAAAAATAGGAGAACAGAAGTTCCACTCAGATGCGGAAACACTCACTATGAAGGCAATAATCGACCACCGAGGGGTTCGTTTGCGACTGAGAACGACTGTGTTTTCCCACCATGACGTTCGGAAATCGTCCTACGGGACAGGCTCCTACGACGGACCGGCTTCGCGCGGGACCGCGGCGCGACGGGGCAGCAGACCCTCGGCCAGCCCAAAGACCTGTCAGAATGTTGAGGTTGCGTGCCCAGGCGACACGCAACCGCGGAGGCAACCTTGACCACCGAGTCACAAATTGGAGATGTCGTGGCCGCTGATCCGGCGCTGCACACGGGCGGCGAGCCGATCCTCCGGGAAGCCACTTTCAACCCGAGAGTGCGCACCTACTGGTTGCTGTCGGGGGCGCTGGTCCTGACCGTCAGCCTGGTCGGTATCCCGCTCCTGCTCCTCTGGTTTCCCATTGGCAATGCCATGACCGGCCGCTATCTGGCGCGGCTTCGCTGCGTATTGACCGAGAAGAACCTCCACGTGGCGCGCGGCGTCCTGATTCGGCAGGAAAAGACGGTTCCGCTGGACAAGATCACGGACCTGGGGATGTCCCACGGGCCGATCATGCGCCACCTCGGCCTGCGGGCCCTGTCCGTGGAAACAGCCGGCCAGTCCGATCAAGGGAGCCTGATCAAGCTGGTTGGCATCGAAGGGACCGAGGACTTCCGCGCGGCCGTCCTGGCCCAGCGCGAGCGAATGGCGGGAGCGACGCCCTCCGTTTCTCCGGTGGCAGGTGTGTCGGTGGACCGGGGGGGAGCGGAATCGGGCAGGTTGCTCACCGAAATCCGAGACGTCCTGCTCCGGATCGAAAGGCGGTTGGACCGGGACGCCGACCGGTAGCGGAGGCCCTGCTTCCGGCCCTCGGAGCACGGGGGCTCTCCCGGGGCGCGCCCCCCGGCTAGAATCCGCCCTTCCCACACCCCTTCATGCGCAGCGAAGAACGACACAAGCTCGAGACCGACGCCCTCATCCTGCGGGTCGAGCGGGCAGTGGATTGGGCGCAGCAGAACCGGCGCTCCCTGGTCACCATCATCGCGGCAACGGTCGGGGTTGCGCTGCTGCTCGGGGCTTTCCTGGTGAACCGCGGGAACCGCAAGGAGGCGGCGCGGACCCGGCTCGGTGTTCTCACCTCCGAAATTCAACAGGTGACCGGGGGACCGGAAGCCCAGCGCGGGCCCTGCGAGGCTTCGCTTTCCGAGCTGGAGCGCCTGGCGGAGAGTGAGGGCAACTCGCTCGAAGGCAGAACCGCCCGCTACTACACCGGGGTTTGCCAACGCGCCCTGGGGGACTACGAAGTGGCCGCGGCGAGCTTCGAGCAGGTTCGGGGCCGGAACGACCTGTTGGCGGAACTCGCCACCCTCAGCCTGGCCGGCGTCCAACGAACCTCCGGCAAGGGGGAGGAGGCCGCTCTCGCCTACCGGAGTCTGCTCGACGGGAGCGGTGATCTGCCGCTCGATCCGGTTCTCTTCGAGCTTGGAATGCTCGAGGAGGAACAGGGGAGGCCGGAAGCGGCGGTCGCGCTCTACGAGAGGATCGTCGAGGAGTATCCCGCCTCCGCCTTTCGGGATCTCGCCGAGACCCGGAAAGAGCGACTCCCTGATACGTCGCGCTGACCTCCTCCTTCGGTTCGCCGCCCGGCGGCCCAACCCGGGGAGCCGGGACCATTGGAGTCTGAAAGCGTGTCCGAGATGACCACCGGCGGCATGGCGCCGCCGCCCCCGCCGCCGGGACCGCGCCGGCGCAGTGGCTCGGGGTGTCTGCTCACGGCGATGCTGGTGCTCGCCGCGGTCCTCGTCCTGGGATTCGTGGGGTTGGCTGCCCTCCTGTTCATCGGCGAAGGGCCGACCGTGCCCGAGGGAAGCATCCTGCTGGTCGGAACGGAAGGGGAGTACCCGGAGACGCTGCAGTACGCCCCGTTCCTCTTCGCCGACGCCGGGCCGAGTTTCAGTGACCTGGTCCAGGGCATCTCCGGCGCCGCTTCCGATCCGCGCATTGCCGGCCTGCACCTTCGCGTCGCGCGGACCCGCCTCGGGTGGGCGCGGGCGCGCGAACTGCGCGACGGGGTCCTCCGGTTTCGAGAGGCGGGGAAACGGGTGACCGCGTCGCTCGAATACGCGGGCCTCATGGACTACTACCTGGCAAGCGCCGCCGACCGGATCCATATGCATCCGCGGGGGCAGTTGGGCCTCTACGGGATCTCGATGGAGGTGATGTTCTTCGCCGGGCTCTTCGAGAAACTGGGGATCGAGGCGCAGTTCGAGGCGATCGGTCCCTACAAGACCGCGCCGGAAGCCTTCACCGCCTCGGGCATGAGTCCCGAGCACCGGGACCAACTGGAGTCGCTCGGCGAGGAGTTCCGGTCCGGGGCTGCCGAGGCGGTCGCGGAAAGCCGCGGACTGACCCAGGGCGATGCGGACCGGCTGCTCTCGGACGGCCCCTACACCGCCAGCCGCGCGCTGGAAGAGGGACTGGTGGATGCTCTGAGCTACCTGGACGAGATCGAGGAAGACGTCGGGGATGAAGAGTTGGTGGATATCGGCGACTACGTCAACTCGCTCCGCCGGGGCGCTCCGCCCGCGGAGGTGCGCGTCGCGGTCGTTCATGTGGACGGCGCGATCCTGCCGGGAAAAAGCCGGGAGGACCTGTCCGCGGGGCCAGTGGCCGGCGCCAACACGGTCGCGGAGGCGCTCGCCTGGGCGGAGGAGGAAGCGTCCGTGGATGCGGTGGTGTTGCGCGTTTCGAGTCCCGGTGGGAGCGATTCCGCCTCGGACACGATCTGGAGGGCCGCCGAGCGGGTCCGCGCCGTCAAGCCGCTGGTTGCGTCTTTCGGCGATGTGGCGGCATCCGGCGGCTACTGGGTCTCGACGGCGGCGCGCCGGGTGGTGGCGGAACCGCTTTCCATCACGGGTTCCATCGGGGTCTATGTCGGCAAGTTCAACATCGGAGAGTTGCTCGACAAGATCGGGATCGCGGCGGACCTGGTCACGGCCGGGGGACGGCCGAACTGGCTGAGTCCCTCGCGGCCACTCGACGAGCAGGATCTCGAGCGGCTCCGCGAAGGCGCCGCCGAGATCTACGGAGTCTTCCTGGAGCGGGTGGCCGCGGCCCGGAACATGACGGCCACCGAGGTGGATGCGATCGGGCAGGGACGGGTCTTCACCGGCGGGCAGGCGCTGGCGGCCGGCCTCGTGGACCAGGCGGGCGGCATCGAGGATGCGGTCCGGTTGGCGGCGTCCGAGGCCGGCTTCCCGGACGAGGCGACCATCGAATGGGTCTCGCTGCCGGAGCCGCCGACGCTCGCGGAGGCGATCGAAGCCGAGTTCCGTGCGGGCGGCCTGCGGGAACGCCTGCCGCTGCTCGACGCGGCGCTCGAGGGCACGCGCATGGCGCTGCTGCCGTTCGTGCCGGAGTTCCGCTGAGGGCGAGGGGCTGGGGAGCCTGTCGGGACGTTGGGACGAAGGGACCGTTATCCTTCGGGTCACACAAGCGATGTCAGTACTCGCAGGGACGTCGGCAAAGGTCGTCACGTCCGGGACTTTCGAGTGGCCTTGGTCTACGCGTTACGGGCTGCTTGTCATTGCGGGAGCCGCCGGAGGAGGAGGAGGGGGTGGCGGCGCCTTTTGTATGGAGGACCTGCACATTTACACCGCAGGTGGAGGTGGTGGGGGCGCTGGAGGAGGCGCTACGACGGTGCGGTTCCGGGGTGATACCTATACCGCCGGCGGAGGTAACGGCGGTGATGGTGGCGGTGGAGGAGGCTTGGCGAATGACGAGCCCGTGCATGGGAAGGATGGTCGCGGCTGTCAGCATGGCGACGGCGGTGCTGGTGGCCACGGCGCTATAGCCCCTCCGGGTCCCGGGCGCATCGTCTCCAATGGCGGGCGCGGCGGCAGGGGCTTTGCCGGAGAAAGCCGCATTGTGGAGTTCACCGACCTGTCCATGGGCGATGTTTTCGAAACAGAGATCGGCGTAGGTGGTGGTGGTGGCGGGGGCGGCAAGGGGTTCGCCAACGGAGGCGACGCCGGGAAAGGCGCCGGAGGATCGCTCCTCTTCGTGCCAGTCCTTCCGGGCAGAGGTGGAGCCTGATGCCCGGGTTACGCGGAAGCCCAGGTATCGAGGGAGATACGGGATTCCACTATTGGTTGCACTACGGCGTCCGCGGCGGTGCAGAGATCTCGCTTCCCGAGGGCTTGGGGATCGACCAAATTCGATTGAACCAGGCGCAGACCGGTGATGTGACGCAGCCTGCCTCCGCGGTACTCGATCTCACCGGCATGCTTGGAAGCCCGGGCGCGACTCTCGTTCCGAATGTGTTCCGCAGCCCGGAACTCGGGAGGCGACCTGGTCCGATTCAGTTCGTGCCGAGATTGTTGGAGTTTTGGCGTCTCAAAGAGACTGACGCGGTGCGGCTCCTGGGCTTTGGTCCGGAAGAAGTCGGCTATGTTGCCTCGGCCCTCGCGGGGAGAGCACCGTTCCATGGACGCGATGTGCGGGAACGGATCGCCCACCTGTTCTGGATTCGGAAGACCCTGTCCGCGTGGTTGCGTGACCCGGACACTGAGAATGCCTGGCTGAGGGAAGCCCATTCCTGGCTCGATGGGAGAGCGCCGATGGAATTGTTGCTCGGCGGATCCATGGAAGACCTGCTGCTGGTGAGGGACTATGTTGATACGGCCGCGGGTGTCTAGGCGTGCTTCGCAGGATCCGGTCTCGAAGCTGCAGTAGGCAGGTGTACCGCTTGGCGCGCGATCGCCCGATGGAGGAGGTTCTTGCCGAGCTTCAACTTGACGCAACGGCCGGTGACGATATAGCGACTGACTTGGCCGCATTTGGGTACGCAGTCAACGAACGGGAATTGCTGGACACTCCCTTTCGACCCAAGCGCAAACGCAAACCGACTCGGTTTTCCGACGGGTCGTTTCCTGTCTTCTACAGTTCGTTGGATTCAGAAACTGCCGAAGCGGAGGTGAGGCATTGGGCGCCCACGTTCATGGGGAGCCCGCCACAACCGAGAACCGTCTACCAGTGGTTGTTCCGTTGCACGTTCGAAGGCGACGAAAAGGACCTTCGACCGCAGATCAGGACGTGGCCCCACCTGATTCACAAGAGCGACTACACGTTTTGCAATCGGCTTGGCGCGGAGGCGGCACAGCTCAGAGTCGATGCACTGGTGACCTGGTCCGCTCGGCGACCACAGGGCGTGAATCTGCCGGTGTTTTCGCGGCGCGCCCTTCGGAACCCTGGGACGCTCCGGCTGGTAGCCATTACCTTCGACCCGGCAACGGGCTCGGTGTCGATCCGGTAATTTCGGGATGCGGTCGCCCTACCCGGTTCAGAGACCGCGGAGGTAGGCGGCTCCGCCGAGCTGCGCTACGGCATCCTGGATCTCGCCGGTCCGGCGAATCACGTACTCCGAGGGGTTCGCCGCCGACATGCGCTTGGGACTCGGCAGGACCGCGATCAGCGTCGCGGCCTGGCGCGAAGTCAGATCGTCCGGTTCGCGAAGGAAGGCGTGACGGCTCGCCGCCAAGGCGCCGAAGATGCCGGGGCCGAACTCGGCGACATTCAGATAGACCTCCAGGATGCGGCGCTTGGGCCACAGGACCTCGATCGCGACCGTGAAGTACGCCTCGAGGCCCTTCCGGACGAGGCTCTGACCCGGCCAGAGGTAGAGGTTCTTGGCTACCTGTTGCGAGATCGTGCTCGCCCCCCGGAGGCGCCCACCGCGCCGGTTCCGCTCCAGCGCCTTGCCGATCTCATCAAGATCGAACCCGAAGTGTTCGGGGAACTTCTGGTCCTCGGCCGCTACCGCCGCGATGGGCAGGTGCGCCGAGATGCGGTCCCACGGCACCCACTGGTAGTGAATGGGCTGTTCGCTAACGATGCGCTCCCGGAGCATGAAGGCCGTGGTCGGGAGCGGAATCCAGCGCCACGGCAGCACGAGCAGGACCGTCAGGGCCACCCAACCGAGAACCGCCGCGACGGCGAAACGCGCGAGTCGCTGCCTGCCGCTCATGGCAACCGGGCGGCTGAGAGCCGTTATCGGCCGGCCGGGTCCGCAGGGAAAGAGTCCCCGTCACCCGGGGGGTGTTCGAGCGCCAGTGTCCGGGTCGGGAAGGCGAAGTCGACGCCGATTTCCTTGGCCAGACGCAGGATCGAGAGCAGGAAGTTGTGCCGCTCGCTCAGTTCCTCATGCCAGTTGGGAACTCTGAAGAAGCAGTAGACGAGCACATCGACCGAAGAGTCCGCGAAACGGTTCAGGTGGATCTCGAAGTAGTCGTGGCGCATCGCCGGATTCTTCAGGATCAGGCCCCGCACGCCGTCCACAAAGGCTTGGATCCGGTCGGGGTCGGTGTCGTAGCGGAGCGCCAGCATGTGTTTCATCCGCCGGAACTTGCGCTGGCCCATGTTGTCCACGATCGAGTTGACGACCTTGCTGTTCGGGACGCTGACCACGGAGTCGTAAAAGGTGCGGACCCGGGTGGAGCGAAGTCCGACGCGCTCGACCGTTCCTTCGTAACCGTCCACGAGCACCCAGTCCCCGACCTGGAACGGGCGATCAGCGACGATGGCGAGTGAGCCCATGACGTTGGCGAGGGTGTCCTGGGCCGCGAGCGCAATCGCCAGACCGCCGAGGCCGAGTCCCGCGACCAGGGTGGTGATCGAGTAGCCCTGGCTCTGGGCGATGAGCAAGAAGGCCACGATCACCGAGCCAACGCGGAGAGCCGTGCGGGCGAGCGGCACCAGGTGGTCGTCCACCTTGGTTTCGGTCTTGGCGGTGATCGCCTCGAGCTTGGTGCAGAGCGCATCGATGGCCCGATAGGCGAACCAGACCGCGATGGCCGCCAGAGTGAGGTCGAGCAGTACCGTCAGAACCTGGTTCACGAGCACCGGGAACCGCAGATCCGCGAGGAAGCGTCGAAAGACCCACACGGAGGCGAGCCAGGACGCCGGTAGCGCCGCCGCCGACAGGTCCTCGGCGGCCCAACCGGCGCGGTCGCGGGCAAAACGGACGAGAAAGCCCTGGAAGAAGATCTTCAGGAGCCACTGCGCCCCCCAGGCGATTCCCGCCAGGATTGCCAGGCCAATGAGTTGCCAGAGCGTGAAACCGAGAAACGAGCGCTCGACCACTGGTGGAAGCAGATCGAGGAGGCTGCGGGCGTACCACGAGAAGGTGTCTTCGTAGAGACCTTCCGCCGCACGCACGGTCCGGGCCGCGATGCGCCACGCCTGGTCGGCGCCGCGGCGGACCTGGAACTCGGGGAGCCGGATCGGAAAAGGAGTGAACGCCGCCTCGCGGGTGTCGGGGTCCACGTACTCCGGATCGGCGGGCACCACGTCCATGCGGACGAAAAGCCCCCGTCCGTCGAGCACCGACTTGAGTTGGGTTGCTGTGAGTTGGCGTTCGTCGGCGGCGACGCCCGGGTCGAAATCGAGCGTGGCAGTGACCGAGTCCCAGGAGATCTCGTCCTGCAACTGGCCGCCGAGGAAGGTGTCGAGCGTCGTCCTGGGACTGCGCAGATCCTCGGCTACCGGTGGCGCCTGGGCGTGGGCAGCCGCGCCGAACGCGAGCAGCGCTGTCAGCGCCAGCCGGAGGGTCATGCGAACTTGCTCACTCATTCGTGCTCCAGGAGGGTGTGCCTGGCGGCGTACGCCTGGCAGGACTCGAACCTGCGACCTACGGATTAGGAATCCGTCGCTCTATCCACCTGAGCTACAGGCGCATCGGACTGCCGGACGACGCCCGGGGGAATCGTACCCCGCGGGCCAACCAAACGGCCGGAATCCGAAAGCGGGATCGCTACGAATACTCCAGCACGGTTCGCACCGGTGGGCCGAGGCTTTCCAGCCGCGCCAGTCCGCCCAGAGGCAGGAGCGCGAGCAGGAAAGAGAAACCCACCACCTCCGCGCCGAGCCGGCGGCAGAGACGGAACGCGGCGTGCGCGGTTCCGCCGGTGGCGATCACGTCATCCGCGATCAGAACTCGCTGCGCGGTCTGGAGCGCATCGGCGTGTATTTCGAGAGTCGCCGTGCCGTACTCGAGTTCGTAGTCCTCGGCGATGCTGGCTACCGGGAGCTTGCCCGGTTTACGGAGTGGCACGAAGCCGGCCCGGAGCCGCAACGCGATTTCCGGGCCGAACAGGAAACCGCGGCTCTCGATGCCGGCTACGGCATCGATCCCGGCGTCTTCGAACGGTGCGGCCATGGCTTCGACGGCCTCGGCGAAGGATGCGGCGTCCCGAAGCAGGGGAGTGATATCCCGAAAGAGAACCCCCGGACTGGGGAAGTCGGGCACGTTCCGGATCTGCGCCTCCAGGCGGGCGGCGAGCCGGGGATCAGCGGACGATGCGGAAGTCATCCGGCGCCTCCCGTGATTGCGGCGATTCCGCCGGATGCTCCGCAATGGAATCGACGCGTCCGGGCATGTCGGCCCGCAACCCCTGCCGGAAGCGGTCCAGAACGTCCGCGGTCGCGACGGCCCGGACCTCCACCGTTCCATCCGGCCGGTTGCTTACCGTGCCCCGGACTCCGAGCGACCGCGCCAGGCGTGCGGCGCTCCACCGGAATCCCACCCCCTGTACGAAACCCGCGACTACGTAACGGCGGACCGACAGGTCGTCCACAGGCGGCTCAGAGGGCGGAGAGTGCGTCTTCCAGGTCTCCAAGAAGGTCGGAAACGTCCTCGACGCCGACCGAGAGGCGCACCAGGCCGTCACAGATTCCGATAGCGAGGCGCATCGGCTCCGGAATCGAGGCGTGGGTCATGGTGGCCGGATGGTTGGCGAGGCTTTCCACCCCACCGAGACTCTCCGCGATGTGGAAGACCCGGAGTGCTTCCATGACGCTCCGGGCGCGGTCCATCGACCCCACGTCAAACGAGAGCATGCCGCCGAATCCGCTCATCTGACGGGAGGCCAGTTCGTGGCCGGGATGGGCGGGCAGCCCAGGATAGTGGACCGCCTCGACCCTGGCGTGATCGGACAGCATCCGGGCGATTTCCCGGGCGTTCGCGTCGTGGCGCTCCATCCGCAGGGCCAGGGTCTTCGTGCTCCGCAGCAGCAGCCAGGACTCGAAGGGCGAAAGGATCGCGCCGGCGGCATTCTGGAGGTACTTGAAGCGTTCGAAGTGCTCCCGGTTCCGCGTCACCAGGATCCCGCCGACGCCGTCGCTGTGGCCGTTCAGGTACTTCGTGGACGAGTGCACCACGATGTCGGCGCCCAGTTCGAGCGGCCGCTGGAAGTAGGGGGACATGAAGGTGTTGTCCACCACCACGACGGCGCCGGCTGCGTGGGCTGCTTCCGACAGGGTCCGGAGATCGGCGATCCGGAGCAGCGGGTTCGTGGGGGTTTCGAGGAACAGCATCGCCGCGCCCGCGTCCAACTCCCGGATCGTGGCCTCGGTGTCGCTCGTGTCCAGCCAGGTGAAATCAAGTCCCCGGGGCCGCAGGACGTTTTCGCCAACCCGGTACGTGCCGCCGTAGCTGTCGCTGGTGGCGACCACCCGGCCGCCGCTCGGAACCAGATCGAACGCCATGACGATCGCGGCCATCCCCGACGCGCAGGCAACCGCTCCGGCGCCTCCCTCGAGCGAGGCCAGGTTCGTCTCCACGGCGTTTCGGGTGGGGTTCCCCGTGCGCGAGTACTCGTAATCCCCTGGCCGGCCGGGAGACTCCTGGATGAACGTCGCCGCCTGCACCAGCGGGACGACCACGCCCCCGGTGCCGGGGTCGGGGTGTTGACCCTCGTGGATGGCGCGCGTGGCGAAGCCCCGCGGGCGGCCTTTGTCCTTTGTCAAGCGCGCGGATTCTACCGGTGGGGCGGTGCGATAATCCGTCGCGGCCCGGATCTCCTTCTCTGGACCTCCTTCCCGAGACCTCTTTCATGGACGTGAGCGAGAACACCATCTACCGCGTGACCTTCCTGAACCAGGGGGAGGTCTACGAGGTCTATGCCCGTTCGGTCAGCCAGGGAGGAATCTTCGGGTTCGTCGAGATCGCGGACCTGATCTTTCGGGACGAAACCAGGAAGGTCATCGATCCTTCCCGGGAACGCATTGCAAACGAGTTCAAGGGCGTACCCCGCACGTTCGTTCCACTCCACGCGGTGCTTCGCATCGATCAGGTCGAGCAGGAGGGAGATGCCCGGATCACTCCGGGCAGCGGCCAGGGACCACGCGGGCAGGTCCGACTGTTCCCGGCTCCGATGCCGTCGCCGGCTTCGGATTCCTGACGCGAGGACGGCGGGAAGGCAGGCGCGTGCCGCATCGTCTCGCGGGCGTGGCGCCCGCGACCCTTGTCGTTTGCCTCTTCGGGTGGGGGGATGCCGCCGCCCAACCGGCCCCGGCAGACCTTGACGGCGTCTTTTCCGAGTGGGACCGGGAAGACTCCCCGGGGTGCGCGGCCGGCGCGCTCCGGAACGGAGAGTTCGTGTTCCGCGGGGCCTACGGGATGGCGAACCTGGATCACGCCGTTCCCCTCACCCCGGACTCGATGTTCCGGATGGCCTCGGTGTCCAAGCAGTTCACCGTGGCGGCGGTGCTGGTGGCCGAGGATCAGGGGCTGCTGTCACTCGAAGACCCGATCCGGAAGCATTTCCCCGACCTCCCGGACTGGGCGGATCCGGTGCGGATTCGGCACCTTGTGCACCACACGAGCGGAATCCGCGACTACCTGGTGGTCATGTCGCTGAGTGGTTTCGGGGACGACGCGCACTACACCGATGCCGATGTGCTCGCGGCGCTCCGCCAGCTCGAGCGGCTGAACTTCGAACCGGGCGCCGAATACCTCTACTCCAACTCGGGCTACTGGCTCCTCGCGGAACTGATCCCCCGCGTCTCCGGAATGACGCTCAGGCAGTTCGCCACCGAGCATCTCCTCGGGCCGGTGGGCATGAAGAACAGTCACTTCCACGACCGTCACCGGGAACTCGTCCCCGGCAGGGCCACCGGTTACCGGCCCCGCCCGGAAGCCGAGGGCGGCGGGTTCGAGGTGGATGCGACCACGCTTGAAATGGTCGGTGACGGCGGCCTCATGACGTCGATCAACGAACTCGCCCACTGGGAGCGGATGTTCCTCGATCCGGCAGCGCTCGGGCCGGAGCTGGTCGGACGCCTGCTGGAGCCGGGGCGGTTTGGCGACGGCTCGGTCCAGGACTATGCCGGCGGGCTCGTGCTCGGTAGCTACCGGGGGCTCGCCACCGTTTCGCACGGGGGTTCGTGGGTGGGGTTTCGGACCTACGCGCTCCGCTTCCCGGAACAGGCGTTCGCCGTCTTCGTGCTCTGCAACTCCGCGAGCGCCGACCCGGGAACGCTCTCGCGGCGGGTCGCCGACCTTTTTCTCGCGGAGGAACTGGCCACCCCACCGGGGGTTGCCGGCTCCGCCTCTACCGAAGCCCCGGGGCTGCTGCCGGGACACTTCTGGGAGGCCGCCTCGGGGTCGCTCGCATCTGTCGAGCGACGGGATTCCGACGAAGGAAGCGGGCCCGTACTGGTCCGGAGCGGCAGGCGAACGCCCTTGTCCAGGGTCGAAGGAGAACTCTCCGGACTTGCGGGAGACACCCGGTTCCACCTCGAGCTCTTCTCGGGAAGTCGCCCGGACGGTTTCGTGCTCCGCCAGCCGGGACAGCGGGACTTCCGCTACGTTCGGATCGAGGAGTATCGGCGCGACGAGGGGCAGCCCGCTCTCGCCGACATGGTCGAGCTTGCCGGCGCCTACCGCTGCCGGGAACTGGACGTGAGCTACGAAGTGCGGGTCGACACCCGTCCCGGACTGACCCTGGTGGGTGTCGGCGGGGAGCGGCCCCTGGAGCCCGTGTTCCTGGACCCGGAGGGACCCTCACCGGTGTACGCCTGGGACCGTGGGACGGTACGTTTCCTGCCCGACCCGGGCGAAAACCGTGCCCGTGGGTTCGAGCTGTCGGCGGGTCGGGCCCGGGGATTCCTGTTCGTCCGGGAGTGAAAGAACGGCTCCGGTCGCCGGCCGGCCGGCGGTTGACCCATACGGCGAGGCCATCCATGCGGTAACGCTACGGGCGTCACCCGGCGATAGCCGCGGGCGCCGGGCGTGCCCGACCGTAAAGCGGCCCGGATGCTGGTAGCATGGCCGCCGCAAGCAGCAGGCGACCGGGGGCTTCGTCGCGACGCGAGGGGGCCGCAGTTCCAGGGGAGAGACTCATGTCGAAACAGACGACTCGTCGCGAAGTTCTGAGGGGCGGTGTCGCCCTGGCCGGGATCGGGGTCCTCGGCGTGCCGGAGTGGGCGTTTCCCGCCCTCGCGCAGGGTGAGGAACTCGTCGAGTTCACCGACCTGCCGGAAGAGCTCGTGCTGGCGCCGACGCCGGACCGCCGCATCATCGACGTCCGGAAGATCGACGGGCCGATCACGCCGGCCGACCAGTGGTTCACAACGCAGCACTACGGCCATCCGGAGGTCGATCCGGACACCTACCAGTTGAAGGTGTCGGGCATGGTGAACAGCGTGCTGAACCTGTCGCTGGCCGACCTCCGGGCGATGCCCAGCCGGGAGCTGGTGTTCGGGTTCGAGTGCTCGGGCAACCGGGGCCCGCTGAACGGGCTGTCGAGCAACGGACGCTGGACCGGCGTCCCGCTGCGGGCGGTGCTCGAGCGGGCGGGCGTACAGGATCGCGCCCGCGAGGTCGTCTTCTTCGGAGCCGATCACGGCGAGGAAGAGGTGGTGTTCCGGGGACGGACCTACAACGTCGATCAGCAGTACGGCCGCAGCCTGCCGCGGGACAAGGCGCTGTCGGATGAGCCGCTACTGGCCTACGCCCTGAACGGCGAGCCGCTGACCGTGCACCAGGGCCGCCCGCTCCGGCTGCTGGTTCCCGGCTGGTACGGCGCGCCGAACGTCAAGTTCCTCTCGGAGATCCATGTGCAGGAGGACCCCTATCTCGGCAAGTACCAGGCGCGCTGGTACCGCACCCTGAAGGGGCAGATGATCAACGGCGAGATGAAGTGGGTCGAGACGGCGATCACGAAGATGCGGCTGAAGTCGTACATCGGCCGGGTGACGAAGGTGAACGGCCACCACCGCGTCTTCGGGGTGATCCTGCACGACGGCACTCCCATCGAGTCGGTCGAGGTGCAGGTGGACGACGGTCCGTGGCAGGCCGCGACCCTCGACCCCGGCATGACCGAGAAGTACTCGTGGAAGTTCTTCACCTACGACTGGCACGGGGCGACGCCGGGCGAGCACACCGTCACCTCGCGCGCCACCGACGCAAATGGCTACCGCCAGCCGACGTCAGAGGAGCTCGAGGTCAAGCACACCTTCCTCGAGCAGAACAACCAACATCCGCGGACGCTGATCATCGCCTGACGGAGGGCGCCGGCGCTCCGTGTTCCATAGGCGGCCCTGCGCAACCGTGCGTTTTCTCCTGGATCCCGAGCCCGCTGAGGGCCGGGCCCTTGCGTTCGAATTGACGGCCGGGCGGGCTCGGCGATTCCCGTTCGTCAGGGAGTGAGGGCGCCAGTGCGCATGCCCGCGGATCCCCGGGCGCTGGCGGCGTTGGTGGCGCGGTCGATTCTCGGTCTGATCTTCTTCATGGCCGGGTGGTGGAAGGTGTTCCGCCTGGGGGCGCTCCAGCACGCGCAGTCCGGCTTCGTGGAGCCGTACGCGGAAACCTGGCTGCCGGCCTGGGCGCTCTGGGCGACCGGGACGGCGGTGCCGTTCGTGGAACTCATCGCGGGCGGGCTGATGCTCGTGGGGTGGCTGCGGTGGCAGGCGGCCCTCGGTCTGGGCGGCGTACTGGTTCTCGTCACCTTCGGGCATCTGCTGGCCGAACCGCTCTTCGCCTTCGACGCCCACGTCGTCCCCCGCACGGTCCTGCTGGTAGTCGTGCTGGCGCTCTTCGAGGAGGATCGGTGGAGCGTGGACGGCTGGCGGCGCCGGCGCCGGGCCGCGGGCAACTGACCGGGACGCCGCGCCGCCGCGGCTCCCGCCGGTATTCTTGCCCCCCGCGGGGCCCACA
>MPMW01000146.1 GCA_002238705.1 Acidobacteria bacterium bin61 | reverse complement strand
GTGCCGGCTGAAGCCGGCGTTCCAAGCTGTGTGGGCTGTGCCGGAGGTGGGGTTCCGAAGGGTTTTTGGTGTGACGGTGGGTGGGGATGAGCCTTCCGGGGCCCTCTGGGGCCGCGGGTGCCGGCTGAAGCCGGCGTTCCAAGCTGTGCGGGCTGTGCCGGAGGTGGGTTTCCGAAGGGTTTTTGGTGTGACGGTGGGTGGGGATGAGCCTTCCGGGGCCCTCTGGGGCAGCGGGTGCCGGCTGAAGCCGGCGTTCCAAGCCGTGTGGGCTGTGCGGGAGGTGGGGTTGCGAGTTCTCGGCAGCGCGTGCCGGCCTGGAGGCCGGCGGTCCCTTCGTTGATCGCTGTTGAGGTTGCGGTGCCGCGTCCGGTGCCGGCGACGTACACCTACGAGGCGCCGCACTCGCTGCTGGAACCGGGTGAGGCCACGCTGCCGCCGGGAACCCGGGTACGGGTTCCGTTCGGCCCCGGCGAACTGACCGGGGTGGTGCTCGGCCCCGCCGAGGCGCCGCGGGCGGAACCCGGACAGAAGAAGGTCGTCCTCAAGACCGTCCGGTCGCGCTTCGACGACCCGCTGCCGCCGCTCCCGGAAGATCTCCTCGCGCTCGCCCGCCGGCTCGCCGAGGTGACGGTCTGTCCGCTCGGCCTGGTCGTGAAGGCGATGCTCCCGGCCTCGGCGCCGCCCGGCCGGATGCTCCGGACCGCCGAGATCACGACGGAGGGCTCCGCGCGCCTCCGGGAACCCCACGACGGGAGTGCGGGAACTCGCGCCGAGAGCCCCGAACGCGGGCTGCCCCGGCTGAGCGAGGACGACCGGCGCATCCTCACCCTGCTCGCGGTTTCCCGCGGCCCGGTCCCGCTGGTCCGCATCCGGCGCGAACTCGACCTCTCGCCGGGGCGGAGCTTCACCCGCCTCGAACGCGAGGGCTTCGTGGTCATCGGGGCCGAGCGGCTCACCCCCGACGCGGCGCGCGCCGCCAGTCGGGCGGATGCCGAAGACCTGGCGGATCCCGAAGAGCAGGCGCCCTCACTCGCCCCGCCGCTCACCGCCGCCCAGCGCGAAGCCGCCGCCGCTGTGGAAAAGGCCCTCGCCGCGCGCACCTTCGCGGCCTTCCTGCTCGACGGGGTCACCGGCAGCGGGAAGACCGAGGTCTATTTCCACGCGATCGCCGCCTGCCTCGAGACCGGCCGCAGCGCGCTGCTCCTCGTTCCCGAGATCGCGCTCGCCTCCCAGCAGGAGACGCTGCTCCGCGCCCGCTTCGGTCCCGGGATCGCCGTCTTCCACAGCGGACTCGGCGCCGCCGAACGCCGGGCGGCCTTCTGGCGCATCCGGAGAGGCGAGGCGCGCATCGTGCTCGGGGCCCGTTCCGCGGTACTTGCACCCATCCAGGACCTCGGGCTCGTGATCCTCGACGAGGAGCACGACGCCGCCTACAAGCAGGATGAGGCGCCCCGCTACCACGCCCGCCAGGCCGCCTGGCTGCGCGCCCGCGCCGCCGGGGCGGCGATGGTGCTGGGCTCGGCCACGCCCTCGCTCGAAGCGGCGCACGCCGCGGAGCGGAACGTGTTCACCCACCTGCGGCTGCCGCACCGCATCGCGGGCCGCGCGCTCCCGGAGGTCGAGATCGTGGACATGCGTCCGCTTCTCCGCGCGTACTACAAGGATCCCGCGCGGGATCCCGCGCGGGGGCCGCTGATCCTCGCTCCGGCGCTCGAGGCCGCGCTCCGGGACACCGTCGCCGCCGGCCAGCAGGCGCTCGTCCTCCTCAACCGGCGCGGCTACGGGGGCCGGATGGGCTGTCTGCAATGCGGCGAGATCATCGAATGCCGCCGCTGCGGCGTTGCCTACACCCTGCACCGCCGCGGGAGCCTCGCCGTCTGCCACGCCTGCGGGACGGGCATGGCCCCTCCCGAGGACTGTCCGGGCTGCGGCGGCGACGTGCTGCGGTCCGAGGGCTTCGGCACCGAGCGCGTCGAGGAGGAGGTCTCCCGCCTGCTTCCGGATGTCCGAATCGCGCGCTTCGACCGCGACACCACCCGGGCCCGCGGCAGCCACGCGCGGACGCTGGACGCGTTCCGGAAGGGAGCGATCCGCGTGCTCGTGGGAACGCAGATGATCGCCAAGGGGCACGACTTCCCCGCGGTCACCCTCGTCGGGGTGGTGGCCGCCGATGGCGGCCTCGGGGCGGCGGACTTCCGGGCCGCCGAACGGACGTTCCAGCTCCTGACCCAGGTCGCCGGCCGGGCCGGCCGGGGGGAGCACCCCGGGCGGGTCCTCATCCAGACGATGAAGCCGGATCACTACGCGGTCAGCGCCGCCGCCGGCCAGGACTATCCCGCCTTCGCCGCCGTCGAGCGGGAAATGCGGCGCCGCTTCCGCTACCCGCCGTTCGTCCGCCTCACGAGCCTCACGGTGAGCGCCCGCACCTCGCGAAAGGCCGAGGCGGCCGCCACCGCGCTCGCCCGGAAAATCGCCACTCCGGACGCTCCCGAATCGATCGAAGTCGTCGGTCCGGCGCCCGCTCCGGGGCCTCGTCCAGAGGGGTTTTGGCGCTGGCAGATGCTCGTCCGGGCGGCTCCCGCGGCACACTCCGCGCTACGGCGGCGTCTTCGCCACCTTCTGGAGTCCCCGGCGCTTGCGCGCGGACTTACCATCAACGACGAGCCCTAGAAAGTGCCCCCTTCCATCCGGCGCCGTCGCTAAGAAACGCCGAACCCTACCGAGAGTCAAAATCTTGGCCATGCCGTGGCGTGACGCCTGTAATGGCCGAAAACCATCGGCCATTCCCGGCGCCGATCCGCCGCCCCGATGCCGCGGTTTCGGATTGTGGGTCGCATGCGACGCACGCGTTGCGTTTCGCGTACCATCCGCGCCCGATGGTGAAGGTGGACCTCATCAACCGGGCCATGGCTGCCACCGATTTGTCGGCTCAGGACGCCCGCGATGCCGTAGAAGCGCTGTTCGAGGGACTAAGGGTGGGTCTCGAACAAGGAAACCGGGTGGTACTCCGGCGGTTTGGGGTTTTCCATGCCGCGCCCCGGAAGACGGGGGTGGCGCGCAACCCCCGCACCGGCGAGCCGGTCGGGATCCCGCGGGGACGCGTGGTGCGATTCCGCCCCGGGCAGAGCCTCCGCAACATCTCCTAGGGACGCTTCGGCGCCGGGGCGGCGCCTTGAAGGGCGATGCCGTGAGGGTGGTGTGGTGCGGTGCGGTTCCTGAGGGTGGGGTTGTCTGGTTTCGACCGCCTCTCGGCGGTCGATGCCGGCCGGAGGCCGGCGCTTCGAGCTCTCGCGCCGCGGGTGCCGGCCGGAGGTGGGCGTTCCACGCCGTGTGGGTTGTGGCGGGGGGGTTGGTTTTGTGGGGGGGTTTGTGGGGGGGTGGGGGGGGGGGGGCGTGCCGCGGCCCTCTGGGGCCGCGGGTGCCGGCTGAAGCCGGCGTTCCAGGCCGTGGGGGCCGTACCGGGCGGGCGGTAATCTCGATGTGACGGAGACGGCATGAAGGTCGCGACGCTGTTCGGACGGCCGAACGTCGGGAAGTCCACGCTCTTCAACCGGATCGTCGGCGGCCGCCCGGCCATCGTCCACGCGCGGCCCGGGTCCACCCGCGACGGCCGGCTGGAGCCGGTGGAATGGCGGGGATTCGACTTCCGGCTTCACGACACGGGCGGAGCGGGAGCTCCGGACGCCTCGCCCTTCGCCCGGGAAATCCGCGCCCTTGCCGAGCGCACGGCGGCGCGGAGCGACGTCGTCTTGTTCCTGGTGGACGCCCGCGCCGGCCTGACCCCCGCGGACGAGGAACTCGCCGACGGGCTCCGCCGCGAGAAGGAGCGGCGCCCGGTGGTGCTGGTCGCGAACAAGGCCGAGGGCGTGCACGAGGCGGGGGCGGCCGAGTTTCACGCACTCGGACTCGGGGACCCGCTGCCGATCTCCGCCGAGCACGGACTCGGGATCGCCGAAGTGCTCGACCGCGTCGTGGAGATCCTCGACCCGGGACCGGACCAGGCGCCCGCGCCCGAAGACGCGGCGGAGGACGAGGAGTCCCTGCGGGTGGCGATCGTGGGGCGGGCGAACGTCGGGAAGTCCACGCTGCTGAACCGCTTTTGCGGCTACGAGCGGGCGCTGGTTTCGGCCGTGGCGGGCACTACCCGCGACCCGGTGGACGAGCGGATCACCGTGGGCGGCCGGGACGTCGTGCTGGTGGACACCGCGGGCATCCGGCGGGGCGCCCGGCGCCGGGGCGCTCTTTCGTCCTCCCGGCATGCTCTTTCCGCCTCCCGGCGGGGCGAGGATTTCGAGGAAGCCGACGCGCTGGCGGTGCTGATGTCGGAGAAGGCCATCCGGCGGGCCGGGGTGTCCCTGTTAATTACGGATGCCGTCGAGGGGCCCACCGCCCGCGAAGCGCAGATCGCCCGGATGATCGAGGACGCGGGCTGTTCGGTGGTGGTCCTGCTGAATCGCTGGGACCTCGTGACCTCGCGGGCGGCGCGCTGGGCGGAGCTCCGGCTGGACGTGCGGGAGCGCCTCCGTCACATCGGTCACGCACCCATTCTGCGCATGTCGGCGATGACCGGGCAGGGGGTGGCGGCGATCTGGAGGCAGGTCTTCCAGGTGGCGGCGGAGGGGTCGAAACGGATCTCCACTCCGGAGGTGAACCGGTTCCTGGCGCGCGCCTCGGAGCGTTTCGCCCCCCGTTCGCGCCGGGGCAAGGAAGTGAAGCTGCTCTACGGCTTCCAGTCGGGGGTGGCGCCGCCCCGGTTCCGGGTATTCACGAACTGCCCCCGCGCGGACATCCTGCCCTCGTACCCGCGCTTCCTGGTCGGCGAGTTGCGCCGCCGCTACGGCTTCCGGGGAACTCCGGTCCGGCTCCAACTGGAGTACAAGAAGAAGCCGCGCCGGTAGGGCGCGCGGCGCTGTCCTACAATTCGTAACGTCGTTCCGCTCCGGGAGAGCGGGAACGGCGCTACGGGTATCCACATTGAACAAGGCGGATCTGGCGCAGGCGGTCCGGAGCTTCCACGGCGGAGTGACCGGGAACGAGGCCCTCCGGATCGTGGACACGATCTTCCGGAGCGTGGCGGACGGGCTTGCCACCGGGCAGGCGCTCAGGATCCGGCGGTTCGGGTCGCTCGAGGTCCGCTCGCGCCGTCCCCGGCGGGGGGCCGGCCCTCCCCGTGGGGGCGATCCCCGCAGCGGGAGGGTCTTCGTTTCCGCGGCCTACCGGACGCCCTTTTTCCGCCCCGCGCGCGGCCTGCTCGAGAGTCTTCAGAACTGATGATGGCCAGGGACGGCGGGCTCCAGATCCCGAACAAGCTCTATTTCCGGATCGGCGAGGTCAGCGAGATCACCGGGGTGCAGCCGTACACCCTGCGGCACTGGGAGATGGAGTTTCCGACGCTGAGTCCGAAGAAGAACGATTCGGGGCAGCGGCTCTACCGCAAGGAAGACATCGAGATGGTGCACACCATCCAGCGCCTGCTGCACAGCGAGGGGTACACCACCGCCGGCGCGCGGCGCCTGCTCAGCGCCAAGAGCGGCAAGCGCGCGCCGCGGCTCGCAGTCCCGAAGCCTCCCCCGCCTCCCAGCAAACCCGACCCGCCGCCGCTCTCGGCGGCCGCGCTCGAAGCGGTGACCGCGGCTCTCGAACTGATGGACCGGAACGACGAGCGGCTCGTCCGCCCGGAGAAATCGGAGGATTAGAATCCGGCCGATTCCGTCGGGACGTGGCGCAGTCTGGTAGCGCACTTGCTTGGGGTGCAAGTGGTCGTCGGTTCAAATCCGGCCGTCCCGACCACCAGAGCGGCTCGGGAGTGGGGGTGCCATCTCGGAGACTTCCGATCCGTGGACGCGCTCGGTAACGAACCCCCACTCCCGAACCGCCCGGCGCTTCGCGCCGCAATCGGAACTCCCTCGCGCGCCTTGGGCGCGCTTCGGCGAGTGCCGATTGGTCGTGAAGCCGACGAGCGTGATTCCGTTCGCGGCCTGCGGCCGCGGTGCC
>MPMW01000145.1 GCA_002238705.1 Acidobacteria bacterium bin61 | reverse complement strand
GAGCGCCGGCCTCTGGCCGGCATCGCTCCGCGCCAGCGGAGCGAAACCGCACATCGCTGCTCCCCCCGAATGGCGCCTGCACTCGGCACGCCCTTCTTCTTTGGTGGCAACGTGCGTTTCGCTTCGCTTCGCTCCGCGATGCCGGCTGGAAGCCGGCGCTCCGAGGGCCCGACGGAGACAGCCCGGACGGCTCAGACACCGGTTCAGCGGGGGCTTCAGGTATGAGAAATACGGGTTAGTCGGAAAAGGTGCTCAGGAACTCGCTCACCTGTTCGTACATCGCTCCGAAGCTCGGCGCGACGAAGTAGTACGGCTGGAAGTCGGTGGGCTCGTACGGGGTGTCGGCCATCGTCCGGCAGTCGAACCGCCGGAGTTCCGCCTCCCGGAGGCGATCCATCTCGCCGACCGAGGAGAGGAGGCCCGCACCGTAGGCCTTCGGGATGCCGTCCTCGATCGCCGCCCCGAATTCGAGGGTGAACCAGTAGAGACGGGCGATCCGTTCGACGTCCTCGTCGCTCGCCACCCGGGCGGCGCGGCCGAAGTGGGAACTCATGCCGCAGTAGAGCGGGTGAGCGAAGGAGGCCGCGTGACCGACGAGTTCGTGGATCACGTCGGGCTCGGGGGTGTAGAGCGGCCGGCTCGCGTGCCGGATGTACTGGGTCGCGAGGAAGATCCGGTCCGCCAGACAGGAGAGAAATGCCCGGGCGGAGACCAGGCCGGCAACCGGAAGCATCCGGAACCCCGTCAGGGGCCGAATGCGGGAATTGACGTCCTCGAGCTGGGGAATCCGCTTCCGGTCGAGCGCCACGGCATCGACGCATTCCAGGTACTCGGAGCAGGCGAACTCCCGGTGGCGCGGATCAAGGAGTTCCCGAACGCGACTCCAGACCGCGTGCTCCTCACCGGTGTAGGAGACCGTCGGCGCCGGCTCACCGGTCACGTAGTCAAAGGCGAGCTTGGCGATCGCGTTCCGGCGAGCCCGATACACCGGGTCCCGGAAGCCCGGATGGTCGGGATCGAGGGGTACGAGTTCCGGGCTTCCCCCAGCTCCAGGCCGGACCTCGTCGGCCAGCGTGTCAAGGAGAACGTTGTCGGACATGAGGACCGGCGATTCTAGAGTGCCCCGCCGGCCTTCCCCGAATCCAGTGCGGTGTCCCGCAAATCCTACGGCATTCGAGCGGCGATGCATCCCGGCTGAACCGCTGCGCTCGGCGTTCCGAATCAGTCGGAATACACCCCGTATTCCTCCCGATTCGAGCCTTGTCAGCCGGGTGCCTCGCCGCTCTCGGTGACTCGCAGCATTTGCGGGACACCACACTAGGGAGCCAGGCCGGCGACCACGAACAGCGCCGTGGCGGCAACCCCGCCCAGCACGGCATAGGGGAGTTGGGTGTTCACGTGGTCTACGAGGTCGGAACCGGACGCCATGGAAGCGATGATCGTCGTGTCCGAGATCGGGGAGCAGTGATCGCCGAAGATGCCGCCCGAAAGGACCGCTCCCACCACCAGGGGAAGATCGATGCCGAGCACCGCGGCCGCCGGAACCGCGATGGGCAGCATGATGGCGAAGGTTCCCCAGGACGTCCCGGTCGAAAACGCGACCACCGAGGTCACCAGGAAGAGAACCGCCGGCACGAGCCACGCCGGCATGGCCGCCTCGGCGACTCCCGCCAGATAGACCCCGGTCCCGAGGTCGCGCGCCACCGCCGAAATCGCGAAGGAAACCAGGAGCACGGTCACGACCGGCACCATTCCGCCGGCCCCCTGCAACACGAGATCCATCGCTTTCGATATCCGGAGGATTCCCTGGAAGATCCCCAGGAGCGCCGCCGTGACCACGGCCGCCAGGACGGCCCAGAGAACGGAGGCGCCTCCGTCTCCGCTGAGCAGGTCCCCCTCCCCGGTGATCCAGAGCCCGACGAAGATCATGACGAGCAGGACACCGAGAGGCGCGATCATGTTTCGGGCTCGGTCCGGCACTCCCGGCCCGGGAGGAAGCGCGAGGACCTCCGTGGAAACTAGGGGGCGGGCTCCTTCCCGGATGACCTGACCGGTCTCGCGCGCCCGTCGTTCGGCGCGCGCCATGGGGCCGAAGTCCCGTCCCGAAAGGCCAAAGAAGAAGGCCAGCCCCAGCGCGGCGAGCGAATAGAAATTCAAGGGGATGCTCGCCACCAGCACCGCCACGCCGCTCTCGATGCCGAGCGTTCCCAGGATGGTGATGATGAGCGCCCCCCATCCGTTCATGGGAAGGAGGATGCAGACCGGCGCCGAGGTGGAATCGGTCAGGTAGGCCAGCTTCTCCCGCGAAAGCCGGAAGCGATCGAAGAGCGGTCGCGCCACCGTGCCACTCACCAGGCAAGTGATGCTCGACTCCACGAAGATGCCCAGCCCGAGCAGGAGGGCGAGCGCCTGCGCCCCCCGCGGCCCCGCCACCAGGCGGCGCTCCGTGACCCATTTCACAAAGCCGGTAACCCCGCCCGTGAACCCGATCAGTGCGAGCACGCTCCCCACGATCGTACTGAAAAGCAGGATGGACGGGTTGCCCGAGAAAGCGTCGGTGATCCGCGTCACGGTGCCGGCAAGGGCGGAGAAGACGTTACCGCCGCGAAGGATCAGCTCCCCGAAGAGGACCCCGGCAAGCAGGGCGAGTACTGCCTGACGGGTCGCCAGCGCGACGAGGATCGCAAGGATCGGAGGAAGGACGCTGAGAAGGCCGGGCTCTCCCAAAATCGTGGACCGTGTTGCTGAGTTCCATATCGTCCCACAACCAGGGCGCTTGCCCGCGGGCGGTACACTTCCGGCAGGGTGGTGGTTCGGAGGCGCCCGGCGTACGTCCGGCGGGAATTCCCGGGGACGGACGACCTACGGAGAGCTTTGGAAGAACAGAACACACCGCGTACCGGGAACCGGCGAGCGTCGGGCGCCCGGCGCTCCAAGGAGGGCGCGGTCCGGGAACGGTCGGCCCGGAACGGCTCGCGGCAGTCCCAACGCAGCTCCACCCGGGGGCCCGTGGGCGCTCCCGAGTCCTCGCCGGAAGAAGTCGGCGGCGTCCGGGTCGTCCGGGATCAAGAGGGGCTCGGGGAGCTGGTGGCGGACCTGCGCGCCGCCGGGGAAGTCGCCCTCGACACCGAGTTCATCCCCGAAAACCGTCTGTTTCCCGAACTCGGGCTGATTCAGGTGGCGGCGCCCGGGATTGAAGCCGTGGTGGATCCGCTCGAGGTGAAGAACCTGGATCCACTCCTTGCGCTTGTCTCGGATCCGGCCGTCCTCAAGGTCGTTCACTCCGGCAAGCACGACTTCGACATCTTTTACGGGCTCGCATCGGTGGTGCCGAAGAACGTCTTCGACACCCAGGTGGCCGCCGCGGTCATCGGCCACGGGAAGAAGGTCCAGATCGCGCTGCGCACGCTGGTTGCCGGCTTTGTGGGGAGGGAACTCTCCAAGCAGGAGCAGATGTCCAACTGGCTGCAGCGGCCGCTCACTCCTCGCCAGGTGGGATACGCGATCGCGGATGTTCGCTATCTGCTGCCGCTGCGGAACAAGCTGACCGAGCGGGCGAAGGCGCTGGGACGGCTGGACTGGCTGCGGGAGGAGATGATCCCGCTTACCGAGGAGGACGCCTACCGGATGCCTCCGGTCGAGGAGTGCTATCGGACGCTGGACAGCCCGAACCTCACGCCGTCGCAGCGCGGCTCCCTGCGCGATCTGGCTGCCTGGAGGGAGCGGAGAGCCCGCGCCTCGAACCGTCCGCGGGGCTGGATTCTGAAGGACGCCGCGGTGCGTGACCTGGCCCGGCGCCAGCCCCGGAATCGGGAGCAACTGCTCGCTCCCTACGAATCAGTCGCCGGCCGTCCCCCGAAGGGAGACCCGAAGACGGTCCAGCAGACCCGCGCGGTGCTCGCGAAGAATCCGGACGCCGTCCTCCGAGTGCTGGCCTCCGGCGCGCAGAAGCCGATTCCGTTCACGGGAAAGGGCAAGAGGGAGCGGCGGCCGGCTCCCGAGTCCCTGGCGCTGTTGCTCGAGACCTGGCTGAAGCTGCGCGCCAGCGAGCACGCCGTGGCGCCCGAACTCCTGGCCACCCAGGAGGAACTTCGGGCCATTGTCGCCGCCTATCCGGAAGAGGCCGAGGGCGTACGCCCGCTGAAGGGGTATCGGCGGCGCGTTCTGGGAGAGGACCTGCTGCTCATCCTCTCGGGCGAAGCCGTCATCCAGGTCGGGGCCGCCGGGAAGCAGGGCGGCGCCCAACCACCGATCCGACTCGCGCGCCTGGGGCGCCTGGGCCGATTCGCCCTCCGGGGCACTCGCAGTTGACGCTCCCATGGTCCGGGTAGAGTCTCGGGCGCCGATTCTGCCGGGCGTCGACTCCGGCGCCCCGCTTGCATCCCAGCGCGCCCGGAGCACGGGCGCCACCCTCTCATGAAGAACACCCCCTGGTATCGGAAACTCTGGGTTCAGATCGTTCTCGGTCTGACCCTCGGCATCGTCTATGGAGTCGCGGCCGCCGCCTTCGGCTGGGGCGAGTTCACCGACGACTACATCTCGCCGTTCGGGGATGTGTTCTTCAACGGCCTCCAGCTCATCGCGGTACCGCTGGTCATCGCTTCCCTCGTCATCGGGGTGGCCTCGCTCAGCGACATGCGGAAGGTCAGCCGGATCGGCGGCAAGACGATCGCCATCTATGTGGCGACCACCGCCGTGGCGGTGTGCATCGGCCTCGGTTACGCGAACCTGGTCCGCCCCGGCGAATACGTTCCGGAGGCGCTCCAGATGGAGCTGGCGGACCAGTACGAGGAAGCCGCCGCCACCCGCCAGGGAGCCGCGGAACAGATGATGGAGGAGCGGGGTCCGCTGAGCATCCTCCAGGACATCGTCCCGGACAACGTCATCTCCTCGACGTCGAGTAACCGCAACATGCTCCAGGTGGTGTTCCTGGCGCTCATGTTCGGGATCGCGCTCCTCCGGATCCCGAAGGAGAAGGGCGCTCCCCTGCTCAAGTTCTTCGAGGGACTCGAAGCGGTGGTCGTCGAGTTCGTCGGAATCGTGATGAAGATCGCACCGCTCGGAGTCTTCGCGCTGATTGCCCGCGCCATCACGGGAATGGCGGGAGACGATCCGCAGCAGGTGGCGCAGCTCCTCGGTGCGCTCGGCTTCTACTGCATCGTGGTGATCGCCGGGCTCGCCACCCAGATGCTGGTCGTCTATCCGCTGATCCTGAAGTTCCTCACTCCGATCCGCTGGCGCCGCTTCTTCCCGGCCGCGGCCCAGGTGCAGCTCGTGGCCTTCTCGACCAGTTCGAGCGGCGCCACCCTGCCGGTCACCATGGACCGGGCCCAGCGCGACCTGGGGGTCTCCGAGGAGGTTTCCTCGTTCGTCCTCCCCCTGGGGGCGACGATCAACATGGACGGAACGGCCCTCTATCAGGCCGTGGCGGCGCTTTTCATCGCCCAGTCGCTCGGGATGTCCATCGGAATCGAAGGACAACTCGCCATCGTCCTGACCGCGGTCCTGGTTTCCATCGGGACCGCGGCCGTCCCCGGCGCCGGCATCATCATGCTGGTCATCATTCTGCAGGCGATCGGGGTCCCCGCCGAGGGGGTGGCCCTCATCCTGGGAGTGGACCGGATCCTGGACATGATCCGGACCGCGACGAACGTCACCGGCGACCTCACGGTCGCTTCCGCGGTAGCGGCGTCAGAAGGACAACTCAGCGACGTCGCCCGCTGATCCCGCCGTTCGAGGGGAGCAGGGGCGCCTCGCGGCCTTTCCCGTTCGGGCTATCTGTCCGGGGTCTGTTGATCCCCCGCTCCCGAGTCGCCCGCAACCAGGAGCGTTCGCTGCCACCGGTTCCTTTCGGCGGCAAGCGTTTCCAACCGCGACCCGGACGCCCCTGAAGTCGCCGGAGCGGAGAACCGCGCAACGATCTAGCCCGGATTTATCATACTCACGGCCCGGGGCGGACCGCAATGGGTCGTAACCCACTCTGTCGCGGTGGTTTGTCCAGCAGGTGACAGCCTGAACGCACCGAACGGCGCGCAGCGTCGCGGAACCGCACCAGGCACATCGCCTTCACCGCCAAAACGGCTTGGAACGCCGACTTCAGTCGGCACCCGCGGCCCGAGAGGGCCGTGGAACGGATCACGCCAATCACGTTCAAGAGCGTCCACGTTGCGAACGCC
>MPMW01000144.1 GCA_002238705.1 Acidobacteria bacterium bin61 | reverse complement strand
GCGTCTCGCAGAGCTCGCGGTTATGCGCCTCGTTGGCCCGGAATTCGTCGGAGCCCGTGGAGATGCGGGACTTGAGCCGGGCCAAACAGTCTTTTCCTGAACTGGCGGAATTCTAGTGAGGGGCGCTCCCGGCACGGGAACGCGGGCCTCCAGGTTGGCACAGCGGACCGCCGGCTCACCGAAGGCGTATCGCTCTCGAGCGTCGCGGCGCACCCGGTACGGGAACGCCGACCTCCGGTCCGCACCCGCGGAACGCGTCCCCCAGATCCGCCTCACGGACCCTGATATCGACCCCAGCTCCCCGCCACCACCGGCGTCGATATCGACCCCAGCTCGACTCCACCGGCGTCGATATCGATCCCGGCTCGACTCCACCGGCGTCGATATCGACCCCAGCTCGACTCCACCGGCGTCGATATCGATCCCAGCTCGACGCCACCGGCGTCGATATCGATCCCAGCTTGACCCCACCGGCGTCGATATCGACCCCAGCTCGACGCCACCGGCGTCGATATCGATCCCGGCTCGACTCCACCGGCGTCGATATCGATCCCGGCTCGACGCCACCGGCGTCGATATCGATCCCGGCTCGACGCCACCGGCGTCGATATCGATCCCAGTCCGACACCACCGGCGTCGATATCGATCCCAGTCCGACACCACCGGCGTCGATATCGATCCCAGCTCGACTCCACCGGCGTCGATATCGATCCCAGTCCGACGCCACCGGCGTCGATATCGATCCCAGTCCGACGCCACCGGCGTCGATATCGATCCCAGTTCGGCGTCACCGGCGTCGATATCGATCCCAGTCCGACGCCACCGGCGTCGATATCGATCCCAGTTCGGCGTCACCGACTCCAATGTCAACCCGGATCAGTCAGAGAGATCCCAACCCCACGGCTGGCATTTCATCCGCGCTGCTGCGCGCCATGAAAGACCGCCACGATGTCAACGCCACCGTCATCGTGCGTGTACACCACGATGTACGGAAGCCCGGGTACGACAAGTTCCCTCGTGCCGTGGATCTGGCCGACACGACCTGAACGCGGGAAGAGGCGCAAGCGAGCGAAGGACGCGATCCACGACATTCTGCGCTCCCGACGGGCTGTTGACCGCGATGTAGTCGCGGATATGGGCGAGATCACTGACGGCGGATAACCGCCATCGGAGCCTCATGCCATGCGCTTTTGCCCAAAGAAGGCGGCCACCTCCTCGTGGGTGGAGTAGCGAGGGGCCGGCGCATCGAGGCGGCGAGCCACCTCCTGAGCCTGTTCCGTGGTGAGCTGGATCGCGGGCGTCCCGTCCACCAGACTCAGCAACATCTGCGCCGCCTCGTCCTGACGATCACCGGGCAATGTCTGTAGCTTCGCAATCGCTCTTTCCAACAACTCGGTCATGCGCCGATTCTATCGGCGTCAGCCCTCCGTCCGGGCCGAGTTCCGGTCCGCCGAAGCGACCAGATTCGGGAGCACGGCTCAACCAGGGGCGAGAGCGGCCGCGGACACGGCCGGCGGGACACGGCTGCGCGGGCGGCGGCAACCGGAGGGGCTACGCCGCCGGAACGTGAATCAAGGCGGCCACGCCTTCGGCGATGTCGTCCCACGGAGAGCCGTGGACTGCCCAACCCTTCGGTAGGGAGACGACGCCTGCGGGGACTTCGGGCCACGCCCTTCCGCCCCTCCCTGCGTAAACTCGCGCGTTCTGGAGGATCGCCCATGAACGCGCTCCGCTTTTTCGCACGCACCGCCAGTGCAGGACTCGTCATCGGAACGCTCGCCGCCTGCGGCGGCGGCGCCGGCGCTGGAGACCTGGAAGGAGACACCACCGACCCCATGACCGTCTTCGACGAGGCCGTCGACCGCTTCGAACGGGCCCCTCTCTCCCACCTGCCGACGCCCTTCGAGGAGATGCCGACGCTCGCCGCGGAACTCGGCGGCCCCCGCCTGTTCATCAAGCGGGACGACCAGACCGGGCTCGCCTTCGGCGGCAACAAGGCGCGGAAGCTCGATTTCATCCTCGCCGACGCGGTCGCGAAGGGCAGCGACAGCGTGATCACCTGGGCGGGTGTGCAGTCCAACTGGGCGCGGATGACCGCCGCCGGTTCGCGCCGGCTGGGCATGGACCCGATCCTGGTGCTGCAAAGGCGCGAGGACCAGGAGGTCGCCCCCGCGGACGGAAACCTGCTGCTCGACCGGATCCTCGGCGCCGATGTGCGGATCATCGAGCCCGGCGGAGATCGGGAAGCCGCCGTCGCCGACATCGCCGCCGCCGAGCGTGAGTCCGGACGCACGCCGTATGTCGTCTCGGTCGGAGGCTCCCTCACGGGCGGCGGCATGGTGCTCCCGCTGGGATCGGTGGCCTACGCGAACGGATTCCGGGAAATGCTCGAACAGGCGCGAAGTGCCGGCGTCACGATCACCCACGTCATCCACGCCTCGGGCTCCGGCAGCACCCAGGCCGGGCTCGTGGTCGGCGCCAAGTCGATCGCCCCCGACGTCGAGATCATCGGGATCAGCAGCGGCGGCAACAAGGCCGCGGGAGAGGCGAACGTCCTCGCCATCGCCCGGGAGACCGTCGAGGCGATGGGTCTTGACGTGGAGGTCGGGCCGGACGACGTGGTCGTCCACGACGAATACGTCGGCGAGGGCTACGGAATCCTCAATCAGGGAGTCGTCGAAGCCATCGCGCAGGTTGCCCGCACCGAGGGCATCCTCCTCGACCCGGTCTACACCGGGAAGGCGATGACCGGACTCATCGACCTCGTCAAGAACGGCCACTTCAGCGAGACCGACGCGGTCGTCTTCCTCCACACCGGCGGCACCCCGGCCCTCTTCCCGTACCGGGAGGGCCTGCTGGAAGACCTCCCTCGTCCCACCGACGAATGACCCGAGCGGAAGGGGCCCCCACCGGGAGGACTTGCCGCCGGTCTCCAGACCGGCATCGCCGCCGCAGGCGGCGAGAGAGATCCTGCACATCCCGGAGAGGAACCAATTCATGAGTGAGATCTTCGCCTGGGTCCCGTGGTTCAAGGAACTCGCAGCGAAGATCAGGGATATTGGAGCCAAGGGCCTTGCCGACAGGGCGCGCGGAATCCGTTGGAACAAGCAGGGCGAAGCGGCGCTCCTGCAACACGGGGACGACAACATTGACCCGTTCTCTTTCTTCCGTTTCCTTTCGTCCAAGAACGCCCCCGGTCAGTGGGAACGAGTGCATCCGCAAGTTTCAGATCACTTCGGGCTGACCACCCAGGTCGGTCACGACTTCGACAACGGCTTCTACTTTCCGACAGGAAATCGGCGACCACTGTTCCACGACGCCGGCACAGGTGATCCTGCCCTGTTTTGGCGACTGTTCCGAGCGGCTATTCGAGAACCGCACGAGATCAACGGTACGGACTTCGATGCGGCCCGCAGAATGCAGGGAGTCGCTATCCCCAAATTGACCCAGACGCTTTTTCTCATCAATCCGACAGCTTTTCTTCCGTTTGACGAAGAAAGCGTGATTCCTCTCCAGAAGGAACTGAAATTGCCGAGTCGTGTGAGCAATTGGGAAACATACGAGCGGAAGATGGGAGAAATCCGAGAGATGTTTCCAAGATGCGAGCCTTACGAGATCCAGCACTTCGCCTTCGCGGTCTTCGGAAGGAAGGAGTTGAACGGCAAGTCCGCCAAGTTCTGGCAGAGCAGCACGCTTGTGGACGGCGACAAACAGGGAGACGACTACTGGGCCGATTTCCGCAAGAACGGATGGATTTACCATCGTGGACCGGGTGAGGGCAACAGGCGACGGCTCCACGAACCGGCTGTCGGAGACGTGGTGCTCGTTCGCACGCGGACGAGCGCGGGCCGTGGAATTGGCGTGGTTCACCGCAACGATCACAGGGAGCAATGGGCACCAAAACAGCGTCTCCATGTGCTCTGGCTCAACACCGTGAATGCAGATCTCGACGGAGTTCACCGACCGCAGGCGTTCTCAGCGGCGGGACACGTATTGGATGCGTTCCGAGACGCTCCTCCCTACGCACCGACGTTCAAGCTGCTCAAGGAGCTCGGGTGGCCAGATAAGCCACTCGAGGATGACGACAGGCCCGGTCCGGGTTTGAAGGGACTCGCCGATGAGACCCTGATCTCCGAGGCCGAGTTGCGAAGAATCGCGGAACTCCTGGAAGACAAGAAGCAGGTCATCTTCCAGGGACCGCCCGGCACCGGCAAAACGTATCTGGCGAGGAAGCTCGCGGGATGTCTCGCGGAAAGCCCGAGCCGCGTGCGGCTCATCCAGTTCCATCCGTCCTTTGCCTACGAGGACTTCGTTCAGGGGTTTCGGCCTACGCTCAAGGACGGAAATGCCGGATTCGCGTTACGGGACGGTCCGCTGCTGGAGATGGCCGAGCTTGCCCGGAAGTCTGACGAGAAGCACTTTCTCATCATCGACGAGATCAACCGTGGGAATCTGTCCAAGATCCTCGGCGAGCTCTACTTCCTGCTGGAGTACCGCAACGAGGAAGCCCGGCTCCAGTACTCCGACAAACCCTTCTCCTTGCCGGACAACCTCTACATCATCGGCACGATGAACACCGCGGACCGGTCCATCGCGCTCGTGGACCTCGCGTTGCGCCGGCGGTTCCACTTCGTCGCGTTCCACCCGGACAAACCCCCGATCCAGGGACTCCTCGGCCGCTGGCTCAGGGAGCACGGACTTGAGAAGTTCGGCTGGTTGGAGGGCGTCCTCAAGACCGCCAACGGAATGCTGGATGACCAGCATGCCGCTATCGGACCCAGCTACTTCATGCCGAAGGATCAGAAGCTCGACGAGGATCGGATCCGCCGGATATGGGAGCACAACGTCCTGCCTTACATCGAGGAGCGCCTGTTCGGGCAGTCGGACCGGCTAAAGGAGTTCGATCTCGACACACTTCGAAGCGAAGTCGAAGGCACAAGCGTCGATGAGGGCGCCACGGAGAGCAGCGAACCTGCCGATGCGAACGCTTGATCTGAGGGAGTACCGCACGGAGGAGGTCAGACTCCCGCTCAACGAGCTTCAAGCGCTCCTTTCCCACCGAAACGAACTCGCTCTCTCGATCGAGCCGGCGCACGAAGACGAGGGCGCGTGGCGCCTGACGCCCGGATCTACGGTGGGAGCGTTCGAGATCCAGGACATCCTCTCCGTCACGGTCAAGCCGAAGCTGGACATCGGCCGGGTGCTGTTCCTCGCGTCGTACGCGCTCGGGGAGTTCGAACTGTGCGATCTGGAGAGGTTCCGTTTCCCGGAGAAAGAGACACCCTTCGAAGCCTTGGTGCCCTTGTTCGTCGCCGCTGCCGAACGCGCCTTCTCCCGCGGACTTCTCCGCGGCTACCGGACCGAGGAGGAATCGCTTTACACCGTACGTGGGTGCATCCGCTTCGCTGATCAGATCCACCGCCGATTCGGCGTTCCGTTGCCGGTGGAGGTCCGATACGACGAGTTCACCGAGGATGTGCTGGCGAACCAACTGGTGAGGGCCGCCACCCACGCCCTCGGCACCCTGCGCCTCCGCCAACGGGAGTCGCGGGTCGGGCTCGGGTGGATCGCTGCCACCCTGGAGAACGTGACGCTCCTCTCATTTCCCCGGACCGAAGTACCCGAAGTGACGTTCGACCGACTGAACGAACACTACCGGGAAGTCGTCGGCCTCTCGCGCCTCATTCTGCAACACGCGACAATCGAAACCGGGCGCGGCGGGGTCCGAGCAGCGGGCTTCCTGATGGACATGAACCGGGTATTCGAGGGCTTCATCCGACGGGCGCTCCGGGAGAAGCTGCATCTCACGGAACGTGAGTTCCCCGCCAACAAACGGCGTCCGTTCGACAAGAACAACAAGATCGGAATCAAGCCGGACCTGTCCTGGCGGAAGGCTGGAACGTGTGTCTTCGCGGGTGACGCGAAATACAAACGGATCAAGTACCAACACGCCCCGAACGCCGACGTCTACCAACTGCTCGCCTACAGCACGGCCCTGGATCTGCCGGGCGGAATCCTGATCTATGCCGAAGGCGAAAGGGATCCAGCGATGTACGAGGTCCGAAACGCCGGGAAGCAGCTTGAGGTATTCGCCCTCGACCTCGGGGGGGAACCCGCGGACCTGCTGGAGCAAATCAGCAAGTTGGCGGACCTGGTCCGGGCCATGGCCCAAGCGTCCGTGGCTCGCGCCGCCTGATCGACGAACGCGCGCCCATCCACCCGAGCCCGATCGGAAATGGAGGATCGGCATCGTTCGCGAAGGGGCGGTAGA
>MPMW01000143.1 GCA_002238705.1 Acidobacteria bacterium bin61 | reverse complement strand
TGAACGTGATTGGCGTGATCCGTTCCACGGCCCTCTCGGGCCGCGGGTGCCGACTGAAGTCGGCGTTCCAAGCCGTTTTGGCGGTGAAGGCGATGTGCCTGGTCCGGTGCCGCGACGCTGCGCGCCGTTCGGTGCGTCCAGGTTGGCACCTGGTGGAGAAACCACCGCGACAGAGTGGGTTACGACCCATTGCGGTCCGCCCCGGGCCGTGAGTATGAGAAATCCGGGCTAATGGCGAAAACGAGAAAGACGGCTGCCGAACTGCGTGCCGAGAACCGGATCCTTAGGGACACGCGATGGGTTCAAGCCGTCACCTCCGTCGTGAATACCGTTGTTCGATGGGGTGCTGCGGTCTGGATTGCCTCGTACTTCTATCGCTCGATGGCCGCCCTGGCTGGTGAGACGACCGTAGCTGACTTGGGGATGCGCGTCCTCGGCGATCTACGTGTTTCTACAGCTCTAGCGTGGGTTCTGGCTGCGTGTGGAGCCGGATACGGGACTTGGGAAAGGCGTGTCAGGAAGAAAACCGTTGAGCGCCTCACACCACGCCACCGAACTCTTGAGCGCCAACTCGACGCTAGGCGCACCTCAAGCGGGCTTACTCCGCGAGGGGATTCTCCTTCCTGAGCCTAAACTACGGAGGAGCAGATAAACATGCAAGCGACGACGGCCATTCTCACAATCGCCTCTCTGGCGGGTGCCTTGGTGCTGCTGGGCCGCCTCCGAGTCTGCGCGGTGGATAATTTCCGGCAGGACATGTTCGCTCTGCGCGACGAGTTGTTCGACCTCGCCTCCTCGGGAGCGCTTTCCTTCGATCATCCGGCGTACGGAATGCTGCGCAGCACGATGAACGGCTTCGTCCGATGGGCGGACCGGCTGCAGTTGCTCCAATTGGTGGTGCTGTTCGTATTCTGGAGCCACCGGAATCTGGTGAGCGAGCGCCGGTTTGAGATCCAATGGAAGGAGGCTTTGGCGACCCTTCCTGAGAGTGAGCAGGACGCACTAGGCGCATATCGGGAACGAATGCACCTTCTGCTGATCCGCTATCTCATCTTCAGTTCACCGGTGCTAGTCGCCACTCTGGTTGTTCCCGCCATCACGTTGCTCTTCGGGATGACCATTCTGAAGCTCGTCATGGCACTCGGAGAGGGTCTTCTCGAAGGGGTGGATGCGCAGGCGTTGGAGTTTGGCCTGGACAAGAACGGTGCGTCAGCATTCCCAGCGCCTTCGCCGTCGGTGGCCTAACGGAGCCCCAGGTCGCTACCGGCGCAAGAGGCACCTAACCGTTTCGTCGCTCCGCTCTCAGCATTGAAAATTGGACGACGCGCGTCCAATTTTCAAGACAACTCGTCCACCGTCTCGGGTGGCTGGCGGCGCGGGCGCGTATCTCTCAGACGTCCCGGGCCGGCCCGATCTCGGCCGAAGCCCCGAAGAGTTCCCCGATCTTCCCCTGGAGCAGGTCCCGTGTCTCGCGGAACCGCTTGAGCATCTCCTCCTCGCCCCACGCCTCGGCGGGATCCTCGAGCGGCCAGTGGAGTTTCCGCACCTTGGCGGGCACCACCGGGCACACTTCCTCGGCGCAGAGGGTGACCACCAGGTCGGCGCGCTCGAGGTGGATTTCGTCCATCCCCTTCGAGCGGGCGCCGCTGATGTCGATGCCCACCTCGTCCAGCACCCGCACCGCCATGGGGTGGACCTGCCAGGGGTTCGACCCGGCGCTCAGCACGATCGTGCCGGTGGGCGCGATGCGCCGCGCCACCGCCTCCGCGAGCTGGCTCCGCGCCGAATTGGCGACGCAGAGAAAAACGACGGTCCGGGGGACGCTCCGGTCGCGGTTGGCCACGGTCGGCGCGGATTCTATGGGCGTTATTCTTCGCGCCTTCCCGGGATCACCCGCGCCCCTCCCGGAAGCCCGTCTTCACCGGGCTGAGCCGGGGGTTTCCGGCGTCGGATCCGTCCCGCTCCGCCCCTTTCCCGATGTTCCGACGAGCGCCGTCTCCTGCCCCTTCGCGCGGGCGAGGTCCTGGCGTCGGGAAGCGGGCCCTGCTCGCCGCCGCGGCCCTCCTGTTCACCTTCGCCGGCTGCGGCGAACCCGAGGTCCGCGACGAGCTCGCGGCGCCGCGGGAAATCACCCCGCCGCCGGCCGCGGCTGCCGCGGAGGACGACTCCCGTGCCGTGCTCGTCGCGTTCGGCGACAGCCTCACCGCCGGCTACGGAATCGAAGTGGACGAGGCCTGGCCGGCGCGCCTCCAGGAACGCCTCGACCGGGAGGGGTTCGAGTACCGCGTGGTGAACGCCGGGGTGTCCGGAGAGACCACCTCGGGCGGGCTCCGCCGCCTCCCCTGGGTGCTCGACCGGAACCCGTCGGCCGAACTGGTGGTCATCGCCCTCGGCGGGAATGACGGGCTCCGCGGTGTCCCGGTGGACGTGATGATGGACAACCTGGGCGGCATGATCCGGGAAGCGGAGGGGCGCGGCCTCACCGTGCTGCTGGCCGGGGTTCCCGCGCCTCCCGAACTCGGCCGGGACTACGAGGACGGCTTCGCCGAGACCTTCCGGGAAGTGGCGGAAGACACCGGCGTCCCGCTGCTGCCGAGCCTGCTCGAGGGCGTGGCGGGCGTAGCCGAACTGAACCAGCGCGACGGGATCCACCCGACCGCCGAAGGGGCGCTCCGGCTGGCGGAAAACGCCTTCTCCGCTCTCCGGCCCCTGCTCACGGAACCTCCGGGGGCCACTGGCGTTCCCCAATAGACCGCCCGTCTATCCATCCGCGAGTAGCCACGAGACCCCCGATGAGGAGAAAGGACCCGAACCCGTCGTGATGATTCTGGCGACCGGCCTTGAGAAGACGGTCAAGAGCGGCGACCGCGACCTCACCATTCTCAGCGGACTCGACCTCTCGGTTCCCGCGGGCGAAATCGTCTGCGTCCGGGGACCTTCGGGGAGCGGAAAGTCCACGCTGCTCGGCCTGCTCGCCGGGCTCGACCATCCGACCACGGGCGCCGTGGAGGTCGCCGGCACCGACCTGACCGGCCTCGACGAAGAGAGCCTCGCGCAGTTCCGGTCGAAGAACATCGGCTTCGTCTTTCAGTCCTTCCACCTGCTGCCGAACCTGACCGCGCTCGAAAACGTGGCGGTGCCGCTCGAGATCGCGGGCGCCCGGGACGCGGTCGAGCGGGCGCGGGAACTCCTCGATTCCTTCGGCATCGGCGAACGCGCGCACCACCTGCCGTCCCAGATGTCGGGCGGCGAGCAGCAGCGGGTCGCGATCGCCCGGGCGGTCTCGAACGAGCCGCGCGTGGTGTTCGCCGACGAGCCCACCGGCAACCTCGACGAGGAAACGGGGGCCCGCATCGCGGAGCTGCTGGTGGGCGTCCGCGACCGCACCGGGGCCACCGTGCTGGTTGCGACCCATGACACGGAGCTCGCCGCCCGCGCCGACCGCCGGCTGCTCCTGCGCGGCGGCCGGCTGCACGACGACGTGAGAACCCCGGAACCCGCCTCCGAGCCCGCCCTGGCGGCGGTCTGACCGCCGGCCGCAGCGAGGTCCACCATGCGGTTCGCGGTCCGGATGGCGCTCCGGGAACTGAGGTCTTCCGCCCGCCGGCTGGCGCTCTTCTTCATCGCGGTCGGCATCGGCGTCGCGGCGATCGTGGTGCTCCGCTCGGCGGCGGACAGCCTGCAAGCGGCGCTGACCAGCGAGTCGCGCTTCCTGATGGCCGCCGACGTGACGGTCTCCACCGGGGAGGGCTTCACGGACGAGACCGAAGCCATCTTCGACGACGTCGCCTCCGGACATCCCCTGACCGGGGTGTCGCGCTCGGCCCAGATCGCGACGCTCGCGCGTTCGGCCGACGACCCGCTCCGGGGGGCGATGGTGGAGCTCAAGGGGGTGGACGGCGCGTTCCCGCTCTACGGCGAGATGGAAACGGACGGGGTGCGTTTCGGGCCGGAGCTGCTCGCCGGGCGCGGGGCGCTGGTCCGGCCCGAGGTCCGGGTCCGGCTGGGTCTCGAGGTCGGGGATCCCATCGTCCTCGGCGGCGAGCCCTTCGAGGTCCGCGGCGAGCTGCTGGCCGAGCCGGGCGCGGGGATCGATTTCTTCCGTCGCGGGCCGAGGGTGCTGGTGGCGCTCTCCGACCTCGAGGGGACCGGGCTGCTGGACATCCCGGAGCGCGCCCGCTGGGAGGTCCTGTTCGCGGTGGACAGCGAGGAAGCGGTCGGCGGACTGTCCGCGGGTCTCCGCGCGGCGCTCGAGGACCATCCCGTCCGGGTCCGCACCTTCCGGCAGACGGGAGACCGCCTCGCCCGGCGCATCCGGCGCGGCGAGGACTACCTGAGTCTCGCGGGATTCGTGATCCTGCTGCTCGGCGGTATCGGGGTCTTCAGCGTGGCGCGGGCGTTCACCCGCCAAAGCCTGCCCTCCGCGGCCATCGAGCGCTGTCTCGGCGTGCCCTCGCGCACCATTCTGCTGATCGCGCTCCTGCAGATGGCGGTGCTCGCCGGGTTGGCGAGCGCTTTCGGCATCGCCGCCGGCGCGGTGGCGCTCCAGCTCTTCATCCCCGAGGTGGAGGTGGGCGGCCTGCAGGTCGCGGCGCGGCTCACTCCCGCGGCGGCGCTCCAGGGCGCGCTGACCGGAGGTCTCGTCTCCCTGCTCTCCGCGGTCTTCCCGCTGTTGCCGCTCCGCCGGGTGCGCCCTCTCGGGCTGCTGCGCAGTGGGGACATGCTGGACGAGCGGGGGTCGAAGGGCGCGCGGCGGCTCGAGGGGGCCGTGGCGGCGGGCGCCGCGCTCGTGTTCTTCGGGTTCGCGGGCTGGCAGTCGGGATCACTCCGGATCACCCTCGCGGTCACCGGCGGTTTCATCCTGGTGGCGGTGCTGCTCTGGATCCTCGGCGGCCTCATCCTCCGCGGTCTGACCCCGCTCGCCTCGGCCCGCACCTTCGCGGTCCGCCACGCGGTGCGCACGGTGCTCCGGGGTGCGCGGCAGATCCGGGTGGTGCTCGTGGCGCTCGGGGTGGGGGTGTTCCTGGTGCTCGCCACGGTGGGCATCGAGCGGAACGTGCAGCGCGAGTTCACCTTCCAGGAGAGCAGCGACGATCCCGATCTCTTCTTCCTGGACATCCAGGCCGACCAGGTCGAGGGCGTCCGCGCGAACGCCGCGGCGCGCGGGATTCCGGACATCAACCTGATTCCGGTGCTCCAGACCCGGATCCACGGGATCTTCGGCCGCGACGTGCACCTCGAGGACCGGGCCGCGGTGCGGCGCGCCGGCGGCCTGTCCCGGGAATACACGGTGAGTTCGCGCGACTGGCTCGAAGACAACGAGATCGTCACCGAGGGCGAGTTCTGGGGCGAACGGCCGGCCGACGGCGCCGAGGTGTCCATCGAGAACTGGGTGCAGGAGGACCGCGGTGTCCAGCTCGGCGACACGATGCGCTTCGAGATCATGGGCGAGACGCTCGATGCCCGGGTCACCTCGATCCGCGACGTGGAGTGGCGGAACGCCCGGAACGGCGGCTTCACCTTCCTCTTCCATCCGGACAGCGTGGCGCACTTCCCCATGTCCTACGCGGGTTTCGTCCGGGGGCCCGATGACGTGGTGGAGCGGGCGCGCTTTCAGGGCGCGGTGGTCGGCGAGTACCCGAACGTCTCGGTGGTGGATCTCCGCGACGTGCTGGACACCATGCAGCAGGTGGCGGACAGTGTGGCCCTCGCCATCCGCATCGTGGGGCTGATCGCGCTGGTGGGCGGCCTGCTCATCCTGATCGGGACCGTTGCGGTGCATATCGGCGCCCGCCGCCGCGAGACGGCGGTACTCCGGGTGTTCGGCGCGGGCCGCAACCGGGTGGTGGCGATCACCCTGCTGGAGCACAGCGTCATCGGCGCGGTGGCCGGCGGCGCCGCCGCCCTCGGCGCCTCGGCGACCGCCTTCTTCGTAGTGCGCGAGATCATGCAGCTCCCCTTCGAGGCCGATCCGTCCCTGATCCTGTTCGCGATCGTGCTCCCGGCGCTCGGCGCCGCCGGAGTGGGCGCCCTCGCCGCGGTGGACATCCTCAGGCGCAAACCCCTCGGCGTCCTCGCGGACTAACGAGGAGGGAACCCCGCCAGAGCTCGGAGCGCCGGCCCCCGGCCGGCATCAACCGCCGAGAGGCGGTCGAAACTGGACCACTCCGTTCCCTCTTCACGGCAGTAGCGGCTTGGAACGCCGGCTTCAGCCGGCACCCGCGGCCCGAGAGGGCCGCGGAACCGCACCACGCCACCCTCTTTCACCGCGCCTCGGAGCG
>MPMW01000142.1 GCA_002238705.1 Acidobacteria bacterium bin61 | reverse complement strand
GGACACGCGGCGGACCGTCTCGCTGCGAGAGCCTCCCGCGCGGGTTTGCACCATGATGCACCATTTTGGTGCACGACGGCGTCCGGATCGAATGCGATCCTCGACGGTGGCGCCTTTGTTGCGCGCGGTGGTGTCGGGTGGCGTTTCCGTACCGGGTGGGTTGTACCGGAGGTCGGTGTTCCCCCGGCCTTTACGGTGGGGCGGGCGCACGTTGCGATTTCGACCGCCTCTCAGCGGTCGACCGGCCGGAGGCCGGCGCTCCGCGGCGGGGGTGCTGTACCGGGGGGTGGGGCGTCGGGGGCGGGGGGGGCGGGCGCGCCGAGGCGGGGTTGCTGTACGGGAGGTGGGCGCTTCGAGGCGGGGTCGCCGTGACCGAGGATGGCGTGGTGCGGTTCCGCTGCGCTCTCGCGCAGCGGCTGCCGGCCCGGATGGAGGCCGGCGTTCCAGACCGCTACCCCTTCAGCGGCGAGGGAGGTTCCTTCCCGGCTTTGCCTGTGGGGGTGGTTGGAGGGTGCGATTTCGACCGCCCGTCGGTGGTGGATGCCGGCCGGAGGCCGGCGCTCCGAGCTTGATCCGGGCGATCAGAGCTCGGCGACGCGGGCCGCCGGTCCGCGCAGAATCTGCACCGTGGAGCCCGCCGGTACATCGGTGGAAATCACGGCGAGAGCGATGCCGCGAGGGCCGCGCCAGCCGGCTGGACGGCGCGCCGCGCTCGTGATCCGGCCCGCCGGAGCGGCCTCAAACACCACCACGGATTCGGGTTCGGCAGCGAATTCCTCGTCGAACTCCAGCCGGCGCAACAGCCGGGGAATCCGGCCCCGGTGCGCCTGGCGCGCCACGTACTCCTGGCCGATGTAACAGCCCTTGCCAAGGCGGACGTGCGCTGACAAGCCGCTCTGGAGAGGCAGGGACCGTTCGTCCAGCTCCGCGCCCCATCGCGGTTCGCCCGCGAGGATGCGGAGGTAATCCTGTTCCGCGAGCGACGCTTCCACGGACTCCCCGCCGTCTGCGATCAGATCCTGGAACGAGGCGCGGTCACTGCTCCGGAGTCCGACGTGGACGATCGTCTTCGCCGGCCAGGGCCGGAAATCGCGGCGCACGAACCCGACCCCGGTTTCCAGTACCCAACCCGGAGCACTCGAATCCGGGCGTCCCGGTTGTGGGGGGGCGTCCGTGCAGACGATCTCGAAGTCGCCGCGCTCCGCGAGCGTGATCTCCACGTCGTCGGTGATCCGGTAGCGGTCCAGGGCGGCGTGGAGCGCCTCCGCCTGGCTCCGGTCGCATTCCAGCAGGACCGCCTCGCTGGTCACCGTCGCGATCGAGGCGGCGATCAGGTTGCCTCTCGGCCCGAGGAGCGCCGTCCGAGCCGCCCCGGGAGCCCTGGGAAGTTCCCCGGACATGATGCGGGTGAGGAAGGCGACGCGGTCCTTCCCGGTGACCCGGAGGACGCCACGGCTGGCGGTCCGCACCGAGTGGAGAGGAGCTCCGCCCGGAAACTCCGATATCAAATGCTCCATGGGTCGCTCCTCGCGCTTTATCCTAAAGGGGGGAGGGTATTCACTCCGGCCCGCAGGCCCCCGCCACCTTATGGATCTCCCGCTCTCACTCGTCGCCGAATCGTTCAATCCGCCGGCGGCCCGCCTGCTCGACTTCGACAGTGTGGCATCTCCCCGTACGCTGCGGCCGCGACCCGTGGGGGCCGGCGCCTCGGCGGAGGCCAGCCTGCGTGCCGACCTGGCCTGGTTCTGGAATTCGAACGCGGATTGGGCGGACGATCAGATCGCGGTCGGCGAGGACTACGCGAAGCTGGTGCGCCGCCTGGTGCTCTCTCTCGAACTTCGGAAGGGGGACCGGATCGTCCTCTGCGCCTCGGAGCCGGATGACCGGAGGGCCGCCTGGCAGGCGGCCGTGCCCGACGGAGTCGCGGTGTCCGACTGGCGGCCGCGCCGGCTGGGCCGGGTTCTGGTCCGCGACCTCGAGGCGCTGCTCGACCGGCGGACCCGCCTCGTGCTGCTGACCAAGGCGTGTCCGGTGACGGGCTCCCTGAACGAGATCGTTCCGGTCGCGCAGCTCCTGGAGGGGACGGACGCGGTGCTCGTCACCGAGGCGAGCCACTTCGTCGCGCACGGTTCGCTCGACATCCGGAACCTGCGCTGCGACGCCGTCATCGCAGACGTCGCGGAACTCTTCGGCGCCCGCGGGGCGGCGCTCTGGGCCCGCCGGCTCCGTCCCGCGGACTCCGTGAACGGGACGGTCTCGCCGAACGTCCTCGCCGGGCTCGCCCGGGCGGTGTCTTATGCCGAGCGGCTCGGCGAGGCGCCCAGCGCCCCGGTGGCGCCTCCCTCCGAGCGCTTCGGGCGCCGCGAACCGATGCGGAAGGGAATGCAGGGCATCCGCCAGGAAGAACGGATCCTCTCCCGCTGGATGTTGCGCGGACTCGCGCGCATCGAGGGCGTTTCGGTCCTCGGGGAGCACGATCCGCGGCGAGCGGCGTGCCGGATTCCGACGTTCAGTTTCACTTGTGAGGGGGAGACCGCGCCGGCGCTCGGCGCCGCGCTCGCGGCGGAGGGGGTGCAGGTCGGTTCCGGACATCTCGGATGCTCGAACACGCTGGAACACCTCGGCCACGATCCCGAGGCCGGCGTGCTGCGGGCGTCGCTTGGGCACTACCACACCCGGGACGACGTCGAGCGCTTTCTGCGGGTGTTGCGCTCGCTCGTGTAGCCCGGCACGGGTTTTCCTGCACGCCCCCGCCGGGGCGCGTACGATCGCCGGTCCGGGAGACTCGCCATGACCGTCCATTCCGCGTCCATTCCTGTTCCGCCGCGGCTGCTGCCGCTGCTCTTCGCCGGACTCCTCGCCGGCTGTGCGCCGGAGGCGCCGCCGCCGGCGGGCGAGCCGGGCACCCACGCGGACCTTGTCGCGCTGTTCGAAGAGTGGCGTGAGTTCGAGCGGCCCGCGTTCCGGGACGGAATTGCGGACTACAGCGCCGAAGCGATGGCCCGCCAGCAGGCGGCGCTGCCGGCGTGGCGCGCCCGCCTGGACGCGCTCGCCCCCGAGAGCTGGCCGGTCGCCGAGCAGATCGACTGGCACCTGGTGCGCGCCGAGATGAACGGGCTCGACTTCGACCACCGGGTGCGCCGTCCGTGGGCGCGGGATCCGGGCTTCTACGTGCAGATCTTCACGGCCCAGAGCGACGTCCCGGCGCACGAGGGACCGGTGATGCACGGGTTCGTCGACCTCTGGACCTACGACTATCCGCTTTCCGCGGCGGATGCCGCCGAACTGGCCGAGCGGATCGGAACGGTCCCGGGGACCCTCGCGCAGGCGAAAGCGAATCTCGCGGATTCGAACGCCCGGGATCTCTGGCTCGGCGGATTCCGCTATTTCCGGAACCAGGCCGCCGACCTCACCGGGTTCGGCGAGCGGGTGGCGGGGACCAGCGCCGACCTCGACGCGGCGGTGGAGGCAGCGCACGCCGCCACCGTGGACTTCAGGGAATTCCTCGAGGCCGAGGCCGATTCGAAGACCGGGCCCTCGGGAATCGGTGCGGACAACTACACCTGGCTGATGCGGCACGTCCACCTGCTGCCGTGGTCCTGGGAGGAGATCGTGACCCTCATCGAGCGGGAACTGGCCCGCTCCCACTCCTCGATGCGGCTCGAGGAAAACCGGAACCGGGCGCTCCCCGAACTGGAACGGATCGCCTCTCCCGAGGAGTTCGACCGGCGGCTCAACGAGTCGGTGGACCGCTATATGGAGTTCCTCGTGCGCGAGGAGATCCAGAGCGTCGAGGACTACATGGACCCGGCGCTCCGGGCCGTGAACGGGACCTTCCAGCCGCTCGAGAACCCGGACGACCTCCGGAACTTCTTCAGCGAGGTGAGCTACCGCGACCCGGATGCCTTCCGCCCCCACATGCACCACTGGATCGAGCTGGCGGCCATGCGGGACGCACCCCACCTCAGTCCCGTCCGCGCGGTTCCCTCGCTCTCCAACATCTACGCCATCCGTTCGGAGGGGCTCGCCACCGGGGTCGAGGAGATGTTCATGCACCTCGGCCTCATCGAGGGTTCGCCGCGGTCGCGGGAGCTGACCTGGATCATGCTCGCCCAGCGCGCGGCCCGCGCCATCAGCGGCCTCCGCCTCCACAGCGGCGACTTCGACATGGAGGAGGCCGTGGCCTTCGCGATGAAGTGGACGCCCCGCGGCTGGCTCACCGAGGGGGCCCTGGTGCGCGGTGAGCAGAGCCTCTACCTGCGCCAGCCCGGCTACGGGACGAGCTACGTGGTCGGGAAGATCCAGATCGAGGAGCTGCTCGCCGAAGCGGCCGTGCTGGAGGGGGACGGTTTCACCGTGAAGGATTTCTTCGACCGCTTCTACGCCGCGGGAGTCATTCCGATCACGCTGGTGCGGTGGGAGATGACGGGCGGGAAGGACCCGGTGCTGGACCTCCGCCCCTGATCCCCGTCGCCGCAGGCTGGCATACTCCGCCGCCGTGACCAGAACGACTCCGGCCGCGCTGCTCGGGGCGGCGTTGCTGCTCTCGGCGCCCGCCGCGGCCGCCGCGGCCGAACTGTTCCGGCTCGGAACCTTCGAGCACCGCGGGGAGTCCTTCCTCGGGATCGTGCTTCGCGACGCCTACGCGGTCGACCTCGCCGGGGCCAACGCCTCGCTCCAGCGGCACAACCGGATGTGGGTGAGCCTCCCCATGCCCGAGGACATGAAGGAACTCGCGGGCCGCTGGAGCATCGGCATGCGGGACCGGGTCCATGCGATCGTGGACCAGGTGGCGCCGCTGCTCGACCGCCCGGCCGCCGAGCGCCCGGTGTGGATTCACGATCTCGAGGGGCTCCACGTCTTCCCGCCGGTACGCCCGGGGATCATCCTGGCCACCGCGCTCAACTATCCGGCGCACGGGGTGGAGATGACCACCGGCGCGCCGGCCGCGATGTCCGACGCTTCGGCGCTTGACGACCAGCAGGTCTCGATGGACCACTTCTGGGAGCGCGAGCCCGGCGACCGCCGCCAGAACCCGTACCTCTTCCTGAAGCCGGGGAGCATCGCCATCGGCCACGGCGAACCGATCCTGATGAAGCCCGAGCGGGAGATGGTGGACTGGGAGTGCGAGCTGGCGGTGGTGATCGGCCAGCCCGCCAGCGACGTGGAGGCCGAGGACGCCGGCGCCCACATCTTCGGCTACACGATGATGAACGACGTCGGGGACCGCGAGGGCAGGGGCGACGACCGCTACGGCTCCGACTGGCTGGTGTGGAAGTCCACGGAGACCTTCGCCCCGCTCGGTCCGTTCATCACCCCGGCGGAGTTCGTGGCCGACGCGCACGACCTGGACATCCGCTTCACGTTGTCCGGGGAGATCATGCAGGACGCGAACACCGGCATCATGGAGCACAGGATTCCCGAGCTCATCCAGTTCGCCTCCCACAACCTGATCCTCCGGCCCGGAGACGTGATCGCCACCGGGACCCCGGACGGGGTGGGCTACGCCCGGACCCCGCCCATCTTCATGAAACCCGGCGACACCGCGGCGTGCTGGGCCGAGGGGATCGGAACGCTCGTGAACCCGGTTCGCGAATGGGCGGACGCGATTCGCTGACCCGGGGAAGGAAGCTCCCTTGATCCAGGATCCCTTCGGCATCTTCCTCGCCCTCGCCGCTGCGGTCTTCCTCGCGGTCTGGCTCGAGGGGCGGTACCGCTTCTTCCGCGCCATGAGCGCGGGGCTGATGTGTCTCGTCTTCGGGATGATCCTGTCGAATTCGGGGCTTCTTCCGGGGGACGCCGACGCCTACTACCAGCTCGGGAACATCTGGGTGAACGCCGCGATCGTGCTGGTGCTGCTGAACGTGGACCTCCGCACCCTCCTCGACGCGGGCCGGCCCATGCTGGGGGCCTTCGGGCTCGGCGCCGCGGGCACCATGATGGGGACCGCGACCGCCACGTTCCTGCTCGCCGGCGCCATCGGCCCCGAGACCTGGAAGCTCACCGGGCAGTTCACCGGGACCTACATCGGCGGCGGGGCGAACTTCTACGCGCTCGCCAGCGCCTTCGGGACCGATCCGAACATCATGTCCGGGGCGGTGGCCGCGGACGTGATCGTCACGGCCTGCTGGCTCGGCACCTGCCTCGTGGTCCCGGCGCTCCTCTACGGCGGGCAGGGGCTCAACCCGGTCCGGAAGGGCGATGCTCCGATGACGCTGGAGCAGCGGCTCAAGGAAAGCGGCGAGAGCCTCCGCATGATGGACTTCTTCGGGCTCGCCGCGATCACCCT
>MPMW01000141.1 GCA_002238705.1 Acidobacteria bacterium bin61 | reverse complement strand
CACCCGCTGCGCGAGAGCGCAGCGGAACTGGATCTGGCTACCCGTCCTTCACGGCCCACACAACCGGGGACGCCGCCCGCCCCCCTACGCCGCCCGGCGCGCCTCCCGGATCGTCTGGTAGGCCTTCTGGATCTCCTGCGTCCGCCGGGTGGCCTCTTCCTTCATTTCCTCGGGAAGCCCCTGCGCGGCCAGCCGGTCGGGGTGGTGCTGCCGCATGAGCCGCCGGTAGGTGGAGCGAATCTCGTCGTCGCTGGCGGATCTTTCCGCACCGAGCACCCCGTAAGCCTCCTTGAGCTTGGCCTCCGGGGAGGGGCCCCGCGGTCGCATGCCGGCTGACGCGACCCGCTCCATCTGCGCCATCTCGGCGCGCGAGAACCCGAGGAACGCCCCGATGTGGTCCAGGATCCGCCGCTCTTCGGGATGTATGGTGCCGTCCGCCCAGGCCGCCTTGAACTGGATCTCCATGAAGGCCCGGAGCAGGTTCCGGCGCCGGCCCGCCACCTGAACGAGCTGGCCAAGGGCGTCGTCGAGGTTGAAGCGAGGCGACTGCCCCTCGGTGAAGAGGCGGCCCGCGAGGTTCCGGTCCTGCGCATCGAGACCGAGTCCCGCCATCACCTCCCGGGCGAGCCGCGCCTCTTCCTCGCTGACGTGCCCGTCCGCCTTGGCGATGTGGCCCATCACCCCGAAGGTGGCCACGAAGAACGCCACTCGCCGCTGGTCCTGGGTGTTGCCGCCGGGCGGGGGTGGCGGCGCGCCGGGCCGCTGACCCGGGTAGGCGTGCATCCGGGCCGACCCCGACATGCTGGAGCCGATGGCGGCGCCCAGCATCGCTCCGAGCGGTCCGCCAAGGGTCCACCCGAGCGTCCCGCCGATCAGCGTTCCCCAAAAGCCCATGGTTCCTCCGAGCGCTGCTTCCCGTCCGTTCGAGTCCCGCGTCGCCTCGTCACGCGGGGAATCGTAGACGGGGCGGGAGCGGAATCCACCGCCCGGAGTCGGTCGTCCGCTCCCCGAACTCATGTGCTACGCTGTGCGTCACCATGTCAGACGCCGCCGCAACGAGCAGAGTGGGTGTGCGGGAACTCCGTCAGAACCTGAGTGTTTACCTGCGCCGGATCGACCAGGGCGAGCGTTTCGAAGTGACCGACCGCGGGGCTCCCGTGGCCTTGCTGATCCCGCTTCCCGGATCGCCTTCGCCGCTCGAGCGCCTGGTTGCCGAAGGCCGGGCGCGTCCGCCGAAGGGCAACCCGCTGGATCTGCCTCCTCCTGCCGGCCCGCCAACGACGACCGTCAGCGAGGCACTGTTGCAGGAACGCGCGGATCGGCTCTGAGCCGCCCGTTCCAATCGTTCCGTGGTCTATCTGGACTCGTCGGCCATCGTCAAGCTGGTTGCGCCCGAGCCGGAATCGGCCGCGCTTCGGGATGAACTGGCGCGGGACGCGGAATGGGTGTCGAGCGCGCTCGCGCGCGTTGAAGTTCTGAGGGCGCTCCGGAGAACGCGGGTGGCGGCCGATTCGGTTCGGTTCGCCGAGGAAGTCATGGACCGGATCGCCCTGGTGGCAGTGGATCAGCCGATTCTGAACGCCGCCGCGTCCGCGGAGCCCGCCGGCCTCCGAAGCCTTTCCTCACTCCATCTGGCGACCGCGCTTTCGCTGGCCGGTCTGGATGCCTTTGTGGGCTACGACGACCGACTCAACGCCGCGGCAGCCACCGCCGGTCTTCCGGTGCTCTCTCCCCGGTAGCCGTCTCCACTCCGGGCGCGCCTATTCCAATAGCCGGCGTATCCCCGCCGCCCCGGGGCGCCCCTTGTCCAACCGCCCGGCGTCCCCCCGCCGCTCCGACGCTCGCGCCGGTGAGGAGGGCCACGCTGAGCCCGCGCTCTTCGGCCGGCACCATCCGGGCGCCGGCGGTCGCGAGCGCGCCCGATGGCTCGGTGACGATCTTCTGGCGGAGCAGCAGGTCGCGCGAGGTGGCGAGCGTCGCTTCGTCCGGGACCAGCACGGTCCGGTCCACGAGGCCGGCGAGCGCGGGATAGAGCTCCTCGGTCAGGTACGGCACCGCGGCGCCGTCGCACACTGTCTCGCACGGCGCCGATACCGCCCGTCCGGCCTTCAGGCTGTGGTGGAGGGCGGCGCATCCCGCCGGCTCCACCGCGAAGATGCGGATGTCGGGCCGCCGGTCCTTCAGCGCGCCCGCCACCCCGGTCAGCAGGCCGCCCCCGCCTACCGGGATGAAGACGGATTCGATATTGGGCGCCACCTCCAGCAGCTCGACGGCGAGGCTCGAGTGCCCCCGGTGGACCCTGGGGCAGGTCCAGGGGTGGACGAACACGTAGGGCTCGTTCTCCCAGAGGTGCTCCTTCAGGAAGCGGAAGAGCTCCGGGACGGAGACGAGGCGTGGCTCTCCGCCCGCCGCCCGGAACCCTTCGATCTTCGCCGGGGGCGCCGTTTCCGGAAGCAGGGAGAACGCCGGGACGCCGCGCCGGCGCGCCGCCCAGGCAAGCGCGAGCGCGGTGTTCCCCGCACTCACGGTGGACAGTCCGGCCGCCACCCGCTCCTCGCTCAACTGCGAAACCGCGTCCCAGATCCCCCGTACCTTGAAGGACCCGGTAGGGAGCAGGGTGTCCGCCTTCAGGAGCAGCTCATCCCCGAGTCCGGGACCGGCCCGGAGAAGCGGACTTGGCTCAAACACCGCCCGGAGCCGCTTCGCCGCCGCCGCTGCGTCTTCCCAGCCCGGCGGCTGAATCGTCTGCACCTGACTCGCGCAGGCGTCGCCCGCCCCGTTTCCGGATGGGGAAGACCCCGAAGGCCCCGTCATAAGCGCCGTTATTATGCGATCCGGTTGCGCGTCCCCGAGAGCGCCGCTTCCGGAGGAGACCCCCATGAGGAATCCGCTGACGAATCCCCCGACGAATCGCCTGACGAATCCCCTGACGAATCCGTTCGGGCCGCCCGTCGTGACGCTCCTTTGGCGCCGTCTCGTTCCGCTCGCTGCCCTGCTGATGTTCGCCAGCGCGGCAGCCGCCCAGAAAGGCGGCCGCACCGACGATTCCGGCTGGGACACCACCCTGGCCCGGGGAGATGCCTACGACCTCGTCTTCGAAACCACCGAGGGAACCTTCATGTCCCTCGACGTCTCGCCGGACGGGAACTCCATCGTCTTCGACCTGCTCGGCCACGTCTACCGGATGCCGATCAGCGGGGGGCGCGCGGAGTGCCTTACCCAGGACAGCGGGGTGGCGGTGAACTACCACCCGCGCTGGTCGCCCGACGGGACGACGATCGCCTTCGTCTCGGACCGGGGCGGACAGTCGAACCTCTGGCTGATGGACGCCGACGGCAGCAACCCGAGGGCGGTTCACGAGGATCCGGAGTCGCGGGTCGCCACGCCGGTCTGGCTTCCGAACGGGCAGGGGATCGTCGCGCGCTGGAACACCCTCTCCCGGCCCCGCCGGTCGGGTCTCTACCTCTTCCACCCCGACGGTGGAAGCGGAGTGGAACTGGTGGACGGGAGCGAATACGGGCGCGCCGGTTGGCCGGCCCCGTCAGGACAGGGAACCCTCTATTTCCACTTCGCGCCGTCTTCAGAACGCGACCTGGTCCGGGGCGCCATGCAGATTCGGGAACTCGACCTCGAGACCGGAAAGGTCTACGACGTGACCGAGGGGCAGTCCCAGCAGCAGTACCAGGGGTCGAGCGGCGGCGCGATCGCGCCCGAGCCTTCCCCCGACGGACGCTGGCTCGCGTTCGCGCGCCGGATCCCCGGCGGCACGATCTCCTTCAAGGGCCACCGTTTCGGCCCCCGCACCGCGCTCTTTCTGCGCGATCTCCACACCGGCGCCGAACGGCTGCTCGCGGATCCCATCGAGACCGACCTCGCCGAGGGGATGAAGACCGAGCGTGTGCTCCCCGGGTACTCCTGGGCGCCGGACAGCTCGGCCATCTACGTGCTGCGGGGCGGCCGGATCATCAAGGTGGACGCGGCGAGCGGCGCCACCGAGGAAGTGTCCTTCGTGGCCGAGGTCCGGCGCCGGGTCTCCGAGCAGGCCCGGGCGGAGTTCGACATCTCCGGTGAGACCTTCCGGGCCAGGATGGTCCGCTGGCCCGCGGTTTCCCCGGACGGCTCGGTGGCGGTCTTCCATGCCGCCGGCCGGCTCTACCGCATGACGCTTCCGGACGGCACGCCCGAGCGGCTGATCCAGGGTGACGATCCCGCCTACGAGTTGTCGCCCGCGTTCTCGCCGGACGGCGCCACCATCGCCTACACCTCCTGGGACGACACCGAGGGGCACCTCCTGACGGTCCCGGCGGCCGGCGGCGCTCCCACGCGTCTCACCGACACCTCTTCGGAGTACATCCACCCGGTCTGGACCCCGGACGGCAGCGCCATCGTGGTGGCCCGCGGCACCGGCGCGCCCGCGCGGGGCCGCTCCTGGTCCCAGAACCTCCGCTACGACCTGGTCAGCGTCCCTGCCGCGGGGGGACCCGCCACCGTCATCACCAAGACGCTTCGCCCGTTCAACGCGGGCCGGCCGCTGATGCCCCGCCGGCAGATCGTGGCGCCCTCCTTCGGCCCCGACGGCCGCCTCTTCTTCCCCGAGCAGGACAGTTGGGAGCGCGGCGGCGGCCGGGAGGACGTCACCCGGCTGGTTTCCGTGAAGCCTGACGGGTCGGACCGGAGGGTCCACCTCACCTTCCCGTTCGCCGACGAGGCCGCTCCTTCGCCCGACGGCCGCTGGGCCGCCTTCGCGGAGGGGGACAACGTCTATGTCACCGCGCTGCCCTGGCCGGGTGCCGGGATGGAGGCGCCGCACATCGAGCGCCGGAGGGCGTCGCTGCCGATCCGCACCATTACGAAGGACGGCGGGATGTTCCCGCGGTGGACCCCGGACGGCCTGCTCTACGTGGGCAGCGGTCCGCGCATCACCACCTACGACCCGGACAGCGAGGAAACCACCCAACACGAGATCAACCTCGAGCTGCCCCGGCAGCGCGCTCAGGGCTCCGCGGTGCTCACCGGGGCCCGCATCGTCACCCTGGGCGAGAAGGGAACCCTCGAGGAGGGCGTCGTCCGGATCGTGGACGGCCGAATCTCCTGCGTCGGCGATTGCGTCTGGACCGACGAGGACCGGCAGATCGATCTCTCCGGCAAGACGATCGTCCCGGGTTTCATCGACATGCACGCCCACCACCACCGGGACCACACCGGGGTGCTGCCGCGCCGCAACTGGGAGGCGGGCGTCTATCTCGCCTACGGGATGACCACCACGCTCGACAACTCGCAGTGGTCCCAGAACGTCTTCGCCGCCGCCGAGCTGGTGGAGGCCGGCGAGATGGTCGGGCCGCGCATGTACAGCACCGGCGACCCGATGTACAACGGGGACGGCTCGCGGCAGAACGACATCCGCAGCTACGAGGACGCCGAGAACAACGTCGAGCGGCTCACTTCCTGGGGCGCGACCGCGATCAAGTCCTACATGCAGCCGCGCCGCGACCAGCGGCAGTGGATCGCCGACATCTCCCGCGAGCGGAAGCTGATGCTCACCGGCGAGGGCGGCAGCCTGGTCTACAACGTGGGCCTCATTCTGGACGGGCAGACCGGCTGGGAGCACCCGCTGACCTACGTCCCGCTCTACGAGGATGCCGCAAAGTTCTTCGGGCGCACGAAGACCGTCTATTCGATCACCTTCGTGGTGGGCGGCCCCTCCGCCTGGAACGAGGAGTACTTCTGGCAGGAGACGCCCAACTGGCAGGATCCGAAGCAGCAGCGCTGGCTCCCCTGGCGGATGCTGATCCCGCATACGAGGCGGCGTCCGCTGCGGCCGGAGACCGATTACAGCTTCCCGCTGCTCGCGCAGGGGCTTCAGGACATCGTGGACGAGGGCGGCTCGGGGGCCATCGGCGCCCACGGCCAGCACCACGGCATCGGCTCGCACTGGGAGATCTGGATGGCGGAGGCGGCGATGGGGCCGCTCGGCGCGCTCGATCTGGCGTCGCGGCAGGGGGCCGCGTTCCTCGGCCTGGAGCACGAGCTCGGGACCGTGGAGGACGGCAAGCTGGCCGACCTCGTGGTGCTCGACCGGAATCCGCTCGAGGACATCCGGGCCACGGCCGACATCCACCTGGTGATCAAGGACGGCCGGATCTACGACGGCGACACGCTCGACGAGATCTGGCCGGACGCGAGGCCCTACGGCGCCCATCCGTGGCTCCAGGACGAGATGTACCGCACCGACGACCGCCCGATTCGGCCCGAGGGCAACTGATGGACGGGTTTCCCGCCAGCGCGTGGGTGCTGCTGGTCCTGGCCGTGGTGCCCGGGATGGCGCTGGCCATCTGGAACGCCGCCCGGGGCCGCCGGGGATCCCGGGACTCCGAGACCCGCTGAGCGAG
>MPMW01000140.1 GCA_002238705.1 Acidobacteria bacterium bin61 | reverse complement strand
TTCGCTCCGCTGGCGCGGAGCGATGCCGGCCAGAGGCCGGCGCTCCGAGGCGACACGTCGTCCAGTCGGTCGGGGTCCCCGCAGCTCGCGGTACCCGCGCTGAATCCACGGGTTGCAAGAATCCTCGATCCGCCGCCCGGCGGGAGTATGAGAAATCCGGGCTAGTAGTTACCGTCCGAGATCCGGCATCAGCTACCAGTTGCAGTCCAGCCGACTCCCCTTCAGCTACTAGTAGCAGCTCGCCGGATCTCCGTTCCGCTCCCAGTCGCAGTTCCGGAGAATTCTCGTCCAAGAACAGGCACGGATTCGCGCCCGGAGACACCCGGAGGTCCGCACCGCGGACGGACCTCGTCCGGGCGCGCCCCCCGACCCCCTACAATGGGCGGTTGCCCGGTTCTCCCCCTGGCGAAGGAGGCAGCGAAGTGCGCACTTCCACAGTTTTTCTTGGTCTCGCCGCGCTTCTGGGCGCCGCCGGTTCGGCGGGCGCGCAGCCGGAATCGCTGGCCGCGCTCTACGAGTTGGGCGGGGCCGTCTCCGACACGAACGGCGACGGCGTCGCTGACCGGCTGAACGCCCGGGTCGTGCTGCCGGGTTCTCCATCGGCCGCGGAGGTCGCGATCGCCGCCGATCTGGCTGCCCGGCTCGGATTCGAGACCCTGGCCCTCAACCTCCCGATGCCCACCGACGCGGAAATGGAGATCGCCGTGGGTGACGAAGCGCTGTCCCGGCTCGGGATGAGCGGGATGGGTGACCTCGCCGCCGGGCGGGGGGCCGTCGAGCTGCACACCGCCGGAGACTCGGTGATCGTCGCGGTCCGCGGCGGTGACGACGCCGGCCTCGCGGCCGCGGCCGCATGGCTCGCTTCGAGGGCGCCCCACGTCTTCCGGACGGACGGCGAATCCCTCGCGGACGTCGAGGCGGCCGTGATGAGCGCCGCCGGTGACGCGGCCGGCGGCGCCCACACGGTGCGGGTGGAAGTGGAAGCCGGTGCGACCGCGCTCGCCACGGCTGAAGTGCGGGTGGGGGCGTCCGACGCCGACGCGGCGGGCGCCATCGCCTCCGCCGTGGAATCCGCCGGGGACGACCTGCGCTTCGACAGCCTGGCGACCCTGCACGTGGTTGCCGTCCACGACGGCGGGGAGTCGGAGGCGTCGGTCAGCCACGACCCACCGGCGCCGGAACCCGGACCCGTTCCGGGACGGCCGGGCTCGGGCGCGAAGGACGACCTCGCACTCGGCGTCCTCTACGAGCCCGCCGGACTGCTGGGCGATTCGAACGGCGACCGCATCCCGGACCGGCTGGACTCGCGCCTCGCGGTGACGGCGGAGGATCCCGGGGGCACGGTCGCGCTGGCCGCCCGCCTGGGCCTCGAGTCGTCGGGCATGGATTTCCCGGTCGCCGCCGCCGCGGGCGACGTTGACGAACCGGGCAAGGCCCCGACCCTGGTGGTGATCGGCACCGCCGGCGAGAACCCGCTCCTGGCCGATCTCGCGGTTCCGGAACTCGGAGCCGGGGAGGGCTTTGTCGGCGTGGTCCCCGAGGCGTTCGGCAAGAAGTCCGCCCTCGCCATCACCGGCGGCGACCAGGCCGGGCTGGCGCGCGCCCTCTACCAGACCGCGATCGGCCTTCCCCACCTGGACGCCCAGAACCGGAAGAAGGACCACCCGACGGTCGACGGCGTGGAGTTCGCCACCTGGAAGTTCCTGTCGCAGCGGAGTCCGGGCGGCCAGGCGGCGGCGGCCCTCTACAAGCTGGAGCGCGTCGCCGCGGAGATCTCTCACCTCGGGATCGAGAGCTCGGAGATCCTGGTCTCGATCAAGGACCCGGCGCCGGGGCTCGCCGAATTCGTCGCCGCGGCAGCCGGGCGCCTGGGCCTCGGTGACGCGAGCGTCGAACTCGACGACCGGAACGTGGATAACGCCCGGGTCATTCACGAGGAAGAGTTCGCGGTTCCCTCCGAAGTCGAAGCGTTCCGGGAGATCGTGCGGGACCGGCTGCTACCCGCGGTCGGCCGGGGCGACCGGGTCCGGGTCATGGTCCAGTTGAGCGAGCCGGCGGCGGTGCGCCACTCGCTCCGGGACGAGCTGGTGGCCGACCTCCGGGGCCGGGGCGCCTCGGTTTCGGACGGGGACGTGGCCGTCCTGTCCGCCTACCGGCAGGGCTATAGCTGGATCGAGGAAGTGGTCCTGCCCCAACTGCTCGCGATGCGCGAGGGCGGGACTCCTCCCGCGCGGGTGCGGCTCCTTTTCCGCGAGCACCGCCCGCCGGATGACTGGCCGCAGCAGGCGATGCATACCCCGCTGCGCTTCCAGCACGCGATGTTCCCGGCCGACGAGATCATGGCCGAGGCGCTGGCGCTCGATCTGGGCGACGTGGGGTTCGAACTGCGCACCGAGCAGGACGCCCCCGCCTACCGGGTTGTCGCCGAGGACGCGAACGGAGGAGTCCTGCTGAACGAGACCTTCGAGCCGCGGCTCGTGACCCGGCCGTTCCTCGACCGCTACCCGGACTACGAGCTCATCCAGGTCACCACGGGCGGCATCACTGCCACGGTGGACGGCGAGACCGTAGTGGACGAGCGGATCCGGATGGACGCCGAAGCGTTCTGGGACCACTACCAGTCGGACACCCTGGCCCGCGTCTACGACTACATCATGAAACTCCACGAGGGGAAGCCGAGGGGACCGGCGGATGCGCCCTACTTCGGCCAGTTGAAGGTGGTGCTGTCGCTGTCCGAACCGGAGCGGCTGCTGGGGGTGGAACAGGAGATCGAATCCACCCACGACGCCCTGCACGAGGACATCTACTTCGTCACCCACTCCTTCCTCCGGCAGATCGGGCGGAACTCGCTCGGGACCGAGCTGACCTACGGCGGCCGGGTCATCCCGGAGATGCGGGGCAAGACGGACGGGACGCCGGGAACCGCGCACATCCTCTTTACCGGGTTCAGGACCAGCCGGCCGGCGATCGTCGTGGACTACACGACCGCGGACGGACGGACCGGGACCGTGCGGCGGAACATCCCCAAGGTGGAGGTAGGCCGGCCCAAGGCGATGACGGCGCGGGTCAGCGCCGGGAACTCCGGTCTCGACAACCTCCGGCTCTGGGTGAAGGTGGACACCGACGCCGACGAGCGGGACTACTACGTGGAACGCCACGGCGAGGACGCCGCGGACGAGCGGATCATGTCCGCCGCCCAGGCCAACCGGGTGATGGAGCTGCTCGGCGAGCTGCGCGGAGCGGGTCTCTATTCGGACGAGCTGGCGTTCACGGGGCTCGGCGATCTTGAAATCGCCGCCGCCTGGGACTGGGGATACGGGGCCGACACCGAGCGGGTCACGACCCTGGCCGCGAACGGGGAACCGCCTCCCTTCCCCGACATCATGACCTTCCGGGACGCGACGGGCAGCGACGACCAGCTCGTGCAGTGGGACTCCCCGATTTCGCCGCCAGAGGCCTACGGGATCCTGGCCCGCATGTCCGAGTTCCCCGAAGCCACGGTCTACCAGATCGGCGAGAGCTACCTGGGCCAGTCCACCTGGGCGATGGACCTGATGCCGCCCATGGACGCGACGCACTGGTCGCAGCGGAAGGCGAGCCTGCTGAAGCCGACCATCGTCTACAGCGCCCGCCAGCACGCGAACGAGGTCTCCTCGACATCGCACACGCTGCGCCTCGCCGAGATGCTGCTCACCGATCCCGAGCGCAAGAAGAACCTCGACAAGGTCAACATCATCTTCCATCCCATCCAGAACCCCGACGGCGCCCAGCTCGCCTGGGACATGCACCAGTACAACCCCGAGCACATCCTGCACGCGGGCTACTGGGGTTCCCTTGGCATCGACTCCACGACCGACAGCGACGAGCCGATGCCGATCTATCCGGAGGCGGAGGTGCGCCCGCGGATCTGGCGCATGTGGCTGCCCGACATCTTCCTGAACCCGCACGGCTATCCGGCGCACCAGCTCGTGCAACTCTTCAGCGAGTTCAGCGGCCTGGTCCGCGCCGGCCGGCGCACCGAGCGCAACTGGGGCTTCAACAAGGGCTGGTTCATGCCCGGGTTCGACGTGGTGGACGATCCCGAACTCCCGCGGCACAAGGCGGCGGCGCTCAAGATCCGCGGCTACATCACGAACGCCATCCAAGCCACCGGGCCGGTGGCGGCGATGAACGAGCGGAACTACGACCGCTACCGCCGTTACGGGATGCAGTTCGAGCCCGAGGTCTTCCGCATGGATCTGCACAACGGAGTCAATATCGGGATGCCCATCAAGGGGCGTCTGGCGAGCGCGCCCGGGCGCGGGGGCCGCGGCTACGACCCGAAGATCACCATCTGGGCCGCCGGCACCGAGGCGCCGGACGAGCCGGCGCGCGGCGACTGGATGAAGGTCGTGGCGTCAGCCGGCCTCGCCTGGGACACGGCGGTGCTGCAGTACCTGCTGGACGGCGACCACCAGGTGAACCGGAACAACACCGAGTTCTTCGGCGGGGTGTCGATCCGGCTGGACCGGCCCCGGCCGCCCGAGGAGAGCGAGGAGGAAGAGGACTGACACCCAGGGCGGGACCCGTGCTCCATCGCCTCTCTTCCGTACGAACCGGCCTATCCGTAGTACGATCTCTCCGCAATGTCGTCGTCCGGTACTAGCGCCTCCGACGTTCTCGTCGAACCCTCCCCGCACCGTATTCCCCGACCGGAGGCAACATATCTGAACCGTGTCTTTAACGAGGACTGCATTTCTGGCATGACCACGCATCTGCCTGACTCCAGTTGCGATCTCATAGTCACCGATCCGCCGTTCGCCATCGATTTCCAAGCCAAGCGATCCAACTACAACCGTACTGCTTCGCGTGTTCTGGATGGCTATACCGAAGTCAACGCGGCCGAGTATTTTACTTTTTCTAAGGCCTGGTTAGCGCAGAGTTATCGAGTCCTAAAGTCGACGGGTTCACTCTTTGTCTTTTCCGGTTGGAATAACCTCAAGGACATACTCCTCGCCGCTGAGGAGATTGGATTCCACCAAGTCAACCACATCATATGGAAGTATCAGTTCGGCGTTGCAACCAAGCGGCGCTTTGTTACCTCCCACTACCATTGTCTGTTCTATTGCATCGACGATAGGAAACGAAAGTTCCGGCAGGACGCGAGATTCCAACAACATCAACGTACATCCGATGGCGGCTCTGCGCGATACCGTGATATGGAAGACGTTTGGAACATCAAGAGGGAGTACTGGACTGGGGACACGAAAACTCCGACAAAACTCCCGCGAGAAATAATCGCAAAAATTCTGCTATACACCAGTGATTCGGGTGACCTCGTCCTTGACCCCTTTCTGGGCAGTGGCCAAGTTGCTGTCGTGTCCTCTCTCATGGGTCGCAACTTCGTTGGTTTCGAGATCGTTCCGAGTTACTTTGACTTCATTCAGGCGCGAATTCGCTCCGGCGCGTACCGACTGAACACCTCAGAAGACAACGCCTCGCGGCAATTGTCTCGCCTCACACTCTTCGATGCCCGAACCTGAATTGCGTCCATTGTTGGACAGGCTACAGAGCCTGCCATGGAGTTGGGATGGGAAAGCGGCCATCCTGCAGATGAAGGATGCGGATTTCAATCATTGGAAACAGATGGAATGGATCGGTTTCTATTTTGAGTTTCTGTGCCTGCACCATTTGACGCCTCCGCTGACAACACCGGGGCCGGCGTATGGCAACGTACACTTTGACGCCTTCTATCGAATCCCGTGGGACCTAAAGGCTCATACACAAACTAACGCAAAAGGGACCGAGAAGCATGACGTCATCATCAACGACCAAACCGCTATCCAGAGCGCGGTACAAGAATACGGTCGCCTCGGTCTCATCGTTGCCGTAGGCCACGCCGAATTCAACGACGAGGACCGGGCGTTCCAGCGGTGGCACTCCGTTCTCAAGGGTGGCCGCTCGAAGTACGAGAGGCAGAGAATTCAAAGAGGTGCCAAGTCGAGATTCAGGAAAATGTCGATAGATATCGAGCGGTTCAGGCTGTTTATGATCGATCCGACGGTATTGCCTCGGCTCGGGACATATAGGCAGGGTCGAAACGCAAACGGTAGTCCGCGAGCCCCCAAGTATTCGCTAGACCTCCGACGCATCGACCCCATAGTTGAGATCCATAGACCTGAATCTTCTGATCGGACAAGCCCGTACTAGGACTAGGCGCCGTGAGGTGGACCCCAATTTCTGGACAGGGGTACTAACGATAGTTTTGAGCGGCTGGGCTGGCCCCGGAAGGATGCGATCCGGGGTGTCGAGGGCAAGGGTTGTGCCGTAGCGGGGTGGTTTTCCTGCTTCCGGCGAGAGGGGGGAATCGTGCCCGTCCCCGGCGCCGAAGGCAAGGCGCTTCGCGCCTCCTCCGCTCCGCTCCGGCCCTCCGGGTGCCTTCGTCG
>MPMW01000139.1 GCA_002238705.1 Acidobacteria bacterium bin61 | reverse complement strand
GGGGGTCGGAGGACGTGTTCCATCGGCTGCGCTATCGGAACGAGCGAAAAAACAAAATGGCAGCGAACCTCAGGTTCGCTGCCATCAGCACGCTTCGCTCCGGCACACGAGGCACACCGGGGCGCCTTGAGCGGCGCCCCGGAAAGAACCGGTCCCGCACCCTCCGGAAGAAACGGCGCCCCCCTTCCGGACCGCACGCGCTCCCGCGCACATCGAAACTCCCTCGTGCGCCTTGGGGCCGGCACTCCTGGCTTTGGAGCTGCGTCCTGGCAACGAACTTGCAGGCACGTGACAACGCATTACGGTCGGATCTCCAGGTTCGGACGTGTTCTTCGCATCAAGATCCGGACGGAGGTCGCTCCCATGCTGAAGAAGCTGCTGGCCCTTGCCGACGTACGCTCGCGAGTGGACAGGAGGCCGCTGCCCCTTGTCACGCGCTGGTCGTTGGTTGCCGTCCTGCTGGCGGCCTCACCCGGGCTGGGCCAGGATGGCCTCGTCATGGTGGACGCCCTCGTGGTGAACCGGGACGGGAACCCGGTCCCCGGATTGAACCGGGGCGACTTCGAGATCATCGTCGGGGACCGCGTAGGGCCCGTAGCCGGCGTCCGGATGGCGACCCCGGCGACCCAAACCCGCCGTTTCGTGTTTGTTCTCAACCGGCGCGGGGCCTTGCCAGCCCAGGTCCAGCGCGTGAAGGCGGGACTTGCCGAGTTCGTATCGACACGGTTCCGCAGTGGGGACGAAGCGCTCGTCGTCGACTTCGCCGAGGCGCCGCGAATCACGCGTGGCTGGCGGCAGGGGCCCGACGACCTGCTTCCCGAGGTGGAGAACATCCCCGCGATGGGTTTCCGGAGCGCCCTCGGACCTGCCGAGGACGCCGCGGATGCCGCTTTCATGCTCTCCGCGATTGCCGAGCGTCTGCGCGAGCTTCCGGGCAGGAAAGTGGTCGTGCTCTTCTCCGGGAGCCTCAGCACTTTTGTCGGAACCCCCGGAGGCGATCTCGAACCCGTAGCGCCCTGGGGCTGGGCGGACTTTCCCTCGGCCAAGGCAGGCTCGGACGACGCCCCGGGCGTGCTCGCGCACGCCTTCAACGCCGCGCACGCCTCCCTCTACACAATCCATCTCGAGGGCGCGCGGCGCCAGGAGGAAGGCATTCTGGTGTCCAGCAGGGACGAGTACTCCGGTCCGATCAGAGACTATGGGGATGGCCGCGGAACGACGGCGCTCCGGGTGCGGAACTCGTCCGCCTCGCTGTCGGGCAGAAGGATGGACGCTTTCGACCGGCCTACCGATGACTTCCTCTCTTCCCTCGCTTCCGACACCGGCGGAACCCATACCGCCCAGGCAACCGACTTCGCGCAAATCCTTATGACAATCGAGTCATCGAACCGGCTCTGGTACGAACTCAGCTTCGCCCCTTTCGGAACCAACATTCCGGGCCGCTACCAGACCCATGAGGTCAGGGTGCGGAACCGCCCCGATTTGAAGGTGGTATCCCGCCCGGGTCACGTCATCCCGAACTGAGCCGCTCCAAGCAGGGAAAACCGGGTGCGGCGAGCGCGGGTTCTCGCCGTAGCGCTGATCGCTGCAGCGCCCCCGTTCCCCGAGTCCGCCAGCCAGCGCTCCGGATCCGTGGACGGGATGGCCTGAAGATGATGATGCGGCCCCTGTTTTCCCTATCGTGGCCTCCGTCCGAGGAGGAATTTTCATGACCGAACAGCCCGGAACGCGGGCGCTCGCGCCCCGCGTTGTCCTGACGCTCGTCGCAGCCGGTTTCGCCGGCCCGGTGACGGCGCAGCACCACCCGGATACCAATCAGAGTACAGGTTTTCCGGAAGGCGCTCGATCGGATCGAAGCACGCAACCGCAGTTGGTACCGCCTGAGCCTGATTGGAGAAATGGGGGCTGGCGAGAGACAATCCGAAGTCCTGCGAGTCCGGGTTCCCGGGTGCGGCGGCCGCACCGTGCTGCCGGCGCCGAAGCCTGCCCCGGAATGAGGCCGCGGGAACACCGTTGATGCTCCCGAACGCCCGCTCGGCACCAAACCCCGGAGGGAAGAGACTCGCCTTCGGGCTGATCACGGTGGCGCTGGTCATGGCCGGACTCACCGCGGCCGCCCAGACGTTCCGGTTCCGGGCCGCCACCACGCGGGTCATCGTGGACGTGCTCGTGCTCGATGACGACGGACGCCCCGTCCCCGGCCTCGCAGCCGGCGACTTCGAACTCTTCGAGGACGGCGAACCGCAGCGCGTCGCGAGCATCGAAGTCGTGGACTGGGAGCGCTACGAACTGGGTGAGGCCATCCCCGAGGAGATCGAAGCGGCCCCCGAACCCGAACCCGCGGACGCCGGCAACGCCTCGCCCCGCCGGTTCGTCATCGTCTTCAACCGCCGCGGCGCCGATCCGGTGAACCTGCGGCGGGCGAAACGCGGCCTCGAAGAGTTCGTGACCGAACACATGGTGGACGGCGACGAAACGATGATTCTGGAATTCGCCCACACCGTTCGGGTCCTCCAGGAGTTCTATTCCGGAAAGGAGCAGACGCTCGCCAACATTCGGCGAATCGTGCCGGGGACGTACCAGAGCCCCGTCGGTCCCGAGATCGACGCCCGCGACTCTTTCCGGATGCTCTTCGCGCTCGCGGAGGCGCTCGAGCGGGTGGAAGGGCGCAAGATCGTGGTGTTCCTGTCCATGGACCTTCAGACCTTCGCGGACCCCCGCCAGGTGGTCGGAGAGATCGCCGGCACGGAGGTGGATGAGTTCCCGGGACGGCGCGCCCTCGACGAAACGAATTCCCTCCGGGATGCGATCCTCCAGTTGAACCACGCCAACGCGACGCTCTACGCGGTGGATCTGGCCGGGGTGTTCGGGGCGGAAAACAACATCCTGAATCCTTCGCTCAACAGCTTCGACGTATTCGGCAACCCCCTGCCGGTCGAGCCCGACGACCACCCGCTGACGCGCATGGAGGCGGCTGCCAACGTCCCGGCGGAGGGCGGTACCGCCTCGCTCGCGGTCGCCACCGGGGGCACCTACTTCCCGAACCAGACCAACTTCGCGGTCGCCCTGAACCGCATCGGCATCCAGAACCAGCTCTACTACCTGCTTTCCTTTTCTCCCACCGAGACCGAACTCGACGGCGAGTACCGCCAGATCGAGGTTCGGGTGCGAGATCGGCCCGACCTGCGGGTGATCGCCCGGCCGGGGTACTTCGCAAGGCGCCGGGGCGATGTGATCGAGGCCGCAGCCCGCGGTGACCACGGCTACGCCTTTCCCGAAGACCTGAACACCTACGCCTACTTGCTGAACCCGCGTCCACACGGCGCGTTCGGGGTGCTCGCCGCCGCTCTCCCCGAGTCCTATGTGCAGGAGCCCGCCGAACTCCGCCTCCGGGTGGTGGGCCCCGGGGGGGCGGTGCTGACCGAGGCGTCCGGCGCGGTGGACATCCGGCGTTTCTGGATCTCGACACCGGCGGAACTTCCTTCGGGCAACCACCAACTCGAACTGGTGGTCGAGCGCGGTGGCGAGAGGGTGCACGAGGCATCGTCTCCGTTGATCATTCCCGCCGGATTCGCAGAGACGTTCTCGCTCTCGAGCGTGTTCCCCTTCGTGGCGGAAGAACACGCGCCCCAGGTCGCGGGACCACCGGTACGGCCGGTGGCGACCTTCGCCGGGACCGAAGACGCGCGGGTCGCGTTCTTCATTTTCCCCGGACGGGAGGATCCCGTTTCCCAGGTCCGGGTCGCGTACGAGATTCGCAACGCGGCCGGGGACATCTCGGTGGAAGCGGAGCGGCCCGGACGTTTTGACCTTGACCCGCGCCGGGTGGAAGGCACCCCGATCATGCTGTCGCTTCAGACCGCGGGGCTGCGGGCGGCCCGCTACACCGCGGTGGTCCGGGTCACCGACGACGCCCGCAATCGCTCGGCGGTCGGGGAACTCCCCTTCCTGATTCGCTGAGCGCCGCCTCGGCGGGGCGGCCGGGTGACTGCGCCCCGTCACTGCGCTAACTTGGCGGGCGATGTTCGTGCCGTTTCAAGCTATCACCCGCGTTCCGCGCCGCCGGACCGTCGTCTGCCTGGCGCTCGCCTGCTTCGCGGCGGCGTGCGGATCCGATGCGCCCTCCACCCCCGCGCCCGCGCCGCCACCGGCGCCCGCTCCGCCGCCGCCTCCGGAGCCGATGCCGGAACCGGAACCCGAGTGCCCCGATGCAGCGACCTACGGAGTGACGTTCCGGGCCGTCTGGAACGCGTCTTCGCACGGCAGCCGGCCGCCCTTTCCATCGAGCGCGCATTTCTCGCGGGTGGCGGCGGCGGTCCACGCGCCGGAGGTCTCGTTCTGGGACTCCGGCGAAATCGCCACCCCGGGCATCGAGATCATGGCCGAGACCGGCGGTGTCTCGGCGCTCTGCCGGGAGATCGCGGAAGAAGCCGATAGCGGCCGGAGCAGCACCTGCATGAACGGCTCGGAGCCTTCGTTCTCCTCACCGGGATCGGCTTCGTATCAGTTGGAAGCGAAGACCGAACTCCCGCTCCTGACTCTCGTCTCGATGATCGCGCCCAGCCCCGACTGGTTCGTCGGAGTGAGCGGGATGCCCCTCAGGGAAGAGGACGGATGCTGGATGGAAGCGATCGAGGTGGAACTGGTCGGATACGACTCCGGGACCGACAGTGGGGCGACGTTCACCGCCCCGAATGCCGACGTGACGCCCCATGAACCGATCAGCCTCATTCGGGAACTGCCCGCGAGTGTGCGGGAGGAGCCGTTCGCTGTCCTGACGTTGTCCCTCGTCGCCGATCCCGGCTAACTGAACCCGCCGCGACCGAATCCAGCGCGGCCGGGAAGGAAACGACTGGCCTTCAGGCCGATTGCGTCGAAAACCCGTGACCGAGGGGGTCATGGGGATCCAGCGGGAACTGGTGGAACCCGGTGATGTGCGCGGAACCCGTGATTTCCGGGACGACGGCCTGCCGGTCGCCAACCTGGACCTCCCCGAGCATCCGGGCGACGAACATCCCGCCGGTCACGCTCTCGATGCGGACCGAACGGTCCGGACCCAGTTCCCCTTTGCGGTGCAACACCGCCAGGCGCGCGCAGTTGCCCGTTCCACCCGGCGAACGGTCGAACTGCCCGGGCCCGAATACCTGCACGTTCCGATACGTGGCGCGAGGGTCCGCGGGCCGCGCCAGCACCGTGGCGATGTCGATGGATTCGCTTCCCGGAATCTCGGGATGGCGGACCGGCAGGCGCCGGTTGGCCGCCTCGCGGGCGCGCATCCCCACTTCCACGACCTCGCGGATGTTGGCCAGCGAGACCTCGAGTCCCAGTTCGTCGGCGTTCACAAAGACGAACCAATTGCCCCCGTAGGCCACGTCCACCCTCAGGTCGCCGATCCCGGGCACCGGGAGCGAGGCGCCCAGGTGTTCCACAAACGAGGGCACGCCGCGGAAAGTGACCGACACGGCTCGTCCCTCCCGCACCTCCACCACCGACTCGACGGGGCCGGCCGGGGTCTCGAACCGGATGCGGCGTCGCGGTCCCTCGCCGGCAGCCATGCCCAGTTCGACCAGCGCCGTGGAGACTCCGATGGTGGCATGGCCGCACATGTCCAGATAGCCGCCGTTTTCCATGAAGAACATGCCGAACTCGGCGTTTTCGCTTGCCGGCTCGGTCAGCACGCACCCGAACATGTCCCGGTGGCCGCGGGGCTCCGACACGAGCGCGGTGCGCAGGTAGTCCAGGTGGCGGCGGAAGAAATCCCGCTTCTCGGAGACCGAGTTGCCGGCCAGATGGCCTACCCCCCCGGTGATGATCCGGGTGGGTTCCCCCTCGGTGTGCGTGTCCACGGCACTCAGCCATCGGGATGCCTGCACGTCAGTCCTCCAGGTCCTTGGCGGCGCGTAGCGGTTTGTGGTTCCAGAGGACGAAGCTCAGGACGGTCGCCACGGTGGCCATGGCCACGATGATGCCAAACGCCCCGTCCCAGCCGTAGGTCTCGATGAGGAATCCCATCCCGACGCCGGCGAAGATGGCGCCGGCCGCACCGATTCCGTCCACGATCCCGGAGGCGGACGCCGCAGCGGCGTTTCCCCCGAAGTCCATCACCATCGCTCCGGACATCAGTGAATAGGGGCCGTAAAGGCAGAATCCGACGACGCCGAGGGCCGCCGCCAGCCAGAGCGTTTCCTCTGCCGGTAGCCGGCTGAAGACGATGATGGCGCCCGTCAGACCGGCGCAGAGGACCGCGAGGACCGGTCCGCGGCGCGCGCCGAGACGGTCCGAGACCCAACCGGCGGTGATGGAGCCGGCGGAGCCGAGCAGCGGGAAGAGTGCCGAAGCGGCCGCCGCTACGCCGATTCCGGCGCCTGCCTCCACCAGATAGTCCACCGACCAGCCCCAGAAGCTGTAGCGGATGATCGAGAGCAGCAGGTAGCTCGTGCAC
>MPMW01000138.1 GCA_002238705.1 Acidobacteria bacterium bin61 | reverse complement strand
ACCCCGGCTACGACGCCAGCACCGGCACCACCGCCGCCGCCGCCGGCACCTGAGCCGGAACCGGAGCCGGAGCCCGAGCCTGAGCCCGAGGCTCCTGCCACGCCTACCGGCCTTCACGTTGACGATACGACCGAGACTTCCATCACCTGGCACTGGAACGCCGTTGAAGGCGCTCTCGGCTATGCGGTGCAGGCGAGTTTCGACGAGATGTTCGACGACACCGACAAGGTCGCCCTGACCCAGGAGACGTCGTTTACGGCTGCTGAGCTTCCGCCCGAGACCAGCGTGTATCTGCGGGTGGCCGCGGGTACCGGGACGCCCGAGGCGCTGGCTGCGGCGGTCGCGGGCGACCTCTCTGGACTGGCGCTGAGCGGCTGGACGACCCACGTGACGGGAATGTCGGCCATGCCTCCTCCTCCGCCCGAGCCGGAGCCGGAGCCGATGGATCCGGTCATGGTGACGTTCTCGATCGAGAAGGGCGACTTTCTCGAGGCGGGCAAGGGCCAAGGCTCCGCCGAGAAGGCGGATCCCGCCCGCGCCATGGCTTCCGTGAACCCCAAGATCATGGTGGAGTCGAACACCGCCGCACTGATCTCGCCGATGTTCATGGAAGACGCCAGCCCGGTCAGCGTGTCCGCGGAAGCAGGAAACATGCCGTTCGCCTTTGTGGACTGGGAGCTCCTGCAGACCGACGTGATCGACAGCGGCGCGACCTTCGAGGTCATGCGGGTCGAGGACCCGAATCTCGTCGTGGCCCACGTGACCTGCGGTCCGTTCGCCTGTGTGGACGGAATGGACCCTCCGGAGATTTCCGTGGCCGATTCGCCGAAGTGTCAGAGCTGGGCTCCCACGATGGATCTCAAGATCGGCTACGTGGACAACAGCTTGGATGACTCAAGTACACCCTTGGAACCCGGTTCCGCCGCGCACGAGGCCGGCGGCAACGAAGGCAAGTTCGACGGTGTGGACGCCGGCTGGGTCTATAAGTCCACCCTCGGCGCAGCGGTGATCCACCACATCGGGAACACGAGTGTGACGGGACGAAACATGTCCAAGACATCGCTTCCGTCCGCGCTCATCATGTCGAACCACGGTCCCGGGACAGCGGCCGGCGATCCCCCCGCCGATCCGGTCGACGATGATGACTTTGGTGGCCACCTGCTGGTGGGTCGCGGGAACTTGGCGACGACGGGTGGTACACCCGTCGTGCTACCGTGTGGTATTGACGTTCTGACCTCCCCTCAGAGCGATAACACGCACGTGGCTACTGATGTCGGCATGACTTACAACGGCAACACGGGTCGCCCGTCGCTGCCCGAGAACTGCTTCCGTATCGTCGACTCGAGCCTGGACGACTACTCCGTGGAGCTCATCCCGAGCGGCGCGAGCGTGAGTTGGGGCACGATCAAATGGGATCAATACCGCATGGACGATCCCTTTGAAGGGCTCACGTGCGACAGCATGACCTTCGCCGCCGCCGACTACGTGGATGTTTGCGAACTCTTCGAAACCGAACTCGCCTACAACCTCAAGGACGTGTTCGACGCCGGTACCGGTAGCGCCGCCCGATCTCCTCATTTCACGGTTGAAACCCGCGGTAGCACAGGCAGCCCTGGGGATGGATATGACGATCGCATTAGCGGATTGCGTATCGGCGGCCGGATGCCCGCCGCTCGCCAGTTCGATACGGTGTGGTATGACCACGATGGGATGGCATCCACGGACATGGTCGATCTGTACGCTGGCTACGATCACGATGGCGATCCCAGCACAGCCGTCGCGAACGCACTCGTTCTCGACCATCTGCTGGGCGACCTGGGCACGGACAACGACTTCGGCAAGGTTGATGTCCGCCGGAACGGAAGCGATGCTACTGCCGGCCACACCGCATTCCTCGGAAAGAATGGGCGCACCGGTGAGGACTCCACGCCAGACAACTACAGTGGAACATGTAGCGATGACGACGGGGTCGCCGGTTGCGATGCGGTGTTCAAGAAGAGTGTGGACATCATGTTCGCTACTGGCACCGACTTCCGCTGCGAATCGGTGCGCACCGTTTCCATCTCGTGCACTTGGGACGCACAGGGCACCCGCCCAAGGCAAACTCCATATAGCACTTTGGCTGACGGCACTGACACGCCGCTCAGCTCGGGTGCCCTCAGCAGCTTCGTCAGTTGCACGGTGACCGACCCTAGCTGAACCTGATCACGGATCATTCCAAGATCCAACCCGAACCCCGGGGCCATCCGGCCCCGGGGTTCTCCCTTGTACCCACAGGGACCACCTCGGACCGCCGACCTCCGGTACAGCCCAGACGCCCGGGAACGCCATCCCCCAGGCCGCCACGACGGGATAACGGCTTGTAACGCCGACCTCCAGCCGACACCCGCGGCCCGACAGAGCCCGCGGAATGGATTACGTCACCCTCCTCCCCAGCGACCACGGCTTGGAACGCCGGCTTCAGCCGGCGCCCGCGGCCCGAGAGGCCCGCGGAACAACCAGCGCCACCCTCCTTCACACCACCACTCCCTCGGAACTCCCCCGCTCCTCGTCAGCCGAAGCCCGCTCCCCCAACCACGCCGAACCCTTCCCATTCCCCGTTTTTCGGACAAAGTCCGTTTCGGTCAAAAAATCGTGTCAACTGTGCGTAGAATGGGCTTCCCCGCGAGAGCTTGAAGCTCAGGCGCCGCGCTCCCCGGAGCGCAATGGCCACGGCGGGTTTGGGCTGGCAGAAAGAAGCTGATATGTGGTAGGCTGACGGCAGGCTTATATCCGCAGCGGTTCAAGCATTACTTGAACCGCCAGCACCGCACCGGGAGGTAGGTGGCATGAAGTCGTTCACTGGCAAGTTCACATCCGCACGCGGATGGGTTCTCATGATCGCGCTGTTCTTCGGTGCCGGCCTCATGATTTCGGCCTGCGGGGACGAAGAGGTTCCGGCTCCGACCACTCCGGCGCCGCCCCCTCCGGAGCCGGAGCCCGAGCCCGAGCCGACACCGGAGCCACCCACCACGCCGGTGGGCCTCATGGTTTCCGGGAGTACTGAGTCGTCCATCACCTGGACCTGGAACGCCGTCGAGGGCGCCACCGGTTACGTGGTCCAAGCCAGCACGGACGAAATGTTCGACGACATGGTCTTGGGCAACCCCGAGACGGTGCTGTTCAACGGAGTCCCGTTCACGCCGATGACCAGCTACACCGCCACGGATCTCGACGCGGAGACCAGTCTGTACGTCCGGGTCGCTGCCGCCGCGGGGACCGTGGACGCGCCCCTCGTGAGCGCCTTCTCGACCCATGTGACGGGAATGGCGACAGCAGCCGCGTCAGCGGCTCCGGCGGCCCCAATGAACGTGCGGGCCACGGCCCAGCGCTCCACCTACATCGAGTGGAGCTGGGACGCGGTTTCGGGCGCGGCGGGCTACCACGCCCAGTTCAGCCGGAGCACGGATTTCTCGGACCCCGCTGCGGACCGTCCGCTACTTCAGCGAACGTCCGTCAGGATCTCGAACCTTCCGGCCGAGACAGACGGGTATCTGAGGGTGCGCGCGTACACCGGCAGCGGCACGGGCGAGGACACGGTGTTCGGCGACTGGTCGGCGACCAGCATGTCGAGCACAGGCGAGCCGCCGCCACCGCCGGCGCCCACGGCGCTGGACGCTCCAGGAAACGTTCAGACCTCAATCGCACAAAACTCGATCACCGTCACCTGGGGCGCCGTTGACGACGCCGTGGAGTACGCGGTGGAGCAGCAGCGTGCCGCTGGGGGTTCGTGGGGCGACGCGAGTTGCGGGACCGGTGGCACGGTCACCGCTACGAGCTGCGTGGCGAGCGGCCTCGATCAGGCGACTGCCTACAACTTCCGGGTCAAAGCGTTTCCCGATAGTTCCGACACCACGCTGACGGAAAGCTCCTGGAGCAGCGCTGTCTCGGCCACGACCAGCGGCGTCGCCCCTCCGCCGCCCATCACCGGTGGCGACGACAAGCTGAACGTCACTTGGGAATCGAAAGCTGACTCGATCACCTGGTTCTGGGAGGCAGCTTCCGACAACCGATTTGGCTATGTCACCGCGGTGCTAACAAACGAGCAAGCAAACGCAGACCCCCGGCCGGGGTGCCCGGCGCTTACGACCGCCGCTGCTTGGTCCGAGGTGGGGTACGCGAATCGTTACCCGCTCGGCAGTCTTTCAGCGGGTCAAGAGTCTGGCCTTTGTGTGAGGAGGACTTGGGTGGACGCTCAGGACAGCCAGCAGTACGGCCCCGCGTCACTGGTTTGGGCTGCAACGTCACCCGCTGAGGGGACCGCACCTGAAGGCGGCGTTCCGTCCGGATTGAAACCGGCAACAGGCACCAAGACAAACGCAATCGACTGGTACGTTGCCATGGACAGTGGTTTCGACTACAACGTTCAGGTCGTGTCAAAGACTTACGACGGCATGGAGAATCTTGATTGTGCAGACGCTAGTGGCACTGTTACGAAGCTGACAAGTGAGAGATACCGTTTGGCCAATCCATCGACCTATACCACATACGCCGCGTGTGTAACGGCAGGGAATGAGCAGGGGTCGTCCAGTCCATCCTTGTTGATGGTCTACCATACGCAGCCCAAGGAGCCCACCTTCGGGTCAATCATCCTACCCAAGTACAACCGTGGAAAGGTGGCCAATCAACCAACCCCCGGAGCGTGGAGTGGAAACATCGTATGGTCCTTTGGCGGTGAACCCGAGCCATCGACCCAATACGATATTGCGATCATACGGTCAGAGACCGACCCCTCGCCACCGACTCAAACCGAGTGCACCGCCGCCATTCGCACGCGCACGACTCCTCTCATCGCCGCCACCGGGGAAACGGGGAATAGGGCGTTCAAGGTCGAATTAGCGCATGATGACGCCTTTATTTCCCTTCAACCGGCGGAGGATGGAGCTACCGACGTAAAGACATACATCCAAACCTGTGTCCGGGCAAAGCTCTCGGGTGCCCAAAGCTCCAGCGTTGGCCCCTGGAAAGTGGACGCCAAAAGAACGTTCACAGCAACGAAACACCTTCCATAAGGCGAGGAGCAGTCGAGATTGAGCGGTGAATGGGCGCCAACCTCCCGTGTTCAACGCACGCTACGGGTTGGCGCTCGTGCCTCTCTCACGTCCAACGCTCGGCGAAGGACGGTGAGCGTGCCCAAGCAGGCTGCGACCCAGTAGGTCCTCAGATCGGCGTCCCTCCGGGCGCGTCCAGAGCGACGCGCCCGGAAATCCCCTGCGGATTCCCGGGGACCCAGCGGTGATCTGGCGGCCCGGCATCGTTCTGTCGCTACGGCCCGTGTCTAGACTGTAGCTGGCGACGACGCGGACTCGTGATCTGGGACATCGCCGCCCGCGGTGGCTCTCGTTGAGAGCGCCCACTGGCTGGCCACCGTGTCGCGTACCAGGCAAGCCCTGTCAGGGTACAATGCCCGCCTTCACTTCCTTACTGGACACGCCATCACGGCGTCGCAGCAAACCACCTCGGAGAACCCCGATGAAGAAGCTCCTCATCCTTTCCCTCGCCCTCCTCGCCTCCGTGGCGTTCGTCGCCGCGGCCACCGCCGAGGACATGGCCTTCACGGGCTGGGTCGCCGACGAAGCCTGCGCCAAGGACTTCGCGAAGGCTGGCAACGCCGAGCACAAGGGCTGCGCCACCGGCTGCCTGAACAACGGCGGCAACGTCGCCCTCGCGAGCCCGGACGGCTTCCACCTCCTCGACATCACCGGCGAGAAGGCGCTGGAGCACCTCGGCATGGAGGTCACGGTGATGGGCACCCTCGACGAGGCGACCAACACCATCAAGGTGACCTCGATCAAGGCCACAAGCTGACGATCACCTGACCCGGCCCCAGCCGGCCGGACCCCCACGGGGAGCGGCGCCCCCGCCGCTCCCCGCCGCCCCCGCCCCCCCGGCGGGTTTCTTGTGTACGGAGCACCAAACCTCCGGTACGGCGCCACGGCTTGGACCGCCGGCCAGTTGCTGTGAAAATGCGGCTTGGTTGAGTAACGGATCTCGGACCGGGCAGGACCGCAGAAGCGGCTTGGACGCCGGGTTCCCGAGCTACGAGGAATGGATGCCGGCTAGCGCCGTCTTCCATTCCTCGTCCTCAGGGGGTCTCCGCAGAGCTATCGCTCTGCGCCGGAAACAGCCGGCACCGCGGCCGCAGGCCGCGAACGGAATCACGCTCGTCGGCTTCAAGGGCTTCGAATGCGGATGCCGCTTTTCATGCCGGCGGGGTGGGCGGGAGAACACGCGCATGAGCGTTTCTCCCGGTGGGGGCCTCCAGACCGGCACCCGCGGCGCGAGAGCGCCGCGGAACCGCACCATCCCACCTTCCATCACAGCGGCACCACGTCGGAGCGCCGGGTTCCCGAGCCACGAGGAATGGATGCCGGCTGACGCCGTCTTCCATCCCTCGCGCTCAAGGGGTCTCCGCAGAGCTATCGCTCTGCTCCGGAAACCAGCCGGCATCGACCGCCGA
>MPMW01000137.1 GCA_002238705.1 Acidobacteria bacterium bin61 | reverse complement strand
GAGCGCCGCGGTCCAACCCAGCGCGCCAAGCACCTTCCAGATGAACTCGTCTTCGGTGACCGCCTCGTTCGAGTCATCGCGCGCCGGGAACGCGCCCCGGATATCGCGGAGGCGGGCGGCGATCCCGGCGGAGAGGTCCGCCTGCGCTTCCTGCCACTGGGGGAGTTCGCGGACGGACTCGACAAGGAACTCGCTGGCGAAGAGGCTGCCACCGAAGGTCCTCTCCACGTTCATGCTGAGCGAGGCGCGAAGATCAAGAACGTGGAGGGGCGGATCCGCCAATCGGGCCGAATCACCGGCCACTGACGGAGCAAAACCCAGACTACCAGACAGCGGGCGCCCTCCCCGCGACTGCGCGAAAGGGATCGCGAGCACGCCGTCAACGGAACTGTTGTCAACAAAGGCGTTGGACACCCACGATCCGGGCGGCGGGTGGGACGGGTCGGTACCGGCGCACAATCCGGCAAGTGGCTTTCCGTCGCTACGCCGCCTCCGGCGGGGTGGGGTGGCTCCGGTGAACCTGCCCTGATGCTGTGACGGGTGGCGATCCCTTCGGAGCGCTCGGTCGGGCTACGATCCACCCGTCCGGTCCGGGTGGACCGGTGGAGAGCGAGCGATGAGCGGCGAGCGGAGCACGACGGCCACGAGTGCGGGCCGCAACGCCGCGCAGCGCGAGGAAGGGTTTCTCGAACTCGAAGTCGCGGATTTCGGGCCCATCGTACGGGCGCAGGTGGAACTGCGGCCGTTCACGGTCTTCGTCGGCCCGAGCAACACTGGCAAGTCCGTGCTGGCGATCCTCTGTTACGCCCTCCATCGGTTCTTCAGCGATCACGGACGAGTGCGCTACGGCTCGTGGGCCGATGGGCACGGGCCAACTGACGCTCCCGAGGGGACCGCTGGCCGCGACGCGGATCTAGAGGAAGCGCGTGGCTGGCTGGAGCAGGTGCTCTCCGACCGGTTTTCCGAAGAACGCAACACCGGTGCAGTCCCGCTCCCTCAGTCCGCTGCGCGGCTCGTCCGCGCTGCGCTCGGTAGTCCGTCGGATCACGGAAGACGGCTTGACGACGAGATCGCGCGCTGCTTTGGAGTCGAACGCTCCGGAAGGCTGGCGCGCCACGGAACGCGCCGAGGCGCTGTCACACTCCGCCACCGGCCCGCGATCCGGTTGCGCAACGCCTCCATCGAGCATCACTTCGAGGTGTCGGGGAACGGAGCGAGCCCGCTGAGTTCCAGCCTCCCGCCGGAGGTACCGCTCGTCTTCGATGTGGATCGGGTCTTGCCGGTGGAAATCAATCGGCGGGTGGACTCCGCCGGTTGGGACGAAAAGCACCTGATGGATGCCCTGACCCGGGGGACGGCCCCCGGACTGGTGGGAGCCGCCGGGCGGCGCGCCTGGTACCTGCCGGCGGCGCGCAGCGGCCTGATGGACGCCCACCGGGCCATCGTTGCGTCTCTGGTGCGGCGCGCCTCACACCGGGCGGCAGCGCCGGACCCGACGCTTTCCGCGCCTACGGCGGATTTTCTCGAGATGCTGATCCAGTTGCCCGACCAAGCGAGTAGCGATCCGTGGGGACCCGACCTCGCGGCGAAGCTCGAATCCTCGGTTCTTGGGGGCGCGGTCGGGTTCCGGCGGTCCGCAAACGGATACCCCGCCTTCTGGTGGCGCCCCGCGGGCTGGAAAGAAGACCTGCCGCTAACGCGGGCATCTTCGATGGTTTCCGAACTGGCACCGGTTGTTCTCTGGCTCCGCCACCTCGGCCAGCGAGACGACGTCCTAATCATCGAGGAACCGGAAGCGCACCTCCATCCGGAGCGTCAGGTCGGACTGGTGAGGGGTTTGGCGCGACTCGTCCAGGGCGGAGTCCGCGTCATCGTGACGACCCACAGCGAATGGGTTCTGGAAGCCCTTGCCAATCTCGTGAGCATGTCGGACGCGCCGGCGGCGGTTCGGGCCGCATTGCCGGATACTGATCTCGCCCTCTCAGCAAACCAGGTGGGAGCGTGGCGGTTCCAGCCGCACCAGCGAGCCAAGGGCTCGGAAGTGCGCGAAATGTCGCTTGATCGGGAGTCGGGCGCCTTCCCCTCAGGGTTCGACCGCATCGCGGACGAACTACACAACCAGTGGGCGGACATCAGAAACCGAAGCGGAATCTCGTAACGCCGGCGGCGCTGCTCGCCAGTGTGCGAGAAGCGACGCCCGCCAGCTGTCAGTCCAGTGGCTGCAGCAAACCCGGCTGTTCCTTGCCGGTCGCTCGTTCGTTGCGCCCGTTCGTGTTGATTGACCTCGACGCCGAGGGCTCGCCAGCGGAGCCGAACGAAGCCCGCTGCGACTTCCTTTTTTTCGGCGCTGCCGGGGAGGCGGAAGCCCTGTGGTTCGCGCCCATCGAACTCAAGAAGGGGAGCCCGAATGCATTCGAGGTACGCGATCAATTGCAGGCGGGATCGGAGATCGGCGACCATCTGCTCCCGCCGGACGCTCCGGTCCGCTTCCAGCCGATTTTGGGATATGGGGGCGTCCTCCGGAAGGTTCAACGACGCCGGTTCAGGGAGCAGCGGATTCACTTCCGCGCGGCCACGGCGGTCCCGCGGAGGCTTCGGTGCGGGGAATCGCTCGCCAGCGGCTTCCAAGTGCCGGACTTCGATGCGGTTTCTGGATAGCCGCAGTCGGCCGCCTCAAGGAAAACTCGGCATCCCTCTCCTGCACAGGAGGAGTCGGGAATCCGGCCGCGCGCGCTATCACCCGCGGCAGCGGCCGCGGGCGTCGCAGCGGAGTTCGACCGGTGTGCAGCCGGGGACCGTCGCGCGGAGCGTCAGTTCGTCGAACCAGGCGAGGGAGAGCGTCTGCTCGAAGCCGGCGGCGGACTCTTCGAGATCGAGGCCGTGGGCGAACATCACCGGGAAGAGGTTGTAGGCGTCGCCGAGGCTCCCGTACGGGAGTTGTTGGTACGCCTCCACCAGGCGGAGTTCGGCATCCGGCCCGGGAGAGCGCGGCACCAGGTCCGCGAACCGGAAGTCGCGCCCGAGGTCGCCGAACCAGTTTTGGCCCAGCGCACCCCCGTCACCGCGGCGAATCCCACCCCTGGGCGCCAAGGAGAGGCCGCCGCAGTCCGGCTCCCCCGCCGGAGCGCGGTCCACCAGTCGAAACCGGATCGGTTCCGCTTCCAGCCGGAACGAGAGCCCGGAAAGTTCCGGGAAACCCTCGGGGGGCGGCTCCAGGCGGACGGTATGGACCTCCGCGGTCACCTCCGCCGATTCGAGCGCCCGGATCGCGAGCAGGTCGGGTTCCCGACCGGCCTCGATCGTCAGCTCGGCGGGGACCGAAAGGACGTTTTCGGGGGCATCGGTCAGGACCCGAACCGGAATTCCGGTCCAGTCGGGAGACCGCACGAGCTGGCTCAGGTCCCCGTCCACCATCACCGGAGCCAGGAACTCCGTTCCCGGATGGAGGGTGAGGGCGGTCCCGGACGCAGGAATCACGCCCCCGAATCCGATCGGGATCGCGTCCGGATCCGGTTCCGATGGCGGGGGAGGCGGCTCGGGCGGCGGGCCCGGAGTTGGCGCGGGCGGCGGTGGAGTAACCGGCGCGTCCTCCCCGCATCCGGCAAGGGCGACAAACGCGAACAGGAGCCCGCCCCGAAACAGCTTCATGGACTCGTCTCCCGGCGGTCCCGCACGGAAAGGACCGTGATGTCCGGCGCCCGGGTGACTTCTCCGCGGCGGATCTCGAACCGGCGTTGCTCGTGCTGGAGTTCCAGCGAGCCGGCGGCCACCGCGTCGGCGATGAACGAATGGGCGAGGATCTGGTGCAGCGGGCGGATCCAGAAGTGGCGGAACCCGGGTTCGAGACCCTCGAGGAGGAACTGGCCCCAGGAATCCGTGAACTCCCCCGCTCCGAAGACCGCGCCGTCCGCGCCGTAGGAGACGCTCTGCACGTAGACGAAGGGCGCCGGCTGGCCGTTCGCGAGCATCACCCGGCCGGTGAGCGCGCCGCGCGACGCGACGAACCCGGGCGCCGGGTAGAGGAGTGACGCCCCCACGGCGTCGTCCGGCTCCAGAACGACGGTCCGGATGGTTCCGTAGGACATCCGCGGGTGGGGCTGGAGGCTGCTGACGCCGTTGGGGAGATATCCGGGCGGCCGGTCCAGCATGCCGGGCCGGGCGAGCCAGGTCGGGTTCATGGCGCTGTGGGCGAGGCCGAGGCAGTGCCCGATCTCGTGCATCACCGTCCGCGCGAGGTAGTCCACGAGCTCTTCGAACGCGATTGGGGCATCGAGGGACCTACCTTCGAGGTAGCTCGGGCTGAAATGGATGTCGCAGCCGGTCACCCAGCCGCGCGTGTACTGCACGTCGGCGGTGGCGAACGGCCCGCCGGCGACGCTGTCCAGCGAGGAAAAACCGATGGTGTTGATCCCGTCTCCGACCCGGCCCTGCTCGGCGGCAACCGTCTCGGCTTCCAGCACGATGGCGAGATCCGCGGTTTCGATCTCGGACCAGGCGCGGATTCCGCTTTCCGCGCTCTCACGCCAGAGCGCGGCGTCGAATCCGGGAACGTCGGGGAGGTTCCCGTTCTCGAGGAGCCGAAAACGCAAGGGAAACGCCGAGGCGTCCCAGCGGATCGCTACCGCCACCGACGCGATCCGGTGCAGCCCGCCATGACGGTCGAAGAACCGGTAGCCATTCGCCGGAGTCGCCAGCCAGCCCGACGCCAGCACCGTCAGGAGGCTTCCGGTCCCGCGCGAACGCGCGGTTCCGCAGTATCGCACCCTTAGACTCCGCCGCCGATGACGACCGAAGAGGGCCCCTGGGCCTCCGGCACGGCCGGGCAACCCGACTGGTCCGGGGCGACCCGCCACCTGTCCGGGCGTGACCCGGTGCTCCGCGCCCTGATCGGCCGGATCGGCCCCTGCACGCTCGTTCCCCGCCCCAACGTGTTCGGGACTCTGGTCGGCGCCATCGTGGCCCAGCAGATCTCGGCGGCGGCCGCGCGCACGATCCACAAGCGGCTCTGGGCGCTGACCCGGGGGCGGCCGCCGGAGCCGCGGGACATCCTGAAGCGGCGGGAAACGACCTTGCGGCGGGTGGGGCTCTCGCGGCAGAAGATCGCTTATCTCCGCGATCTGGCCGCGCGCGTCGAAAGCGGGGAACTGGACCTCCGGGCGCTCGAAACCATGGAGGACGACGCGGTCCGCGCCGCGCTCACCGCGGTGAGGGGGATCGGCGACTGGACCGCCGACATGCACCTCATCTTCACGCAGAACCGGCCCGACATCTTCGCGCCGGGGGACGCCGCGGTGCTCGCCGCGATGCGGGACCTCTACGGGCTGCCGGCCGACGCGCCGGCCGCGGAATACGAGCGGATCAGCGACGGCTGGCGGCCGTTCCGGAGCATCGGCGTCTGGTACATGTACGAGCACATTCACGTGCTGCGGGCGGAGCGGCGGGAGGCGGCAGGGGCGTAGGAGCCGCCTCGCGCGCGTCTTCAGCCCGACTTTTCCACATTCCGGCCCTCGGTGGGAAAAAATCGGCCCGGTTTTCGTCTGTAGTTATGGAGGGACTACGCGTGAACCAACCCAAGCAAAAGCCGAGACTTGCCGGAGCCGTTGCCGCGGCCGGCAAAGCGCCCTACACTGCGGCGCGTGAGGGGAAGGATCGGTCAGTGAACACAGCCGCAGCCGACGGGTTCCCCCAGGCGCTCGACCGCCGGCTCACCGAGGGGCTGAACCTGCTCCATGGGCGGCTCGACGTGATCCACGAGGACGTCCGCGAGAACCGGGGGGACATCAAGGAACTCCGGAAGGAGCTTTGGGACGGGCTCAAGGAGGCTGCCGCGGACCGGGCGAGACTGGCAGAGAGAACGGAACTCGCGGCGCTCGCGGACTCGCAGCAGCAGCTCGTCGGGTCGGTCAACCGGTTGGTGGAGAACGCCACCGGCACTGATCGGCGGCTTGGCGCCCTCGAAGAGGGGCAGCAGCAGCTCGTCGGGTCGGTCAACCGGTTGGTGGAGCACGCCGCCGGCACTGATCGGCGATTCGAGGTCATGGATCGCCGGCTTGGCGCCCTCGAAGAGGGACAGCAGCAGCTCGTCGGGGCCGTCAACCGGTTGGTGGAGCACGCCGCGAACACGGACCGGCGATTCGAGGTCATGGATCGCCGGCTTGGCGCCCTCGAAGAGGGGCAGCGGGAACTCATCGCGAAGGTCAGTATCGCCCTGGAGCGGAGCGAAGGGATTGCCTGGACCCGGCGTCAGGTCCTGGCTGCGGTGGCCGCTGGCATCACCCTGCTCGTCGTCGGCGCGCTGCTCCAGCCGCTGCTGGAGCGGGTGATCGCGGCGCTCTTCGCCGGGTAACGCCCCGGCCGCCCCGGAGCCGGCGGCTGGCGGGCGCGGACGGACTAGAGTTCAGACAAATGAAGAGTGATGTTCGCCATTACCGGGGCAATCAGGCCTCGGTCACCTTTGATGTGCCGCGCTGCATTCATGCCGAGGTCTGCGTCCGGGGATCACCCGAAGTCTTTGACGT
>MPMW01000136.1 GCA_002238705.1 Acidobacteria bacterium bin61 | reverse complement strand
TCCTCGATACTTCTACGATGCTGATGCGGTTCGGCTGCCGAGTTCGGGTTGGCATGGAAAGGACATGCCCACTCATGCGCCAGAGGACGCCGAGAGACAGAGCCGGAAGGTGCGGATGGCGGCCAACCCGGACTATGAGGGTGTCAGGCCGGGCTCTCACAGGAGGCCACCGAAGGGCGGAAGTAAGGAATGGGAGGCGACGGGCAGGACGACTGCCAACCTCCGCAACGTCCTCACCATTCCCACGCATGGATTCCGTGAAGCCCACTTCGCAACCTTCCCCCCTAAGCTCATCGAACCGTTCATCAAGGCGGGCACCAGCGAGTACGGGTGCTGTGCCGAGTGCGGGAAGCCGTGGGAGCGCGTCGTCGAGGTTGAATATCGCAAGTCGCCTGTGCATGGCGATGGGTCAATCATCGGCGGTCGTTCCGGAGGTGAGCACGGGATGCAGGGGATGCCGCGCGTTGCGAGGAGTGCCTGGACCACCGGCTTCAAGCCCTCCTGCGGCTGCGACACCGATGAGAGCCTCAACTGCACCGTCCTCGATCCGTTTGCTGGCGCCGGAACTACTGGCCTCGTCGCCGAACGCTTGGCGCGCCATGCCATCCTGATTGAGATCAGCCGGGAGTATGCTCGCATGGCTCAGCGGCGCATCCAAGACGACAACCCACTGTTTTCCCGGGTTGCCGTTTCAGGTCTTTAGCTGAAAGCTCCGACTTTGACGTTCGGTGGTCCCCGTTCCCCCCGATGCCCTCAACTCCCCGGCCCGCCCTGCAGCCCTCAGCGATGACTATTTCTGGGCTGTTCTTCATTCGCCTGTAGGATCAACGGGCGGCACGGACTCCAGAAGCTGTTGCGTGGAACCCTGTGCAATGAGCTCGCCCCGCTCCATCGCGTTGAACAGGTGTTCGGGTGGCAGTCTGTCCGCCTCAACCAGCTCGGCCAGTAGCCGCAGCTGCTCTGTCGTGGGCGGCTCTGACGCCTGAGACGTGGCGAGCGCGACGGACACCTTGGGCAGGCTCTCCGCGGCTACTGTGCCCCTGCTCCATGCGGCTGCCAGAACGGTTGCGCTTCCGAGCATCGCCTGAGCAGTCCGGGCGATGGTTCGCACCGAGGCGGACGCCTGCCGTTCGTCGATCCTGCGCGAGTCCGATGACTCTGCGCCCCTGATATGTCTGTCAATCAACGCGATCGACATGTGGGCCATCGTCTTTTCCGAGTCAAGCAACGTCTGGCGTGACGCTTCAAGGGCTGTGCCGCTGATTTCGGCGTAGAAAAAATCGTCGTCTTTCCCAATTCGGATGCCGTGTCCGTCTCCAATCTGGTAGATCGTCGGCTGCTTTATCTCAGAGCTCTTCATGATGGCGATTGGGACCGATGCCGTCTTCACGTGGCCGTCGCGGGCGAACCGCAGTTGGAAGTGCCGGATGTTCTCGTATGCCAGATTCGATAGAGGCGGCTTTGGTGGTTCTGGCGAGTCCATCGGGCGGATCGACTGGTGTGACACTGGGAGCCCTGGACCGGGGATGTCGGTCAATTCGGACGTCATGGACCAGCTGCCCTTGTCGGCGTCGCGGGTGTACGTCTGAATCTCGGCCTGCTCGGGTTCGGCGAGCACCGCTCGCCAAACAGTGTCCCTGTCGACCGATATGCGGATCTCCGTGACGATGCCGCGTTCCTCCGTCAGTTCCAGAACACGGTCGACCGGGATGAGTTGCCACCACGGATGTGACCAGAGGACCGCCATGCCGTCCTCGCATATCGCATTGGTCGCACGCGTGGTGAACCTCGCCATATTCTTTCCGGAGGCCTCTATTGCCGCGGTCTGTGCCCATTTCGGCACCTCTGCGTTGAACGTCGGCTCGTGGCGATCGACCAGGCCGACGAGCACGTCCCTGGCCCTCTCCGTCGTGTTGAACGCCACGGCCTGATTCACCCGCCGTGCCCATGCCTGTGGGTTCATGCGGTCGGGCATCGGCAGGTAGATGCCGGATTTCCGGCGCAGCAGGGCGGTCCCGCCCGCGGCGTCACGCACGACCAGCCGCTCCTCGGCGTGCTTCTGCCACCGCTCGGCCTTCCTGTCCGGTTCCTTTGGGTCGAATGCCATCAGGGTTTCGCTACTGGAGCCCGATCTTGCCCGTTGAGATATCCTCTGCCTGTTTATCCCAATCCACGGAACCGAGATTCACAGCGGCTGGAGATCCTGGGCCGGGTGGCACCCCCGGGGCTTCCTTCTTGCCGCCGAACGCAGGAGCCAAGTCGGGATCGGCGTGCAGGAGCTTGATGAAGGCGTCCTGCTTCAGCGGAACCTCGTTGCGGTCCACCGCTGGCTCGCTGTACTCGTCGAGGAAGACGATCTTGGCCTCGCCGTCGTCGTCTCGCTCGAGGCGCAGCCTGCTCTCGACATGGTGGCGAAGCAGCTTGTGGTTTCCGCCTGCTGCCTGGATGATCTCGACCGCCCGGGCTGCTTTCGCCTGCCGGTCGATCTTCCGCTGCATCGCGGAGAGTGCGGTCTTCTGCTCGCCCTTGAGCCGCTCGATGGCCTGCTCGTGCGCCGCCTTCAGTGCTTCGTCGCCCTTCTTGCCGCTCTTCTGTGCTTCGATGGCCGTGCGGGCCTCGGTGGCGTCGATGCCTTCGAACTTTTCAACCTGCTCCTTCAGCTCCTTGACCGTGGCACGCTCTTCCTTCAGGGCCTTTCGCAGGGGGCGCGTGTCGAGATCGACGTCGACCTCGAACATCTTGCTGTCGTCCTCTCCAACTTCCGTTGCGCCGTCCTGGAGGTCGTTCGGCAGTTCGTCTTTGTTCTTTACTAGGATCTTCATATGTGCTTTTCCTCAATCGTTGAGTTTTTGGGATGTGCTGTTCCTCGGAACTCTCGTCCTTCCGGGAGCAATCTCGTCAGGTCCAGATCTCCCCGCCAAGCGATGGTCAGCCGGTCGTCGCCCCGTCGCACGGCCCTGGTGATCTCCTCCACAGCCTCGCGGGAGGGAGGCCAAAGCCCCCAGTCCCCGTGGTGGTCGTCGACGCGTGGACGATAGCCTGGCGCAATGCAGCCCCGGAGCTCAGCCGGCCAGTTGGCGGCATGGATCAGGATGGCCGAGCGGCCGGGAACGTCCAGGAGCTCGACGTGCCGGTACGAGAACCGCTGCGACTCCGATGCCGAGCGAACGCGCAGCCGATACAACCCGGTCGGGATGCAGGAGCGGTTGCTCTCGTTCTCCCGCCAGGGCAGCTCCAAGGTCCGAAAGGTGGCCCCGTTGGCGAGCACGAGCGAGCCGGGTGTCCCGCGACTGCTTGTCTCACTGCGGATCAATAGCATCGGAGAGGCTCCCTAGAAGCTGAATCCGACAGCGACGGCGAGGACATTGCACGACGCCGGCGTTTCCGGAGGCTCCCCTTCCGGATCGGAGACCGGAGCGCAGGACCGCTCGTAGAACGATCTATTGAGCCACCTTGCATCGAGGAAGGCTGTGGACACACCGAGACGGAGCCCCCAGCCGCTTGTCCACCTGTCCGCCCATCGAACCTCCTCCTTGCTCACATCGACCTCGTCGTCGTACTCGAAGCCGTAGTAGTAGTACAGGCGTCTCAGTACGGGGACCCTGAAGGCCAGGCCCGCAACGCCACCCGCGTGGATCGCATGCTCAAGGTTCCAGCGGACATCAGCTCCGACGAGGGGCTCGGCCAGAATCCGCCAGCCGTCCACAATGCCGTCGAGCCCGAGCTGGACCCCGATCCCGGCACCGTTGAGCCTCCGGGGAAGCTCCCGGAAATCACCGACGATCGCGCCTACGGACACGTCCCGGGGCACGAGGAGCTGCTGCGCCCCAACAGGAGCGGCAACTGCAAGCAGGGCCACCAGGGCCAGAGCTACCCTATTCATCGACGATCTCGCGAGCGGTCTGCCCGACTGCCTCGAAGACATCGGCGTCCATGACCGTGACGTTGAATAGCGAGTCCACGATGATGACCTGGCCATGCCGGGCCTTCTCCTGGATAGTACGGGCGCTCCTGCCCTCGTGGGCTCCGATGCGGCGCTTGACCGAGATGTAGTCGGAGCCCAGCTCGATTCGAACGCTCCGGCTGAAGTGTCCACTGTTGTACCTGACACCCTTGCGCGCAAGCTCTCTCCGCGCTCTCCACGGATCCGTGGCCCTCCTAACCTTTATGAAAGTCTCCTCCAACTTGGCCCGAACGGCTTTTCCGCCATCGGAGACATCGGGAACGATGAAGACCATCGCGGGGATCCAGGCGGTCTGGTCGGGTGTGACGTAGCCCATGTTCAGCTCCTGTTCAGTGGCTGGGCCTAGAGGCCCTTGCTGCCGTTCTTGATTGCTCCGAACTTCTCGACCGTCCGCATCGCACCGAGCCCGAGGATGCCCCCGAGCAGCGGGATGAAGATGGCATCGTTCTCCGTCAGCAGATCCCGGGTGACCATCGGGATCGGCATCCAGACGGACATGATGATGACCGCCGCGTGACAGGCGAGGTTGATGACGCAGACCCAGCCCACGCCGTCACGCCAGGTGAAGCCCTTGTTGACCCCGGCGAGGTTGATCTCGGCCTGGTTCTTGTCGCTTGCGGTGATCGCGGTGAGCTGATCGCTTTCCCGCTGGGCCTGGACCTTCATCTCCTCGAGCTCGATAATTCGGATCTGCCGAGCGAACTCGGCCTTTTCCTCATCGGACGTGAAGATGGCGTCAACCGCCCGTTCCAGCTTCTCACCGAGGCCAGTGGCCCCGGCAACCTTCTCGATAAGTCCCCGAAGTCCGCCAACCATCAGAAGCCTCCCCAGAGATAGAGTAGAACCATCACCATGCAAACGGGTATCCACCCTGACAGCGAGTGGCGAAACTGTTCCAGGGACCACAGCGGAGCGGGAGAAAGCGGATACTCGCTCTCGAAGCCCAGCGCCTTCCAGAGGCCGGGGCCGGCTTCGATCTCCCAATCCCGCAACTCGCGACCGATCCAGAACATGGCAACCGCAACCGAAGCATGGCCGGGGCCGAGAAGGCGATAGAGGGCCAGCCACATCAGCGAGGCGGCAAGCGCATGCCAAACGCCTTCCCTGAGAATTCCGACAACCCAGAACCGAACGAACCTCATGGGCCCCCCTGCGGCAAGGTCCCGCTAATCAGGCGTCCGACCTTCACGCCGCGAAACCTGCCGAAATGCCGTCTCGCATCGGCCTCGGCCTCTTCGGCGGACGCGAAGTTTCCAGCGCCGTTGCAAGCCCTCTCCCCGTCGCGCCGGACAAGGCTCCAGTACCAGCGGCCACGCCCGCCCGGCTTGAGCATAAGATTGTATCTCCTGGCGAACACGTCCACCTCCGCTATCTGAGTGATGGGGAAAGGTCGGCCCGGAGGCCGGCCTCCGTCAATCCCGGCTGGCTTGGAGCCTTCGCAGCAACTTCGCCACGGGAACCCACCGTTGCCAGCCACGGCTTGCATAGCTCTGGGCTTCGTTGAACGTCATCGGGGGATCAAGGGGCGAGACGAGCGGCCGGCTCGCATGGCCCCGCTTCGCCTCGACAACGCCGAACGCGGCCAGCACCCGCCGCCACCTGTTCACGTGCGTCTCTCCGTGTTGCCGCTCCGTGCAGTAGTACCTGACACGGGAGACGATCCACCAGGGCTCAGCGCCGGCGACGAGAGGGTCGCTCCAGCGGCGTCCGAGCTGCGAGTAGTGAGCTGACACGGAGGCCGGGCGATCGGTGCGAAGCTGCGCTTCCCGGGAGCGGTGTGACTGGTAATCGCCGTGCCAGACCCACACGCCATCCCCACGCTGCTCGCGGATCCAGTACCCGTCCGGGCGAAGCTCGTCCGCAGTCTCGGGCGGATCCCACAACAGCGTCCTGCCGATGCGGCGGACGTTCGAGGGGGGAGCCATGAGCTTTTCCTTGCGTCTCGACTCCTCGGCGCGCTGCTGCGCGGGCGTCTTCGCGGCCTCGTGCTGGCGCTGCATGTGCTCCAGCTTCCGCTCCAGGGCGTCACGCAGGTAGTCCGGAGTGTCCGGATCGTCGATCATCTTCTGGAGGCGCCGGAGGTAGGCGTCGTTACTCATCATTGTGGATGTTCCTGTCGAAGAGATGCTGGTCGAGCTTCTGCTCCAGCGTCAGGAGCTCGTCGCGGAGCATCTCGTAGTGCTCCTGCTCCCGCTCGACGATCACCGCGACCGCGCTGTTCAGGCTCCCCCAGGCGATGAGGGCGGTTCCGATGATGAGGATGATCTGGATCCAGTTCCCCGGCGTCAACTTGTGAAGCACTCCGTTTCCGTTAGCCATCTTAGCTATCCCCGTCGCTCAGGCTACTCGAATGCTCTGCTTTAGTACGTTGTCGTACTCAGCGACAACCTCGATCGCGCCGTCTGCTGGCTTCGCGAGCCGCTCAAGTGCCTCGCCGCGAACCGGGTTGCGGATGAACTCGTTGTAGAATCCTACGGGCACGGGCACCTTGCGTCCATCTTCAAGCTCCCGCTCGCGGTTCCGGGGCGCGAACCCCTGCACGACCTCACGGAATTCCGCCCATGTGTCGCAGATCTCCTGCAGGAAGGGGCGGCCCTCCGGCCTGAGTCCCTGCC
>MPMW01000135.1 GCA_002238705.1 Acidobacteria bacterium bin61 | reverse complement strand
AGCACGGCCGAAATTCCGAGAAGCTGGCGCCAGTCCTCGAATCTCTCGGTCAAGACATCGCCTGCGATCAGTTCCTGATAGATCGCGGAACCGTCCGCCTCCACGATCAGGAGCAACCGGCGCCCTTCCGGACCGTAGAACTCGATGCCCACACCGCCGTCGGCATCGTCGTCCACGGCGGGTGCGCCATCCACCCATCCGGCCAGATGACGGAGCAGGGAGCGAGCCTCGGCGACCACCTCGCGGGAGGGCTGTGGTCCATCCACGTCGACCCCGCCGGCGACCTCGTCCAGTTCCCGCAGCGCTTCTGCGAGCCAGGCCCCCTCTGCCGGACGGGACGGGGGAAGCCGGAGCGACCACGGGTCTCGGCGCGGAGTCGTTTCGGACCTGTCGGAGACGCGCGACACGACCGAGGGGCTGCCCGCCGCGGGGCGATCACGGGACGTCCGCCGCGCCCCCTTTCGGTTTCCACTGCCGGAAGGAGTCTGACCAGTCCCCATGGTGTTGCCGATCTCGAAGCCTAACCTGCCCGCGGCGTGACCGACCCGTCGGGGCTCCCTCGGCGGCCCGGAGTCAGGGGACGGGGACGGGGACGGGAGACGTGCGCGCGAGCAGTTCTGCCGCCAGTTCGCGGAGGCCGATGGCCTCCACCTCGTCTGTCACCGGATAGCGGTCCGGGCCGGTCCCCACCAGGAAACAGCGGTCCGGCTTCAGGGCTTCCCGGGCCAGGTGGAAGCCCTTGGTCGTTCGGGGGACGCGGCTCCACTTGACCTCGACGGCCCAGCGCTCGCCGCTCGGGAAGTCCAGCACGAGGTCCATCTCCGCGCCGGCGGCGGTGCGGAAGAAACCCGCGCGGGTGCGTTCGGGCGCCACCGCCAGCAGGTTCTCGATCACGAACCCCTCCCAGGACGGCCCGGCGACGGGATGTCCGACCAACGCGTCGAAGGAAGGTAGCTCCAGGAGGGCGTGGACGAATCCGCTGTCCCGCAGATAGACCTTCGGCGACTTGACCAGACGCTTCCCGATGTTGGCGCGCACCGGCGTCAGTTTCCGGACCAGCAGGAGATCGCTGAGCACCGACAGATAACGGTTGACGGTGGGAACCGCGAGGCCGAGCGAGCCGGCGAACCGGGAAGCGTTCAGGAGCGCACCCTGCGCGTGGGCCAGCATGGTCCAGAGCCGGCTCAACGTTTCGGCGGGCAGCCGCGGGTTCATCCACGCCAGCTCGCGTTCCAGATAGGTACGGATGAAGTCGCGGCGCCCGCGAAAACTGACCACGTCGGACGGCGCCAGAAAGGCTTCCGGATAGCCGCCGCGGACGAAGAGCGCCTCCTGTGCTCCGGGATCCGCCGGAATCTCCAGAATGTCAAGTGGGAGAAGTTCGCGGTACGCGATACGTCCGGCCAGCGTCTCCCCGGTCTCCCGCAGCACGTCGAGGGACGCCGAGCCGAGGATCAGGAACCGCCCGGCGCGTCGTCCGCGGCCTCGTCCCCGGTCGATGGCCCCCCGCAGCGAGAGCAACAGATCCGGAAGCCGGTGGATCTCGTCGAGAATGACGAGGCGGTCTTCGTAGCGGTCGAAGAGAGTTCGGGCCTGCCGCAGTTTGTCGCGGTCGTCGGGGTCCTCGAGGTCGAAGTACACCGCGTTCATTTCGCTGCCGATCTGCTGCGCGAGGGTGGTCTTGCCGACCTGGCGGGGGCCGAGGAGCGCAACCGCCGGTTGCCAGCGAAGCGCTTCGCGCACTTCGGTCGCAACGCGTCGGTGAATCATCCTTGTATTTTTGACGTGAGATTACAAATATACAAGGACAAACATCTTAGGCATCGCGACCGGAGGGTTGCTACCAACGTTGTTCCTGCGTTATGTTCCTACATATGGGGACCACAAGATCATGAGAGCAGTCAGTGTTCGAGAGCTCAAGAACAATCCGTCGGCAGCCCTGCGAGACGCCCGGCGGGATCCGGTCGTGGTACTGAATCGCAACCATCCCGAAGCCGTGCTGGTTCACCTCAGCGACGACTCTTTGCTCGGTGAGCCGGGCGTTCGGCTGGCGATCGCCACGGCGCTCTACCGAAGTGAGAGCCTTTCTCTCGGCCGCGCCGCAGAGATCTCGGGAATCTCGATAGCAGAGTTCATGCAGCATGTCTCCGGCCTCGGAATCCCGGTCGTGAAGGGCTCTTCGCGCTCACTACGCGAAGAAGCGGAAGCATTCGCCGAGTGGAGCGCACGCTCGTCATCGCCGACGCCAGTCCGCTGATCGCGCTGGCGTCGGCAGGCGCCTTCGATCTGCTTCGCCCTCTATTCGGCCAAATCACTGTCCCCACTGTCGTCCGGGACGAAGTTTGCGCCGGCGGCAGCCGTTGGGGCGCGGCTGAAGTGAGAGCCGCGATTGACGCGGGTTGGATCTTGGTAGAGGCAGTCGATGTGGAGGACGCACCAACCGGGAAGCTGGGGCGCGGCGAGGCAGGTGTCCTCGCGCTTGCGCGGGACCGCCGCGATTGGTGCCTGGTGCTGATGGACGACTCCGCCGGCAGAGTGCGGGCGTCGCCGTAATGGGGGTCGTGGGGATACTGATGGCGGCGAAACGTGAGGGGTTGGTCTCCGAAGTCGCTCCGTTTCTGAAGCGCCTTGCGGACACTGGTTTCCGGCTGTCCCACCAGGTGCTCCACGACGCGCTCGCGGAAGCCGGGGAGAGCCCGTCGGCGATGGAATCCTGAGCGGGCTCCCAGCGCCGAAAACAGCGGCGTCCGCGGGTCCCTACCGGAGGGCCGCCAGCACGGTCCCGGCACCCACTTCGTGAACATCCGACCGCCGGGAACGCGGCTCGGCAGGAACCGGGACGAAGTGGGCATGGATCACTTCGGCATCCCGCGCGCCCGGGAGGTGGGCGGCTTCGGTTTTCTCCGCCGGCCTCGCGCAGCGGGATTTCGCCGTCCACTTGACCTCCCCGGCGAGCAGCCGCTTGCCGTCCACCGAACGGGCGACGAGATCCACTTCGGGCTCGTTCCGCCGCCAGTAGCGCTGCGCGGGCTCCCAGGGACCGAGCGTGCCGAGCGGGGAGTCCGTCTGGTGGAGGGTGGGCGCGGCCATCCGGCACAGTTCCTCCCAGGCCTGCGACTCCAGCGCCGGACGGGCGCGTTCCCAGTACGAAAGCCGAATCTCGGCGGGCGCCGTGGCGAGTGCGGCCCGGTGGGGCGCGACCACCCGGAACCAGAGCCGCAGAAAGGGATCGTCAATCCGGTAGAGGCTGCGTTTTCCCGAGTGGGGCGGGCTTCCGAACGGGGTCTCCCGGCGCAGCAGCCGCATCTCGCAAAGCGCCGCGAGCGGCCCGGAGAGGCTCGAAGCCGGCTTCCCCAGGCGCCCGGCGATTTCGCTGAGCCGGTGAGAGCCCGCACCAATCACGTCGAGTAGCGGCCGCAGGGACGACGCCGAGGGGGTTTCCGCGCGGAGCAGGCGGTCCGGCTCCTCGTGCAGCGGCCCGGCGGGGTCGAGCACCAGGGAGTCCACCGCGGCCTCGAGATCGGTCCCGAGCCGCTCTGCAAGTTCCCAGTACCGCGGCGTGCCCCCCCAGAGGGCGTAGAGCGACACCTGCTCGCGCGGGCTGGAACCCGGGAAGGCATCGCCCAGATACGCCGGGCGGAGGGGCTGCACCGCGAACGCCTCGACCGCGCGGCCGTAGAGGGGCGCCGCAGCGCTCAGCAGCGCCCCGTGCATCATCCGCCAACTGGAGCCGCTGACCACCAGCGACGGGCGCGGCCCGGGGCGGTCGAGCCAGTTCTGGAGGACGCTCGCGAGAGTCGGGTCCGCCGCGAGCAGATAGGGCAGTTCGTCGAGGATGAACGGTCCCGGCCATCCCGCCGCCACGGCTTCGGCCCGCAACCGGTCCAGGAAGGATCGCCAGTCCGGATACTCCACGGAGGCAAAGCCGGGGAAGCGCTCCGCCACCGCGGCGGCCAGATACCGGCGCTGGACCGGAGCAGCCGAGAGATCGGCCACCGTGTAGAGGCCGTCGTGGCGCGACGACCATTCGAGCAGCAGCCGCGATTTCCCGACGCGGCGGCGTCCCCAGACGGCCGTGAAACCTCCCGGATGCCCGAGAGCCGCATCCAGACGGCGGAGTTCGTCGGCGCGGTCGAGGAAGCGCATGGCAAGTATTATTGCGTGAATGATTATGAGGAGGCCAATAATTTATTCGAACCGGCGACCACGCGAGCGAAGCATCCCGCCCTCCGCACGATCCCACCCGGAGAGTCGGGATAGGATCGCGCGGCCTTCGCGCCCGCGGCGCCCCGAACTTCCGAGAGCTCCAGGTCCATTCCTTGAACCGCTACGACGACATCGTCATCGGGGGCGGCCATAACGGCCTGATCGCCGCCGCCTACCTGGCGCGGGCCGGCCGCAACGTCCTGCTCGTCGAGAAGAACGAACGCGTGGGCGGCGCGACCTACAGCGAGGAGATCCTGCCGGGATTCACGGCGACCGTCTTCTCCTACGTGGTCAGCCTGCTGCGGCCGCAGATCATCGACGACCTCGACCTCGCCCGGCACGGCCTCCAGCTCCAGGCGCTCGACGGGACGTTCACTCCCCTGCCGGACGGCAGGGCCCTGACCCGCTGGCACGATCCGGCGAAGACCCGGGAGTCGCTGCTCCAGTTCTCCCGCCGGGACGCCGACAACTACCCGCTCTTCGGGCTGCGGATGCACCAACTGAGCCGGGGAATCCGGGATCTGCTCTCGATGCGGCCGCCGCGGGTGGGATCGGTCCGCCCGCGGGAGCTGCGCGGCCTGGTGGAGCTGGCGTCGCACTTCTCCGGGCTCGGGGACCGGCGTTTCCACGAACTGGCCCGGCTCATGACCGCGAGCGCGAGCGACTACCTCGGCCGCTGGTTCGAGACCGACGCCCTCAAGGCCACCATGGCGGCGAGCGGCATCGTCGGCACCTTCCTGAGCATCTCCTCGCCGGGGACCGCCTACGTCCTCCTCCACCACTACATGGGCGAGATCGACGGGGCCTCGCGGTCGTGGGGTTTCCAGCGCGGCGGGATGGGCGCGGTCGCCGACACGCTCGCGAACGCGGCCCGGAGCTTCGGCGCCGAGATCCGCACGAACGCCGGGGTCGAGCGCATCCTGACCAGCGGCGGACGCGCCGCCGGGGTGGTCCTCGAAGGCGGCGAGGAAGTCTTCGCCGACCAGGTCGGCTCCAGCGTGGACCCCCGCCGGACCTTCCTGGGAATGCTCGATGCGGACGAGCTGCCCGGCGAGTTCGTGGAGGCGATCCGGCGCTACCGGTTCCAGGGCTCCTCGGGCAAGGTGAACCTGGCGCTCGACGCGTTGCCCGATTTCACCGCGTTGCCCGGTCCGGGGCCGCACCTCCAGGGCGCCATTTCGATCAGTCCCGACAGCGTCACGCTGGAGCGCGCCTACGACGACGCCAAGTACGGGTCCTTCTCGCGGAGGCCGTTCATGGACGTGATGATCCCGTCGCTCATCGATCCCGGGATGGCGCCCCCGGGCAAGCACGTCATGTCCATCTTCGTGCAGTACGCGCCGTACCACCTGAGCGGCGAGGGCGGCGACTGGGACGCCCGGCGCGACGCCTTCGGGGACGCGGTGATCCGGACGCTCGCCGAGTACGCGCCGAACCTCCCGGACATCATCCTCGAGCGCCAGGTGCTGACCCCGCTCGACATCGAGCGCCGCACCGGGCTCACCGAGGGCAACATCTTCCAGGGGGAGCTCGGGCTCGACCAGCTCTTCTTCCTGCGCCCGGCGGCCGGCTGGGCCCAGTTCCACACCCCGGTCCGGAGCCTGTTCCTGTGCGGATCGGGCGCCCATCCGGGCGGCGGAGTGATGGGCGCGCCCGGAAAGATGGGCGCCGAAGCGATGCTGCACGCCGCCGGCGCCGCCTGACCCGATGCGCGACTCCTACGACGTCTGCGCGATCGGCGGCGGGCCGGACGCTCTCGTGGCGGCGGCCTATCTCGCCGAATCCGGGCGCTCGGTCCTCGTGGTCGGCGAGCGGGGGCATCCCGGCGGGGTCGCCGCGAACGTCCGGATCGCGCCGGGATTCCAGTTCCCGGTCTTTCCCGAGACCCTGCCATCGGTGGATCCCGCGGTGGCCGCCGAGCTCGACCTCGCGCGGTACGGCCTGGAACTCGTCGTTTCCGACCCGGTGCTGACGGCCGTCGGGGCGGACGGCGCCTGCTTCACGCTGCCGCGCGACCCCGAACGGGCCCGGTTGGCCATCGCCGGACTCTCGGCCCGGGACGCCGCCCGTTTCCCGGGATTCGTCGCCGAGCTCGCCGCGTTCGGCGGCTTCCTGCGGAAGCTCCTGGAGCAGCCGCCGCTGCAGCTCGATGCCGAACTGCCCGACGCGATTCCCGCCGCTTTCGCGGCCCTCGGGCTCGGAGCGAAGCGGGTGAACGCACTGCTGCGGGCGCTGCCGATGCCCCTCACCGACTACCTGAACGACTGGTTCGAGAGCGACCTGCTCAAGGCGGCGCTGGCGGGCTCCGCACTCACCGGAACCCGGCTCGGCCACCGCGCTCCGGGCACGGCGGGCCTCTTCCTCCACTTCCACGCCTTCGGCCACCCCGAGCCCCTTGCCTGGATCCGGCCGGCGCGCGGCGGGTCGGCC
>MPMW01000134.1 GCA_002238705.1 Acidobacteria bacterium bin61 | reverse complement strand
GGCCGCGGTGCCGGCTGTTTCCGGAGCAGAGCGATAGCTCTGCGGAGACCCCTTGAGCACGAGGGACGGAAGACGGCGCCAGCCGGCATCCATTCCTCGTAGCTCGGGAACCCGGCGTTCCAAGCCGCTTCTGCGGTCCTGCCCGGTCCGAGATCCGCTACTCAACCAGGCCGCATTTTCACAGCAACTGGCGCGATGCGGCGCTCATCGTTGCGTTCGGCCGAAATACACCCGGTATTCCGGCCTCGCGCGCCTTGTCAGCCGGGCCCCCACCGGGAGGACTGGCCCCACCGGGAGAACTGGGCCTCGCCCCCAGTTCTCCCGGTGGGGGCTTCGGCGCTCACGCGGGTTTCACCACAGGCTGTTACCCCAGGTGGCGGCGGAGCAGGCGTTCCGCTTCGGCGACGGAAATCCCCCGGCGGCGGGCGTAGTCCTCGAGCTGATCCCGGCCGATCGTGCCGATCGAGAAGTAGCGCGACTGCGGGCTGGCGAAATAGAGCCCGGCGACCGAAGCGCCGGGCCGGATCGCGAAGTTCTCGGTCAGTTGGACCCCGATCGCTTCTTCGGCGGCCAGCAGACCGAAGATCTCGGCCAGCAGGCCGAGATCGGGAGGCGCCGGGTACCCGGGCGCCGGGGGGATTCCGCGGTAGCGACCCCGGATCAGTTCTTCCGTCGTCAGGTTTTCCGCGTTGCCGTAACCGAGATCGCGCCTGGCGCGCTCGTGCAGCCACTCCGCGAGTGCCTCGGCGAGACGGTCGCCGAGCGACCGCAGCAACAGGGCGTCGTAGTCGTCGCCCGCGCGCTCCGCCCGCTCGACGAGGCCGGCGAGTCCATGGCCGGCGGTCACGGCGAAGGCCCCGATCACGTCGGCTCCACCCGGCGGGGGCCGGCTGGCCGCGGCGGCCGCGAGAAAATCGGCGGCCGCGAGGCGCGGGCCGGGCCGATCCTCCTGTTGCCGGAGGGTAGGGATTCGGGTCAGTGGCGGTTCATCCGGACCTTCAGGGCGCCAGACGAGGATGTCGTCGTCCTCTCTGGCGGCGGGGAAGAACCCGTAAACGGCCTCGGCCCGGAGCGTCCGCTCCCGGGCGAGCCGCTCCAGCCGGCGAAGCGCGTTCTGGTGGAGTTCACGGGCTTCGGCCCCGGTGTCTTTGCGCTCGAGAATCGCGGGAAAGGCGCCGCGGAACTCCCAGGCATGGAAGAACGGAGTCCAGTCCACGTAGGGGATGAGTGCGCCGATGGATATGTCTCGAAGCACCCGGGGGCCCCAGAATGCGGGCGTGACCCGTTCCGCCTGGTCAAGGCTCGGAGCCCGGCGCCGGGCGGCCGCGAGGTCCAGAAGGCCGGGACCGCGGCGCGTGGTCCGGTTTCGCTCCCGCTCCTGAGCGGCCCGGGTTTTTTCGACGAAAGCCGTGCGTCCCTTTCCGAGAAGCGCGCGAACGACGCCCGAGGTGCGCGACGCGTCGGCCACGTGAACGACGGGACCCGAACGTACGGGAGCGATCCGGATGGCGGTGTGCCGGGATGACGTCGTCGCTCCACCGATCAGGAGGGGCAGGGAGACGCCGCGCCGCTCCATCTCGGCGGCGAAGCGCTCCATCTCGTCGAGGGAGGGCGTAATCAGGCCGGAAAGACCGATCAGGTCAGCGTCCGTTTCGCCGGCGGTATCCAGAATCCGTTCGGCCGGAACCATGACTCCCAGGTCGTCCACGCGGTAGCCGTTGCAGGCGAGAACGATGCCCACGATGCTCTTCCCGATATCGTGGACATCGCCCTTCACGGTTGCCAGGACGATCCGCTGCCGCGGGCCACGGGCCTCCTCCGATTCCATGTAGGGCTCGAGGACCGCCACTGCCTTCTTCATCACCCGGGCGCTCTTGACGACCTGGGGCAGGAACATCCTCCCGTCTCCGAAGCGGTCTCCCACCACCCGCATCCCGTCCATCAGGGGACCTTCGATCACGGCGAGCGCCGAGGGCATGTCCCGGCGGGCCTCGTCGGCGTCCCGTTCGACGAAGTCGAGGATGCCGTTCACCACGGCGTGGGCAAGGCGCTCGGAAACCGGTCGCCGGCGCCAGGAGTCGTCCGCCGCAGCGGCCTTTCGTCCGGCGCCGGCCTTGTCGGCAATCGCCAGGAGTCTCTCGGTGGCGTCCGGGCGGCGGGCGAGGACGACGTCCTCCACCCGTTCGCGGAGCGTGCTCTCGATCTCGTCGTAAACCGGCAGGCGCCCCGCGTTCACGATCCCCATGTCCAGGCCGGCTGCGATGGCGTGGTGGAGGAAAACCGCGTTCATCGCCTGCCGGACGCCTTCGTTGCCGCGAAACGCGAAGGACAGGTTCGAGACGCCTCCGGAGATCAGGGATCCCGGGCAGGCGGCCCGAATCCCGGGGATCGCATCGATGAACTCGACGGCATAGCGGTCGTGTTCGGGTATTCCGGTGGCGACGGCGAGGACGTTCGGGTCGAAGATGATGTCCTCCGGCGGGAACCCCGCCCGCTCGGTCAACAGCCGGTAGGCGCGGGCGCAGATGGCAGTCTTCCGGGCCGCATCGACGGCCTGGCCCTCCTCGTCGAACGCCATCACGATGACGGCCGCACCGAATCGGCGGATTCGCCGGGCGGCGTCCAGGAAGGCGTCTTCCCCGTCCTTGAGGGAGAGCGAGTTGACCACCCCCTTTCCGGGAAGGCAGCGCAGTCCGGCTTCGATGACCTCGATCCGCGAGCTGTCCACCATGATCGGGAGCCGGGCAACGTCCGGTTCCATGGCGACGAGCCGCAGGAACCGGCTCATCGCAGCCTCGGATTCGAGCAGGCCTTCATCCATGTTGACGTCGAGGAGGTTCGCGCCCCCCTCGACCTGGTCCCGCGCCACGGAAACCGCGCTCTCGAACTGATCGTTCCGGATCAGCCGGGCAAAACGGCGCGAGCCGGTCACGTTCGTGCGCTCCCCCACCACGAGAAAGGCCGATTCCGGCCGCACCAGAGGCTCGGTGCCCGCAAGACGCAGCCTTGAGACCGGCTTGGGCAGCCGGCGCGGCGGGCGTCCGTTCACCGCCCGGCGCACCGCGCGGATGTGGTCCGGCGTGGTGCCGCAACAGCCTCCCACGAAGTTGACGATCCCGTCGGCCGCAAGCGCGCCGAGCGCTTCCGCCGTGGTCTCCGGGGCTTCGTCGTAGCCGCCAAGTTCGTTCGGGAGCCCGGCATTCGGCACCGCACCAACCGGAACCGGGGCGAGCCGTGAGAGGGTCTCCACGATGGGCCGCATCGCCTCGGCCCCGATCGAGCAATTCACCCCGGCAGCGGTCACTTCCGCGTGTTCGACGGACACCCAGAAGGCTTCCGAATCCTGGCCGGTGAGATTGCGTCCTCCCTGGTCCACCGACGTGAAGGAAACGAGCAGTCCCGGGTCGCCGGGCGCTTCGGCAATCGCGTTCCGGGCGGCATCGAGCGCCGCCTTGGCATTCAGGGTGTCGAAACACGTCTCGACGAGGAGAAGATCCGCTCCTCCGGCCAGCAGTCCCGCCGCCTGCTCGCGGTAGGCGGCCCGCAACGTCTCCCAGGAAATGGCCCGGTAGGCGGGGTCGGAGACGTTCGGCGACACGCTCAGGGTCCTGTTGGTGGGACCCATGGAGCCCAGCACGAAGCAGGGCCGGCCGGCGCCGTCCGCGGTCCGGCGAGCGGCTTCCGCCCCCCGGCGATTGATTTCGAAGGCGCTTCCTTCGAGGCCGTAGTCGAGCAGGGAAACGGCGTTCGCGTTGAAGGTGTTCGTCGTCAGGGCATCCGCCCCGGCAGCGAGGTAGAGGTCGTGCACCTTCTCGACCAGGTCCGGACGGGTCAGGGAGAGCACGTCGTGGAGACCCTGGAGCGGTTTAAGGTGATCGCGGAGGAGATCGCCGCGGAAACCCGCCTCGTCCAGGCGTTCGGCTTGCAGCATCGTCCCCACCGCCCCGTCGAAGACGACGATCCGCTGGGAGAGCGCTCTGAGAAATCCGGCCCGGCCCCGCTCTTTCGTGCTCATTCGCGAGGGGAAGTCTAGGAGCGGGGAGGCGGCCGGCAGTGCGACGGCTCCGCCGCCACCGGCACGCCGGATACCATCAAGGCCCGAACCACCCCGGAGGGTCCGCGAATGCCGCTACATATTCAGGTTGTCCTTGGAGCGGCTGCCGGAGTGCTCGCCGGCATGCTCTTCGGGGAAGCGGCCGCCGTCCTGCAACCGGTCGCGGATCTGTTCGTGCGGCTCCTCCGCATGATCATCGCTCCGCTGATCTTCGTCACTCTTGCGCTCGCCCTCACGCGCACCGGGGGCAAGGGCACCGGGAAGATCGGAGTTCGGGCAATCGCTTACAACCTGAGCACGCTGTCCGTGGCCCTGGCGATCGGCATCGGAATCGCCGTATGGCTCGGGCCCGGGCGCGGGGTGGATATCTCCTCCCTGGGCGGTGCGGACCAGGCGGGAGGCGCGGCTCCGGGGCAGGCGCGGTCCATCATGGACATCCTGGTGAGCATCGTGCCGACGAACGTCGTGGGAGCCTTCGCCGAAGCCGAGGTGCTCCAGGTCCTCTTCCTGGCGATCCTGTTCGGCCTTGCGGTGAACGCGATCGGCAGCGAAAGGTTGAAAGCGCTCATCGACGTGCTGCAGGCAGTGAACGATGTCCTCTACCGCGTCGTCCACTGGGTCGTCCGCCTGGCGCCGGCAGGAGTGTTCGCGATTCTGGCAGCGGTGGTAGGGCAGTCCGGGCTGAACATCCTGGGAACGCTGGCCTGGTACGCCGCCGTCTGTCTCATCGCCACCGTGGTGCATGTGGGCGGCGTGCACGCCATGCTGATTCGGCTCTGGGCCCGCCAGCCGCTCAAGAAGCTGCTCCGGGCGCTCCGGGAACCGTTGCCCATCGCCTTTGCGTCGGTGTCGACGGCGGCGGCGTTACCGGTCTCCATGGCGGCGGTTCCGCGGGAGACCGGGATTTCCGGAAAGGTGGCCGGATTCGTGCTGCCCTTCGGGGCGGCCGCCGGACGCGATTCCAGCGGCATCTACCAGGTGGTGTCGGTCATCGCGATCGCCCAGCTCGTGGGCCGTCCGCTCGACACGGGCGAATTGGGACTCCTCTGGGTGACGGCGATCCTGAGCTCGCTCGCGGTCTCGGGCGTCCCGGGGGCGAGCTTCGTGAACCTCACGATTCTGCTCGGCGCGCTGGGACTCCCGGTCACGCTCTCGGCGCTGGTGCTGGCCGTCGAGCGGCCGCTCGATCACCTCCGGACGACCGGCAACCTGATCGGTCAGATCTCCAACGCGATCTTCACCGGGGCCACCACCGGGGAAATCGGTTCCGAGGGAGCGAAGCGGGAGGAATGAAGGCTGGCTGGCTGGCTGTTTTCGGGCTGGCGCTCGCCGCCTGCGGCGGGGGCGAACCGGCCGCGCCGACCGCGCCAACCGCGCCGACCGCGCCGCCGGCAACGGCCAGCGTTCGCGGAAATCTCACCAGGACAGTGGAGGGAGGCCCCGTGCCGGGCGCGACCCTGAGCGCCGGGGGACTGACTGCACGCTCCGGGGCCGACGGGTCTTTCGCGCTCGACCTCCCCGCGGGCGAGCATCGGCTGGTGGTCTCCGGACCCGGAATCGTCGAGCGCACCACCACGATCCGGGCGCCGGACGGTGCACTCGCGATCGATGCGGTTCCGGTGGGCGGGCTCTGGACGCTGGACTTTTACCGGGAGATGGCCCGGAACGGCGCCGGCGGCGGAGATCTGGAGCCGCTCAGCCCCTGGGATTCCGAGCCGGTCTTCTTCATCGACGCGCGCCCGGAACCCACGACCGGCGCCGAGATTCCCGCCGAGACCATTGAATTCGTAAGGGAAGCCATTCCGGTCACCGTTCAGCTCCTGAGTGGGGGACGCTACGCCGGAGAACGCGTCGAGGTGACGCGGGAACCTCCTGCCGACATGACCCCGGGAACCGTGATCCTGCGGTGGAACGCCGCCGAGGTCGCCGAGCAAGCGGAAACGGCGAGTGCGTTTGCCTACCGGGTCGGCGGAGACGCCAACGTGGTGGTGTTCCGTCACATTCCCGAGACGTGGGCGGTCCACCACGAGATCGGCCACGTGATGGGGCTCCATCACCCGCTGGGCGGCTTGCGGCCGTCCCACATGTGGTACTCGGGGGAACTCGAGCCGCCGCACTTCACGGAGTGGGACATCTTCCACGCCCAGGTGGTCTACTCGCGGCCGGCGGGGAATACGGACATCGACGTGGACCCGCCCGGATTTGTCGCCGGTCGAACCTCCGCGGCGGCCGGGCCGACGACGGGACCGGTGGTCTGTTTCTTCCCCGAGCCGGGCCCCTACGGGCGCTAGGAGTCTGTCCCGTAGAAAAAATAGGAGGATAGAACTTCCACTCAGATGCGGAAACACTCACCATGAAGGCAACAATCGACCACCGAGAGGTTCGTTTACGAGTGAACACGACTGTGTTTCCCCACCATGACGTTCGGAAATCGTCCTACGGGACAGACTCCTAGCAGCCGGTAGCGAAACCCACGCGGCGTTCGACGGGCGATCCATCCCGGCTGAACCGCGCCGCTTTCGAGCGCTCATCGTTGCGTTTCGGCCGAAATACACCCGGTATTCCGGCCTCACGCGCCGCCCCCACCGGGAGAAATGTCCATGATCGGTCCGTCCGCTCCCCCCGCCACATGTAAGACATAATGAGCTTGGAAGCGGGTGATGGACGTAGCCAGATTGGTGCCATCCGTGCCCGAGGAGAAATCGTTCTGACTGATGGGATCGCACCCC
>MPMW01000133.1 GCA_002238705.1 Acidobacteria bacterium bin61 | reverse complement strand
TCCGAGCCCGTTTCTTGTGGTGAAGGGGAGTGAGGTTGTGTGGTTCCGCGCCCCTCGCGGGCCGCGGGTGCCGGCCTGAAGTCCGGCGGTCCCGGGCGTTGCTGCGCCAGCGGGGGGGGGGGGGGGGGGTCTGGGGCGTTGTCCGGCGGGGGGCGGGGGGGGCCGGCCTGAGGGCGGGCGGGCGCGGGGGGTGCGGGGCCGGGGGGGGGGGGGGTGGGGTTTCTGCGGCTTCTACCGACGGGTGGGTGGAGGGTGCGATTTCGACCGCCTCTCGGCGGTCGATGCCGACCGGAGGCCGGCGCTCCGAGCGGGTCTCGGCTGGAGGCCGGCGGTTCGCCGTCAGCGTTCGCGGCGGAGGACCAGGGATATGTTCGTGCCACCGAAGCCGAACGAGTTGGAAAGCGCCCACTCGGCATCGGTGCCGGTGGGCCGGAGGACCGGGGGGTAGTCGGCGAGTTCCGGGTCGAGCGGTTCCGCGTTCACCGAGGGGGAGAGCCATCCCTCGCGGAGCATGAGGAAAGTGAAGGCGGCTTCCAGGGCGCCGGCGGCCGAGACTGTGTGGCCGGTGTAGCCCTTGGTCGAACCGTAGGGGACGAGAGCGTCCTCGAAGACATGGCGAATTGCCCGCACCTCGGAAACATCGCCGAGCGGGGTGGAGGTCCCGTGGGTGTTGATGTAGCCAATCGCCTCCCGGGATACGCCGCTGTGACGGAGAGCCCGCCGGATGGCGAGTTCCGCACCCGCGCTGTCCGGGGCGACCATTTCGCCGCTTCCGTCGGAAGACATGCCGAAGCCGCGGATCGAGCCCAGAATCTCCGCGCCGCGCCGCTCGGCGGACTCGCGCGACTCGAGCGCCAGGATGCCGGCGCCCTCGCCGAAGATGAAGCCGGCGCGGTCGGCGGCGTAGGGCCGGGAGGCCATCTCGGGCCGGTGGTTGTCCACTCGGGTATAGGCGCGCATGGAATCGAAGCCGAGGTGGAAGTGCACGTCCTCCGCCTCGACGCCGCCCGCAAGGGCGTGGTCGACGACGCCCTCCCGGATCCAGGACGCCGCGATGGCGAGGTTGTAGGCGCCGCCGGCGCACGCGGCAGTCACTGACAGCGACGGCCCCCGCGTCTTCAGTACCGTGGCCAGGTTCGCCGAGACCGTAGAGGCCATGATGCGCGGGATCGTGGTGGGAAGGACCCGGACGCGCCCGCCGCGTTCCACGCGGCGCACCACCTCGCGGTGGGTCTCGATTTCCCCGGTGCCGGTACCGACCACCACGGCGAGGTCCCGTCTCGGGAGCCCCGATTGTTCGAGAGCGATTTGCGCGGCGCGCACGGCGAGCAGGGACATGCGGCCCATGAAGCGGGCTTCCGAGCGGTCCAGTCCGAGGTCTTGAGGATCGAGGGGGTCGCGGTAGGCGCCCACCAGTTGGCACCCGGTCTGGCACTGCACCCCGGGTTCGTAGACCGAGAACGGAACCTGCGTTCCGGACTTCAGTGTTCTGCGGTGCTGGGCCGTTCCGGTACCGACCTGGGAAAGCAGCCCCATACCGGTGACGACCGGATCACGGGGCGAGGTGGCGGGAGGAGGTTCTGGCAAGGGTGACGACCTGTCCGGGACCCGGATCAGAATGGGAACCCGGAGGGGTGGCGGCGGAACGGTAACGCCTTCGCGCAGCCGGGCGTCCGGGCCCGCTGGCGATCCGGCCACCGATCCGGATGGCGCCCGCGAATCGGCTGGCTCGCCTGCGGGCCAACGCCTTCATTCTCGGCGCGATCCGGGAGTGGCCCCTCCTCGGAGCCAGGCGACCGTTTGCGTGGCACGTATCCTGCTACATTCTTCGTCCATAGGCCTGTGCGTTTTTCTTCGACCTCCCTTGTCCTGTCGCTGGTCGCGGTCGTCGCTTCTCCCAGCCTCTCGCCGGCCCAGAGTCGCATCGATGCGGGTGGCTATCAGGAATTGCTCAACGAGGTCCGCGGCGGACTCTTCATCAGTTCCGGCCGGGTGCTGGCGGGGTTCGATCCGGATTCGGTGGAGCGGGTCGTCGCCGACCTCATTGCTTCCGGACCGGACGCCCGGGAACTGAAGACCGCGGCGCTCCTCCACACGGAAGCGGCCGGCCACGGGTACTCCGAGACCCACCTGCAACTCGCGCGGAGTTTGCTCAAGGCGATTCCGGACCCGGAGGACCGCGGCGACTGGATCCGCCGGTGGTGGCTGGCGCTTTGCTTTTCCTACCAGGTACAGCTTTCGGTCGGTCCCGGGGTCGCAGCCTTCGAGGGGGCGATGGAAGACATGCCGGATGACCGGGATCTCCGGCGGGCGTTCGCCGCGACGCTGTGGATGTTCGGGAAGCAGCGCGAGGAGCCGACTTACCTGACGCGCGCCGGAGTGATGCTCCAAGCCCTCCTGGAAGAGACTCCCGACGATCCCGACCTCCGGATCCGCTTCGCCGGCGTGCTTCTCGATCTCGGCCGGCCGGAGGACGCCGCCTTCGTTCTCGATCAGCTCGGCGACGCTCGCCTCCGGTCGGGTCCTCGATTGGCCTTGTTGCTCATTCGGGGCGAGATCGCACTCGGGGCCGGAGAGTTCGACGCCGCCGAGGCCGCCTTTGCCGAAGCCGTCCGGCGTTCGCGCCGCTCACCGGCGGCCGTCTCCGGTCTCGTGGCGGCACGTCTCAGCCAGGGAAACGCCGAAGGCGCCGCCGAAGCGGCCGGGGCCCTGCTTGCCCGGGCGCCGACGGGGTGGGAACCCGAATGGCGCTACTGGCTCGGTCCGGCTCTCGATTACCCCGGGATATTTCAGGCGATGAAGGATGAGGTGCGGGAACCCGCCGAGGAAGGGAGCGAACGATGAGAGTGCTCGCGGCGATGGCGCTTGCGATGCTGGTCCCGGGTGTACTTGCCGCCGGGGAAGTGGCCAAATCCGTCGACGGGGAAAGCGCGCGGGAGTCGGTCGCCACCGTTCGGATCCAGGCTCATCCCGAGGCTCCCACGGCTCCCGGGGTCGGAGGTGCGGGACTTGACCTCCTTCGACGTCGGCGGGAGGACCTGGTCCGGCCGGTCTGGACGGGGCAGGAACCGCTCTCGGTGGTCGCGGTGTTCGATCTGAGTTCCAGCGTTTCGGGGGCGCGGCTACGCGCCGCGGTCGCCGGGATCCAGGCGCTCTTCTCGGCACTCGATGACGAGGATCGTTGTGCGCTCCTCGGGTTCACCCGCTCGGTGGAACTCCACGCCGGCTGGGACGGAACCTGCGCCGATGCCGCTGCCGCGGCCGCGGAGTTGCGCAGCGGCGGTCCGGCGGCGTTCAACAATGCGCTCACCCTGGCATTCGGCCTCCTCGCGGACAGGCCGGGACGCCCGGTTGTGGTCGTCTTCACGGACGGTGTGGACGGCGCCAGTTGGGCGCGTGACTCGTGGCCGCTCTTTGCCGCCGCCGGGGTGCCTCCGACGGTGCTGGCGATCACCGCTCCCCCGAACCTGACCCGGTCCGGCCGGGTCGGTGGGACCTACGGGAGCATCAGCGCCGACGATCTGGCGAACCAGATCACGTTCGAGGGCCGTCATCTGCAGGATGAGGGCCGCGACATGCGGGGCTTGAGGAGTGTGGACCCCTTCTGGGCATTGATCTACCTGGCCGAGGTCAGCGGAGGACAGTTGGTCCGTACCTCGGGTGACGCCGCGGAGATCGAGGCCGCCCTCGCGAACGCGCTCGACGCCCTCCATCCGGAATAGCGCGGCGGTGGATCCCGGAGGCGGGGGAAAACCCCTAACAGCCTTTGGATGGAGTGGCGCGAGCGCCGAGGCCGGTGAGGCGCCCGGCTGACAAGGCGCGCGAGGGAGGAATACCGGGCGTATTTCGACCGAAGCGCAACGATGAGCGAAGCAAAGCGGAGTCGGTCAGCCGGGATGCATCGCCGGTCGAACGCCGGGGCACTCCGTCCACAGGCTGTTTTGGGGCGCGGGGCCGTTTCCAACCCCGCCGGCCGGTTCGAGGCGCTCCGCGAGGAGGCGTTCGACGACGGCTGGGACGCGCGCGATCCCCCGCCGGAACGCGTGCCGACCGAGGTCATCATCGACCGGACGAAGAGCATCATCGCCCGGAACGATTCGCCGGACATCCCCTTCGACCGTTCCATCAACCCGTATCGCGGCTGTGAACACGGCTGCATCTACTGCTTTGCCCGGCCGAGCCATGCGTACCTGGGGTTTTCGCCCGGTCTCGATTTCGAGACCAGGATCGTGGCGAAGCCGGAAGCCGCGAATCTGCTGCGCCGGGAACTCCGCAAGCCGGGCTACAACGTGGGCCCGCTGGCGCTCGGCTCGAATACGGATCCCTATCAGCCGGTCGAGCGGGATCTACGCATCACCCGCGAGATCCTGGAGGTGCTCCGCGAGGCGCGCCATCCAACCGGCATCGTCACCAAGTCAGCATTGATCCTGCGCGACGTCGATCTCATCGCCGGGATGGCGGGAGAGGGGCTCGCGCAAGTGATGGTCTCGGTGACCACGCTCCGGCGCGATCTGGCGAGGGCCATGGAACCCCGGGCAGCGGCGCCGGCGCGCCGGCTCTCCACGATCACCGCACTCAAGGAAGCGGGAATTCCGGTAGGGGTCCTGGCTTCACCGATGATCCCGGCGCTCAACGACTCGGAACTCGAAGCCATCCTCGAAGCCGCCGCGGAAGCGGGAGCGAGTTCGGCCGGGTTCATCCTCGTCCGGCTGCCCCACGAGCTCAAGGAGCTCTTCTCCGAGTGGCTCGAAACCCACGCTCCGACGCGTGCCGCGCACGTGGAGCGCCTCATTCGGGACACCCGCGGCGGGACGCTCTACGAGGCGAAGTTCGGGGAGCGCATGCGCGGGCAGGGGGCCTACGCCGAGTTGCTCGCCAACCGCTTCCGCGTAGCCTCACGGCGGTTCGGCCTCGACCGAAAACACCCCCCGTTCCGGCTCGATCTCTTTCGCCCGCCCCGGGCGCCCGGCGCGCCGCGCTCCTTGTTTGACGGTTCGGTCTGAGCCCGCCGCTTCCGCCTCAGAAACCGTCCTCGGGCTCGTCCTTCCGGTTCGGGAGGAGCGGCAGGCCTTCCGCCCGCTTCGCGGTGATTTCCTCGTGGGTGGCGTCGAGGCGGACGAAGCGTTCCGGGGTCGAGGGATGGGTGGACCGGTGGTCGTTCTTGATGGAGCCGGTGTGTTCGACGGCCATCCGCCGCCAGAACCGGGCGGCCTCGGCGGTGTCCACTTCGGCGCGGGCGAGGAGATACATCCCCACGTAATCGGCCTCGCGCTCGAAGTCCTGGCTGTACGCCTGCGCCCCGGCGGAAAGGCCCGCCGCGGTCAGCACGCCGCCGGTGTTCACTCCCGTCGCCCGCGCGAGCAGGATGTCCGCCGCCAGCCCGAGCAATCCCCCGACCGCCATGTTTTTCTTCCGGTCGGTCAGGTGTCCTTCGAGGTTGTGCGCGAGCTCGTGCGCGATGACGACCTGCAACTCCTCGTCGCTCTCGGTGAAGCGGATCATCCCGTTCGTGAGGTAGGCCGCCGAGCCGTCGGCGTAGGCGTTGATCGCGTCGCTTTCGACGAGGACCACCGGATACTCGCAGACGACGTCCGGGACCAGTTCCTGGACGTGTGCCTCCGCGTTGCGCTCGAAACGGACGGGGACCGCGGGATACGGGGGTCGCCCCGAGGCGAACTCCGCGAGCCACCGGTAGCCTTGTTCTACGCCCGCCTCACCCTCGCTCAGGCGGTAGCGGCCGACATGGGTGAGGACGTCCCCGGGCCGGATGTCCGCGTGGTCGGCCGGGCCGCCGCTCACCACGGTCGTCACGGTGGGGAGGCGGCCGACGCCGAGCGCGCTCTGGATTGCCACGCGTTCGCCCGGTTCGTAGCGCCCGGAGGAATCGAAGGAGAATCCGAAGCCGGCCGTTACCTTGTCAGCGCAGAGGGTGGCGCCGTCACGCCGGAGCGGCCAGGAGAGGTCGGCGAGGCGCTGCCGGCGCTCCTGCTGAACCTGGAACGCCAGTTCCATCTGCAACCGGCGTTCCTGGAGGAGTGCGGCCTGATCCGCGGCCGGCAGCGAGCTGCGGGGCGCCGCGCAGGCCCCGGCCAACGCGAGCGCGGCGGTGGCGGCTCCCAGACGTGCGAGGAGCGAGCGTTGGGCGTGCCCGAAGCCGTGTTTCACAAGCGCCGGATGATACCGGCGCACGACACTGCCGCCGGAAATCCCGTAGGCTTGCCGACGGGAGGCATTCGGCCCATGAGACTTCGTTTTGCGCTACTCGCGGCGGCGCTGCTGACGCCCGTTTTCGCCATTGCGGGGCCAGCGCAGGAGCCGCCGCGCGCCCGGGATCTCGGGGTGCCCTTCGAGGGAACGCCCGGTCCTCTGAACGCCATCACCGACGTGGCCGGGATCGAGGTGGGCCATCACACGATCATCCGCGGTGAGGGAGAACTCGTCGTCGGTGAGGGGCCGGTCCGGACCGGCGTGACGGCCGTCCTGCCGCGGGGCCGGGCGAGCCGGGGGCGGGTGTTTGCCGCGTGGTTCACGCTGAACGGCAACGGCGAGATGACCGGGACCACCTGGCTCCGGGACCGGGGCATCCTCGAGGGGGCGGTGATGATCACCAACACCCACAGCGTCGGTGCGGTTCACGAGGCCACCATCGCCTGGGCGCAGGCGAACCTCGACGCCCCCGACTGGAGCCTTCCGGTGGTCGCGGAGACGTGGGACGGCTTCCTGAACGACATCAACGGCTTCCACGTGCGCGAGCAGCACGTCTTCGCCGCGCTTGACTCCGCACGGAGCGGTCCCGTAGCCGAAGGTTCGGTGGGAGGCGGCACGGGGATGCGCA
>MPMW01000132.1 GCA_002238705.1 Acidobacteria bacterium bin61 | reverse complement strand
CCTCTCGGGCCGCGGGTGCCGACTGAAGTCGGCGTTCCAAGCCGTTTTGGCGGTGAAGGCGATGTGCCTGGTCCGGTTCCGCGACGCTGCGCGCCGTTCGGTGCGTCCAGGCTGGCACCTGCTGGACAAACCACCGCGACAGAGTGGGTTACGACCCATTGCGGTCCGCCCCGGGCCGTGAGTATGAGAAATCCGGGTTAGGGAGCAAGGGACCGCCGGACTTCAGGCCGGCACAGCGGGCCGAAGGTCCGCTGACGACGCTACGCCGATCGCGAAAGAGGAGGGAATGCCTCGGTCCCCATGGGAACCGCGTGAGTGATGTCCAAGACAGATGAAGAAATACATACAAAAGATGATTATTGGTGCGATAATGGATCTATCAGCACCTTCACTCCCTTTTCCGAGAGATCTCGACCATGCCCACCATCCGCAAGACCATCACTCTGACCAGCCAGCAGGATCAGTGGGTGAAGGCTCAGATTGCGGAGGGCCGCTTCACGAATGACAGCGAGTACATCCGTGACCTGATCCGGCGCGACCGTGAGCGTGATGCGTCGTTTCACGTCCTCCAGGCCGCGATCCAGGAAGGGCTGGACAGCGGACTGAGCGACCGGACGATCTCTCAGATTGCGGAAGAAGCCGAAGCACGGCTTCGGCGTCATGGCCGCCTATAGGCTGACGCGTCGCGCGGCGGCCGACCTGGACGGGATCTTCGAACACACCGCATTGCGGTTCGGGCCGGAGCAGGCACGGAGCTACTTCGACAGTCTCCACGAGTGCTGTCAGCGCCTGGCCGGGCACCCGGGACCGGACCGCAGCGCCGAGTCCCTTGCTCCGGGCCTTCGGCGGTATGAGTTTCGTTCACATGTGGTGTTCCATGTCGCGGAATCCACGGACCTGGTCATCGTTCGGGTCTTGCACACCAGGATGGATGCCGAGCGCCATGTGCGAGGGGACACCATTCGAAGTCCGGGAGCGGCTGATCAGACCTGAATGGGGCTCTCCGTCATCGTCCCGGCCGGGCGGCCCCTAACGGCCCGGGATCTCCCTCCCCGGGGTCCACGGAGCGCCCGCCGCTTCGAGGTCGGCTTCAAGCTGGGCGAGGTCCTCATCGACCAGCGTCCGCAGTTCGCCGCGGAGCGTCTCGAACTCTCCCGCCGCGATGCGGAGGCTCTCGCGCTGGGTTGCGGTCGGCGTCTGCCGGGTTTCCCAGTGGCCGCTGGCGACCCCTCCGACGCGGCCTCGAATGGAAGGCGCGGCCGGATGGTTGCGCGACTGCCTTGCCGGGTCGCCGTTCAGCCGGACTTCGAGATCGGAAAGCGTCCGCAGGATGGTGTCCATCCGCCCGAAGAGCGCCTCGTCCGCCCGCGGGGTCTCGTTCAGGGCCGCCCGCAGGTGCCGCAACCGCTCTCGGATCCGGCTCGCTTCGGCCGCTGCCCCGTGGATCTGCCGCAGCAGCGCCGCCGTCTCCTGCTGGAAGGCGGCTACCGCCGCCGGGTCCACCCCTTCGGGCAGGTTCGGCACCGGCCTCACCTCGAACCGCTGCGGCTCGCCCAGGCTCCGGGCGCCGTCCCGGGTCACCGCCACGAGCTGCGCCTGGTATTCCCCGGGCGCCGTCAGCGGCCCCTGGGGAGGCCGGACCCACGGAGGCGAGAACCCCGGGGTCGTCAGGTTCACCGGGTTCGGCGCGGGGCCCCGGAGGTCCCACGCAACCCGCTGGACGCCCTTCTTCGCCGGGCCGGCGATCCGCCGCACCGGTTCCCCGTTCGCGTCCCGGATCACCACGAACACCGCGGGGTCGGCCTCCAGCTCTTCGATGCGCAGGGTGTCGAAGCCGGGGAAGGCGATGTCACCCCCCTCCTCGCGGGTTCCCTTCTCGGTGTCCCGCCGCTCCTGCTGCGCGGTCTTCAGATCCTCGGGGAGGTAGTAGGTGAACACCGCGCCGAACGGCGGGTTGTCCGCCACGAACGCGGTGCTTCCCTGCGTCGGACGGCCCGGCGCCTGCGCCGGCACCGAGGGCACGTACCACCACGCGTCGCGGAGCGGAAAGAGCACCGAGTCGCCGGACCGGACCGCCGCGGCCATGGTCCTGAGCGGTGCGAAGTCGTCCAGCACGTAGAACCCGCGGCCGAACGTCGCGCCGACCAGGTCGTCGTCCCGCCGCTGCACCTTCACGTCGCGGAACGAGATGGTGGGCGCGCCCTTCAGCTTGACCCAGTTCGTCCCGCCGTTCCACGAGACGTGGAGTCCGAACTCGGCGCCCAGGAACAGCAGGTCCGGGTCCTCGTGGTCCTGCTGGATCGCCCAGACGATGGTTCCGTCCGGCAAGTCGCCCGCAATGGACTCCCACGAGGCGCCGCGGTCGCGGCTCCGGAACAGATAGGTACGGAAGTCGCCCATCTTGTGGTTGTCGGCCACCACGAACACGGTGTCGGCGTCGTGCTGGGAGGCCTCGATGTCGTTGACGAAGGAAAGTGCAGGGAGGTCGGGGAGCGCCGCGGCGCGGGTCCAGTTGACGCCGCCGTCCGCGCTCGAGTGGACGAGTCCGTCGTCGCTCGCCGCGAAGAGCACGCCTTCGGTCACCGGTGATTCGGTCATCGCGGTCAGGGTCGCGTAGCGGGACATCGCCGCCGTGTCGTGCAGCGCGTCCACGCTCCAGATCCGGTCGTAGAACGGGAGTTCGTAGCGGTTCCGGCCGGTGGTCAGGTCACCGCTGATCGCGGTCCACGACTGGCCCCGGTCCTCGCTGCGCCACACCCGCTGCGAGCCGAAATAGATCCGGTCGGCGTTATGCGGGCTGATGAAGATGGGGGAGTCCCAGTTCCAGCGCTCGGGCGGTTCGCCGGGGGCGGCAACCGGTCCGATGTGCAGCACCTCCTCGCTCCGCCGGTCGGCCCGGTAGAGGTTCCCCTGCTGGGTCATCAGATACATGATGTTGGGGTCGCGGGGGTCGATGTCCACCCCGTAGCCGTCGGCGCCGAGCGGCACGTACCAGTCGCGGTTCCGCACTCCCTCCAGGTTCAGGGTGCGGGAAGGTCCGTGCACGGTGCCGAGGTCCTGCGCGCCGCCGAGGACGTCGTAGAACGGCTCGCCGTTGCTGAGCGCCACCTTGTAGAACTGGGAGACCGGCATGTTCGGGAAGTGACGCCAGGTCACCCCCTCGTCATAGGTCTCGTAGAGCCCCGAGTCGGTGCCGCCGAGCAGGTGGCCGGGGTCGTCGGGATCAATCCAGAGCGCGTGGTTGTCGCTGTGCTTTTCGCGCCCGGTGCCGAGGTAGTCGAAGGTCTTGCCGCCGTCCCGGGTCACGTGGAAGAAGACGTCCATCTGGTAGACGAGGTCCGGGTCGGTGGGGGACGCCTCGATCTCCTGGTAGTAGTGCGGCCCGGTGCCGCCCGAGATGTAGGGGTTGCGGCGCTCCCAGCTCTCGCCCCGGTCGGTGGAGCGGTAGAAGCCACGCTCCTCCTCGTCCGCCTCGATGGTGGCGTAGACGAGGCGCGGGTCCGCGGGCGTCACCGCCAGGCCGATCTTGCCGACGTCCCCCTTGGGCAGGCCCGTCGTGATCTTGCGGAACGAGCGTCCACCGTCGTCCGACTTGTGGATGCCGGAGCCGGGACCCCCCGCGAGGAAGGACCAGACGTGGCGCCGGCGCTGGTAGGCGGCGGCATAGACCGTGTCGGGATCGCCGGGGGCGAACTCCAGGTCGGTCACCCCGGTGTCCGGGCCGAGATCGAGGGTGCGCGTCCAGGTCGCGCCGCCGTCCTCGGTCCGGTAGACCCCGCGGTCGCCGCCGCCGTTCCAGAGCGGGCCCTCCGCCGCGACGAGGACCGTGTCCCCGTCCCGCGGGTCCACCAGGATCTTGCCGATGTGCTGGGAGCCGTCCAGCCCGACCGCTTCCCAGGTGGCGCCACCATCACGGCTCCGGTACACGCCGTCGCCCCAGCCGACGTGGCGTCCGCTCACGTTCTCCCCGGTGCCCAGCCAGACGACTTCCGGGTTCGACGGGTCAAGGGCGACGGTCCCGAGGGAGTAGGACGGGTACTCGTCGAAGATCGGCTTCCAGGTGGTCCCGGCGTTGTCGGTCTTCCACAGTCCGCCGGAGCCGACGACCACGTACCAGGTGGAGCGGCGTTCGGGATGCACCGCGAGGTCGGCGATGCGGCCACCCATCAGCGCGGGTCCGATGCCGCGGAGCTTCAGCCCCTCGATCGCACTGGCGACGGCTCCGGAGTCCCCGCTTGGGGCACTCCCCGTCCGGGGGTCTCCGGTCTGGGAGTCTCCGGTCTGGCCCGCCGCGACACCGGCGGCCAGGAGCATGGCAATACCAAGAACCGCGCTCCGCTTCGGGAGCCGGCGGGGCCGGGTTCTTCCGGCGATTTCGCAGTTGTCAGAGATGACTGGAGACATGGAGCGGCACCCTCCTTCTTCCCGGGATTCGGCCGCCGCCGAGGGGGCTGGCGACCGTCCGTATCGTGGTGTGCGGAATGCTAGAGTGAGGAAAGATCGGTTGTAAGGGTATGTCTGAGAAGCAGACTGGCATGAGCGCAGCATCTTTTTTCGGTACGGGGAACTCCAGCATTGCTTCCGCGACGCGGCTTCGCCGTTGGCCCGCCCGCCGGGTCCGCCTGCTGAGCCGCACCGTAATCCTGACGCTCGTGGCGCTCAGCTTCACCGGCCTCCTCGTCGTTCCGGCCACCTGGTGGGGCTTTGCCGCGGACATCCTGTTCCGGAGCTGGCTGGCCTTCATCGGCACCGTAATGGCGCACGAGGGCGTTCACGGCCTCCTCGGCAGGACGCGCCGGGCGAACACCTTCTGGGGCCGGCTGGCGCTCTTGCCCGTTCTCGTGCCCTTCACGAACTTCCGGGGTACCCACCTCCAGCACCATCGGCACACCAACGAACCCGGCAAGGATCCGGATCTTTTTCTGGACACTCCGCACAAGTGGCAGCTCCCCTTCCGGGCGGTGGCAATGCCGCACCAGTGGTTCTTCTGGCTCCGCCGGCGCGGCGGGCTGCCTCCCGGCCACGCGCGCGATCTCGTCCTGAACTATCTGGCCATTGCGGCCTGTTATCTTCCCGTCGCCATTCTGGTGGGCCCCTGGCGACTCGTAACGGGGGTGCTGCCGGTCTGCACCCTCGTGTCGCTCGTGCTCTGGATCCCGTTCGCCCACCTCACCCACGAGGGCTATTCCACCGGTGATCCCACGGCGCGATCGCACAACTGGTTCGGCTGGTTGGCCTACTGGTTTTCCTTCGGGCTGTCCATGCACCGCGAGCACCACCTGCGGCCGCATCTCGCCTGGATCGAACTCCACCAGCTTGTCGAACGCGACCCCGAGCGGCGCCGGATCCCGCGGCGCGACATCTGGCGAGAAGCGCCGCCCCAAGCCGTCTGACCGGAACCATCCCGCTCGCCACGCCGGACTTGGCGTGTCTGCTTGCGGACTCCCTCGCCAGGCCGCTGGACTACGCCTTCGTACTGAATCTCGGTCAGTCGTCGCACGCGGTGACCGACTTCGAGCCGCTCTACCGGGGGGCCGAAGGGGCTCGGCACGCCTTTCCGGTCGCCGGCAGCCGGCTGCGCCAGCCCCCGTTCGACATTCCGAGTTGGGAAACGCAGCCGGGGACGCCGCCCGCGCTCGTGATCCGGGTGTTCCCGGAGGGGGAGCGCGTTCTCCGGATCCAGGAGTTTCTCGAGACCCCGTTCTCCCTTCAGGAAGGCCCGCCGCTGCGGCAGATGCTTCTCGGCATCGGAGATCCCCCGTCCTGGAGTCTCGTGACCCAGGTGCACCACGCCGCGTCGGACCTGATCGGGACGCTGCTCTTCGTGCAGCGGCAACTGCGGATGGCCCGGGGCCTCGAAACCATGCCGCCGCGTCCCCAAGTGGTCCCGCCGGAACTGCTGGAGACCCCCAGGGGGGCTCGCCGGAACCCGGCCGCCCGCCCCTCGGCCGCCCTCGCCACGCGCCCCGGACCCGCCTCGGCGAGCCGCAGGTGGCGCACGATCACCGTGCCCCGCGAGCCGCTCGCCTCCCTTTCGCAGACGGTCGGCGGATTCCGGTGGAACGATTGCCTGCTGGCGGCGGCGCTCGATGCGCTCGCCGCCTGGAACCTGCAGCAGAGCGTTTCGGCGGACCGGATCGGACTGTGGGTGCCGATGAACACCCGCACGGAGCGCCTGCGCGGATTCGGGAACGGCGTGTCGCGCATCCGGGTGCACCGCGAGGCCCTGTCCGGAGCGAAGAGCCGGGCCTTCCTGGAGCGCTGCCGGTCCGTACGCCGGATCGTGCACCGCAAGAAACGGACGGGGGAGTGGGCCGTCCCACCGGTGCCGGTCCCCGCGCCGCTCTTTCCCGTGGCGGCGCCGTTTCTCCGCCGGTGGCTCTACCGGCCGTGGGCGGACTTCGGCACCGCGGGGTTCACGCACCTCGAGACCTGGCCCGGTGAGGGGGATCCGGTACTGAGCGAGATTTCGGGCATGGAGGTGATCGCCTGTCTCCACGAGCGGCATCCCCTCTTCTTCGCGGCGATGTCCCGGGGCGAGCAGACCGCGGTGACGATCACCTGGGATCCGGCCCTGCTCCGGGACGAGGACATCGACTTCATCGCCGCGGCCTTCGAGGCGCCCCTGGTCGACCCACCCTTCCTCCGGTCCGGACAGCCCTGGACGCGGCCTCATTGACCGGTGGTCTGCGAGAGTCTGCGAACGACCTCGGGCGGTCCGCGATCGCGGTGCTGGTTCGGCTGGCCGGGTGGGCCGCCGTCGTCCGCCACCGGGTCCGCCTGAGGGTCCACCCCCTCCGGGAACGGCGCCTGCGGCGGCGCCTCGGGATCGGCCC
>MPMW01000131.1 GCA_002238705.1 Acidobacteria bacterium bin61 | reverse complement strand
AAGTGACCGGCCGCCGAGTCCCGGGCGGCCGTAGTCGATGGAAACGCTGGCTCCACGGACGTCCGTCTCCACCTTGCCCCGTGGATTCATGTTCTGGGCAGCCGCCGGCAGCGCGAGCAGAGTCGCGAGCAACGCGGCGCGAAAGGCGAATCGAGGCATGGGACTACTCCTTGTTGGGGCCCTTGAGGCGAGGCCGGAACCCTAGCCCACATGCATCAGGCTCCGAGTCGTCGTGGAATCCCGACCGAAATCCCGTCAGCGTCCAACGGCGTGGTCTTGTTCCGCTGCGCTACTTGAACGAGCGAAAAAAGAAAATGGCAGCGAACCTCGGGTTCGCTGCCCGCGTGTTCGGGGGAAAGCGTGAAGGGGGTTACCCCCTTTCACAAGAAAGTAACGACGAACCGGAACTCGCCGATGTGCGCGCCAGCGCGCGAGGGAGTTGCGGTTCGCGGCGCGAAGCGCCGGGCGCTTTGGGGGTGGGGCGCCCGTTGGACCTTCCCAGTTTCCCCCCCTTCCTCCGGACAGGCGCCCCACTCCCCGAAGCGCTCGACGGGGCCGCGGGTGCCGGCTGAAGCCGGCGTTCCAAGCCGGGGTCGTTGTGAAGGCTCTGGGCGTGATCCGTTCTGCGGGCCGCACGAGCCCGGCGGAGATCACGCCCCACCGTGAAGCATCGCGTAGACGATGAGGCCGGTCAACGAGGCGTAGAGCCAGACCGGGACCGTCACGCGCGCCCAGCGGCGGTGGAAGGAAAAACGCCGGCTCGCCGCGAACGCCACGGTGGTCAGGATGAGCGGCAGCGAGACCGCCGACGACAGGATGTGGGTGATCAGGAAGAAGAAGTAGATGGGGCGCAGCATCCCCGTCCCCGGGTACGGGGTGTCCCCCTGGAAGTGGTGGTAGGTGAGGTAGCCGGCGAGGAAACACGCCGCGGACACCAGCGCCGCGACCTGGAAGCCGATGTGGAGCCGGCGCCGTCCCGTACGGATCGCGGCCACTCCCAGGCAAATGAGCGAGGTCGTCGCCGCGTTGAAGGCGGCGTTCACCGCCGGGAGCGCCGCCGTCCATTCGGGGACCGAGGCCGCCGGAGCCCGCAGGTAGAGCTGCCAGATGATGAACGCGAAGATCGCGCCGCCGATCGTGAACGCCGTGCGGACGAGGCGGCGGGCGGAGTCTTGTTCGGCTTCGGACACGGCGGAGGGAGGATAGATGCTCGGGTTCCGCCGCCGGGCTCCGGGGGCCTCGATGCGGATGCGGCCGGTCGTTCCTGTCAGGCGAACCCAAAGACCTCGCGGACATCCGGGGGTTCTGCGTCGGGTGGAACCTGCCGATCGCCGAGGCTCTGGAAGGCGCGCAGGGGAAGGCGGCGGGATTGTTTCCGGCTGATCTCGCGCGCGTGATCCTGAGCGCTACGCCGGCAGACTGGGAACTGGTGCGATGGATCGAAGCGCCGCCGCTGGATGTTTTCCTCGCCGATCTGAAGCGTCTGGGCGAGAGTCTCATCCTCGTCGAGGAGCCTGGGGCACTGACCGGAAGGCCGGAACTCGGCGGCCAAGTCTTTGTCGGCGCTGTCGACGGCGCCGGAGACCGGTTCTGGGGTGTCGGAATCGATGGAGACCGAGCCTGCCAGGACTGTTGCTTGTCGGTGCCCGGGTCGGGCACCGTCACGAAGACGTCCCGGTTCGTTTGCCAGTCGGGCTGAGGGCCGGATCATCCGTACCCACCCTCGCAGCCCACACGACTTGAGCTGGTGTGGTATATTTTGCGCATAATATGAACACGCCGTTGCCCCGCCCCGACGAGGCCGCCGAACGCCGCTCCCTCCTGAGTGCCGCGCTGCTCGAAGCGCGGGCCCGGACGCAGGCGGAGCTCGTCGCCCATCTCGAGGCGCACGGGCACTCGGTGAGCCAGTCGTGCGTGAGCCGGGATCTTCGCGACATCGGGGCGCAGAAGGTCGGGGGCCGCTACCGGATCACTCCCGAGCGGCGGTCCCAGCTTCCCGGCCTGGCGGCGCTCATCGAAGGGTTCTCCCCCGCGGGACCGCACCTGGTGGTGGTCCGCACCCTTCCCGGCGGCGCCCAGCGGGTCGCCCATGCCATCGACACCGAGGGATGGCCGGAAGCCGCCGGATCGGTGGGGGGCGACGACACCATCTTCGTCGCGAGCTACACCGAGTCGGGACAGCGGGGCATCCTGGACCGGCTGCGCGCGGCCGTCAATCCGGAGAGCCCCGGAGGGTTCGGATGATTCAGGAGAGCGAACGGCGCCCGGTCGGAGCGGTCGTGCTCGGCGCTTCCGGTTACGTGGCCGGCGAACTGCTTCGCTGGGTCTCCGGGCACCCCGGGATGCGGCTGGCCGGCGCCGTCTCGGCGAGCCACGCCGGACTCCCGATCGCGGAGTCGTTCCCCAACCTGGCCGCCGCCTTCGGGGACGAGACCTTCGTGGCGCCGGGCGAGCTTCCTGAAACCCTCAAGCGCGCCGCCGGGGAGCATGCGGGCCTCGGCGCGTTCTCCGCCGCCCCGCACAAGGCGTCCGCTCCCCAGGTCGCCGCCCTCATCGAGGCCGCGGCGGCGATCGGCTGCGAGCTCCCGGTGGTGGATCTCTCCGCCGACTTCCGCCACTCCGACCCGGCCCGCTACCAGCAGATCTACGGGATCCCCCACCCCGCCCCCGACCTGCTCCGGGAGTTCACCTGCGGGCTGACGGAATTGACCGCGAACCACGCCGGCGCCGGGCCCGGCCGCGTCGCCCATCCGGGTTGCTTCGCCACCGCGGCGGCCCTGGCCGCCGCCCCGCTCCGGCGCGCGGGGCTCGTGGAGCCCGACCTCCACGTCTCCGCGGTCACCGGCAGCACCGGATCGGGCGGCATGCCGAAAGAGACGACCCACCATCCGCTCCGGCACGCGAATCTCTTCGCCTACAAGCCTCTCCGCCACCGGCACGCCCCGGAAATGGAAGACCTGCTCCCGGCCCCGCGGGGGCCCGCCGCCCACGGCCGCCCGGGCACGCGACTCTCTCCGCCTAAAAGCCTCTCCGCCACCGGCACGCCCCGGAAATGGAAGACCTGCTCGCGGCCCCGGGGGAACCCGCCGCCAAGGTCCGCTTCGTCCCGCACTCGGGGCCGTTCGCGCGGGGGATCCACGCCACGGTCTTCGCGAAGAGCCGCGCGCCGCTCACCGGCGACGACCTCGACACGCTGTTCCGCGACTTCTATGCGGGCGCCCCGCTCGTCCGCGTCGCCTCCGCGCCGCGGCTCAAGGAGACCGTCGGCTCGGCGACCACCGTGGTGGGCGCCGCCACCGACGGCGAGACCGTCGTCGCCTTCGCCGCCCTCGACAACCTCGGCAAGGGCGCCGCCAGCGGCGGCGTCCAATGGATGAACCGCCTGCTCGGGTTCCCCGAGGAAACCGGGCTCACCGTCCCCACCCCCGCCTGGCTCTAGTAGCCACAACCGGGAGACCCCAACCGAAAACCCCCGACCGATCCAACAATGTCCGCAGAATCCCCAAAGCTCTTCCCGGTCTATCCGCAGCTTCCCCTGGAAGTGGTCTCGGGCGAAGGCGTCGTGCTGAAGACCGCCGGCGGCCGGGAGTTGATCGACTTCTACGGCGGGCACGCGGTCGCGGGGCTCGGCTACCGCCACCCGGCCATCCTCGAATGCCTGGACGAGATCGCGACGCGGCTCTTCTTCCAGACCACCGCGATCCCGAGCCCCGAGCGCGCCGCCGCCGCCGAGGCGCTCGTGGACTTCGCGCCCGGCGGGCTCGACCGCGCGTTCTTCGTGAGCAGCGGCGCCGAGGCGAACGAGAACGCGCTGCGCCTCGCCTTCCGCGCCCGCCCGGACCGGGACACCGTGGTCGCGCTCACCGGCGGCTTCCACGGCCGGACCGCGGCCGCCTCCGCGGTCACCGGCGGTTCCGCAAAGTGGTACGCCTTTCCCGAGACGCCGTTTTCGGTGCGGACCGTGCCGCGGGAGGACCCGGAGGCGCTCGCCGCCGCGGTGGATTCCCGGGTGGCGGCGGTGATCATGGAGCCGGTGCTCGGCATGGCCGGCGCCGTGGATCTCTCGGACGGGTTTCTCCGGGCGGCCCGGGAGGCCTGCGACGCGGCCGGCGCGCTCCTCGTCTTCGACGAGGTGCAGTGCGGCATGGGCCGGAGCGGGAAGCCCTTCGCCTGCGAGTGGTCCGGGGTCCGGCCCGACATTCTGACCACCGCCAAGGCCCTCGCCGGCGGCTTCCCGGCGGGGGCAGTGCTCGCGAGCGAGGAACTCGCGGGCGGGCTGCCGATGGGGTCCTTCGGGACCACCTTCGGGGGCGGCCCGGTCGCCAGCGCGCTGATCGCCACGGTGATCCGGGTGATTCATGAGCAGGACCTGCTCGCGGGCGTGCGCCGCCTCTCGGACCGGATCCGGACCGAGGCGGTCGTGGGGCCCGTCCAGCGCATTCAGGGCCGGGGATTCCTGCTCGGCCTCGTCTGCTCCCGGCCCGCGAAGGAAGTGCGGAACGCCCTCCTCGAGCGCGGCATCTTCTCGGGGACCTCGACCGACCCGTCCGCGCTCCGGCTGATGCCGCCCCTGGTGCTCGAAGACGGGCACGTGGACGCGCTGGTGGAGGCGCTCCGGGACATCCCCGCCTGAGGCGAACCTCCGGGTCATCCAGAATGCGCGAAGTCCACCGGCTCGAAGACCTCGGCGCGGAAGGAATCCGCGACCTGGTCGCGCTCGCCGGCCGGCTCCGGGAACGGCCCGAACCGCGGGCGCTCGAGGGAAAGGTGCTCGCCCTCCTGTTCCTGAATCCCTCCCTGCGGACCCAGGCGTCCTTCCAGGCGGGGATGGCCCGGCTCGGCGGCGGCTCCTTCGTGATCGCGCCCGACCGGTTCATCCACAAGCTGGAGTTCGACCCCGACGCCGTCATGGACGGGACGACCGCCGAGAACATCGCCGAGGCGGTGCCGGTGCTCGCGTCCTACGGGGATGCGCTCGGGGTCCGGGCGTTCGCGGCGCAGCGCGACCTGGCCGAGGACCTCGCCGACGAGCGCTTCGAGCTGATCCGGGGCCTCTGCGGCAAGCCCTTCCTGAACATGGAATCCGCGGTGCGCCATCCCTGCCAGTCGCTGGCCGACTGGCGGACGCTCGACGATCTCGGGATTCCGGCCCGGGGAGGCCGCCTGGTGCTCTCGTGGGCCGACCATCCGCATCCCCTGCCCCTCGCGGTGCCCGCCGACACCCTGCGCCTGGCCGCGCTGCGGGGCATGGAGGTGACCGTGTTGCGGCCCGAGGGCTACGAGCTGCCGGAAAGCGTGATGGCCCAGGCAGGCCGGCTCGCCGCGGCGTCCGGGGGATCGGTGCGCGAGAGCGATGATCCCGCCGAGGCGATGGAGGGCGCGCACGCGCTCTATGCCAAGTCGTGGGCCTCGACGCGGCACTACGGCGACCCCGAGGCGGACCTGGCGCTCCGGGCCGGGCTCTCGGGCTGGACCGTGGACGAGGGGTGGTTCGCCGGCGCGCGGGACGACTGCCGGTTCCTCCACTGCCTGCCGGTGCGCCGGGGCATCGTGGTGGCGGGAGCGGTGCTGGACGGGCCGCGGAGCGCGGTGGTCGGGCAGGCCGAGAACCGCATGTGGGCGCAGATGGCGGCGCTCCACCGGATGCTGTCATGAGCAACGTGGAAAACCGGATCCGCATCCGGGCGCTCCGGCACGCGGCGCCCTACCTGAAGCGCTTCGGCGGGAAGACCTTCGTCATCAAGACCGGGGGCGCGGCGGTCGCCGCGGAGGAGAGCATCCGCGACCTCGTGGAGCAGGTGGCCCTGCTCTTCGAGTTCGGCATTCGGGTGGTGCTCGTGCACGGCGGCGGCCCCCAGTCCACCGAGTTGTCCCAAAAGCTCGGAGTCCGCACGCGTTTCGTGGGCGGGCGCCGGGTCACCGACTCGGAAGCGCTCCGGGTCACCACCATGGTCCTGAACGGCGAGATCAACACCCGCATCCTCGCCGCCTGCCGCGATTTCGACCTGCCCGCGATCGGGCTGTCCGGCGTGGACGCCGGGCTGATCCGGGCGCACCGGCGGCCGCCGGTGAAGGTGGGGGAGGGCGCCGCCGAGGAGACGGTGGACTACGGCTACGTCGGGGACATCGACAGCGTGGACGGGGGGTTGCTGGAGCGGCTGCTCGGCATCGGCGCGCTGCCGGTGGTGAGCCCGATCTCGGCGGACGAGGCGGGGACGCTCCTGAACATCAACGCGGACACCGTCGCCTCCGCGCTCTCGGTGGCGCTCGGGGCCGAGAAGCTGATCCTGCTCGGGGAAGCGCCGGGGCTGCTCGCGGATCCGGAGGACCCGGAGAGCGTGGTGTCGTTCCTGGACCTCGCGGGCCTCGAGGAGATGCGGGAGTCCGGGGCGATCCGCACCGGGATGCTGCCGAAGGCGCTGTGCATCCGGAAGGCGCTCGAAGCCGGCGTGGCCCGGGCCCACGTCCTGCCCGCGGGGACGCCCGACAGCCTGCTGCTCGAGGTCTTCACCCCCGAGGGCTGCGGCACGCTGGTGGTCCCGGACCTGGCGGGGTTGTCAGGCGCCGAGCGGACCCTCCGCAGCGGGACGTAGGGGGAAGGAGCGACAGGGACCCCGCGCCGCTATCCATCTTCACGGCAGAGACGGCTCGGAACGCCGGCTTTAGCCCAGCTTTGGCCCGGACTTCTCATACTTCGCGTCACCCTGGCGTTCGCAACGTGGACGCTCTTCAACGTGAGTGGCGTGATCCGTTCCGCGGCCCTCGCGGGCCGCGGGTGCCGACTGAAGTCGGCGTTCCAAGCCGTCTTGGCCGTGAACGCGATGTGCCTGGTGCGGTTCCGCCAGCTACCCCCACGGCAGACACGGCTCGGAACGCCGGCTTTAGC